>JANOVS010000206.1:0-24797 GCA_031417515.1 Hyphomicrobiales bacterium
CTTCCGCACCTTCAAACACAAAACCATGAGCTTCCTCACCCGCGAGGTTCCCAAAAACTGGTGCGCATACCGCGACTCAGTCACCGACAATTTCCGCGTCATCAAACCCGTGGATTTTCGGGTTGTGAAGTAGGCGGAGTAGAGTACCTTTATAAAACAATGACTTTGGTTCCAATTTTCACCCGGTCGTAAAGTTCTGCCACTTCCTCGTTCAACATGCGGATACAGCCGGATGAAGCGGCTTTGCCAATGGACCACGGCTCGTTGGTGCCGTGAATTCGAAAAAGCGTGTCGCGGCCATTGGCAAACAGGTAAATGGCCCGGGCTCCCAAGGGGTTTTCTGGTCCACCCGGCATGCCAGATGCCCATTTGGCCAATTCCGGTTTGCGTTCAATCATTTGCTTGGGCGGCGTCCAGCGCGGCCATTCAACTTTACGGCCAACTTTGGCAACTCCTGCCCAGTCAAAACCCGCTTTACCCACGGCCACGCCGTAGCGCATGGCGGTGCCATCGCCATAGACGTAATAGAGCGCCCGGTCGTCCGTATTGATGATCAGAGTTCCCGCCCGCTCCGGCGTATCAAATTCTACCTCAAAAGCCCCCTCATAGGTTCGCTTCCGTTTGGCGGCGAAAGCGGGGGTTGGCAGTAAACTGAGGGCGGCAAGCCCGAGGAGATGGCGGCGGTTCATGCCATTTCTTAAGCGCAAGCTCTTGGCTGATTTGTGGCAAACCGGCGCATCGCCAAAAAATTGCTTTTTTCAGCCATGCACAGGCACCCGAAGTTTCACCTCCACCATGGCGTCGGCTTGCAGTTTCTCGGCCTTGCGCACGTCTTTCTTGATGGCCAGTACAAAGGAACCGGATTTTGAATCGGGGAATACGGAAGTTTTCCATGTGGTTGCGCCAATGCTGGCGACAACGGCGATTGGCATGAAACCCTTGGCATGGGAGTTGAAAAAGCGAATTTCATCGGCGGCGGCTTTCGGCAATGTGATGAAGTGCCAAGCGCCTTTGCCCTTGTAGACCCAAAGTGGTGCAGTAAACTGGTAACTCAACTCATGCATGGTTGCTGCGTCCTAGCACGGGAAATGCCATGATGTGGTAACAACAGACGGCGAATTTGGTTTGAAATTGATGGGCAGGTTTTCACCGCGAAAAATATTGTCGTTGGCTGTCTTGTTAACTGTGCTGGGCTATCTTTCGGCTGTCGGTGGGCTTTATGCCATGCAGCGGACACTATTGTATAATCCAGGCAAAAACTACCAGTCCCCTGCTGCAGTCGGAATTTCAGACGCGCAGGAAGTGTTGATTGCCACTCCGGATGGCGAGAGGCTTATGGGTTGGTATCGGCAAGCTAATGCGGGCAAACCCACGGTGCTGTTTTTTCATGGCAAGAGCGGCACACTTTCACGACGCCAAAGCAGATGGAAACTTTATGCCGCGCAGGGTTACGGCATTTTGTTTTTTGACTATCGCGGCTTTGGCAAAAGTTCCGGTGAAGCGACGGAAGCCGGATTGAAGATTGACGCCTTGGCGGCCTTTGACTGGCTGGCAGCACATCAACCGGCGGGAGAAAAAATTGTGCTGGTGGCTGAATCGCTGGGAACGGGGCTGGCGGTTTATGTTGCCGCCGAACGCCCGGTTGCGGGTTTAAGTTTGATGGCGGCATATTCTTCCATCGTTGATGTTGCGGCGCATCGTTACTGGTGGGTTCCGGTTGACATGTTAATCCATGATCGATTTGACACGCTGCCCCACGCAGCCCGCGTCAGGGCACCATTGCTTTCGCAACACGGCGATATGGACCAGACTATTCCCTTGAAGTTTGGTGAGCGCCTGTTTGAAACAGTGACCTCTGCCAAACAATTCGTCTTGCGCAAAGGCCGGGGACACAATGATTTTGGCGCGGCGGATTTTGCGGCGGAGCGGCGGTTTATTGAAGGGTTGCAATAGTGTTGCCGATTCAAATCGGAAGTATTCTCTTCAAGAACTGGTCAAACATTGGAACAGTGAAAGCGATGTCACCATGGGCCGGACTGTAGGCCATCCCTTTGGCAATCAATGTGTTTCTCACTGGCGCTACGGTCGTCACCTTTTTTCCGAGTTTGGTGGCAATGTCCCCAGACCGATGTGGTCCTGGGCCAAGTGCAGCCATGGCGCGCATATATTGTTTTTCACTCGGTGTCAGCCGATCAAAACGCACACGAAAAAAGCCAGCGTCAAGTTCGGCAATCGCACTTGGTGTTGCATTGACAGAGTCATTCCGCGTTATGGCTTGACCGTCTGCAGTGTTCCATGCATGTTTTCCCCACTCCTGCAAAAAATAAGGGTAGCCTTGCGTTTGTTCCAGAATGTTTTGTACGGCTTGGGGTTCAAACGAAACGTTTTCGTCTTCAGCAGGTCTTACCAGAGCCGCCGTCGCTGCTTCTGTTGGCAATTTGTCAATTTCTGCATACTCAAACAGCCGCTCTGAGTAGGATTTTGCTTTTCCCATCTGACCCAGAAGTTGCGGCAACCCGGCAGCTACGATTGTTATCGGCAGTTGCTTTTGGGATGCACTATGCAATGCGGTAATGAGGGCTTCCAATTGCTCTTCTTTTATGTATTGCAGCTCGTCGATGAACAGCACCACAGCGGTTTGGTTTTGTGCTGCTGCATTGGCCACCGCTTCGAACAGATCTTTGAGGTCAAATTCCAAATCGCCACTGTCGGCCAGACCCGGCTCGCTGGGTAAATCAACTCCAAATTCTATGTCTTGGTATTTAAATTTTAGTGCCCGTGCAAACCCTGCAACAGCCCTTAGTCCACGCTCGGCGATGTCCTTGGACCTGGCCTTCACACTTAATCGCAAAAGCAATGAGCGTAAATTCGGTGCCAATATAGCAGGCAACGAGCGGTTCTCTGGAGCTTCGATATGTACTGTGGAAAATCCTCGAGCTTCTGCTTCAATTCTAATGCGGTTGAGGAGTACGGTTTTACCCACCCCGCGCAGGCCATACAAAATGAAACTTCTCGCACTTCGACCGGCACGAATACGGTCAAGCGCAATTGCCGCTCGCTCGATGATCTCGTCGCGTCCTGCCAATTCAGGTGGCTGAGTGCCAGCACCCGGAGAATATGGATTTCGGCGAGGATCCATTTATATACACCTTATGTTATCTTATTAATAATAACTAAACTACCGTAATATTTCTATAAATGACCGTCAAGTCTTTTTATTTTGCCTATTCTCAATCAAATCCTCCACCACCGCCGGATCAGCCAGCGTAGATGTATCGCCCAGTGCACCAAAATCATCTTCGGCGATTTTGCGTAGAATTCGCCGCATGATTTTTCCGGATCGGGTTTTGGGCAAGCCCGGCGAGAACTGGATTTTGTCGGGTGATGCCAGGGGGCCGATTTCCTTTCTCACATGATTGACCAGTTCTTTGCGCAAATCATCGGATGGGGTTTCGCCGACCATCAGGGTGACGTAGCAATAAATCCCCTGGCCCTTGATGTCATGGGGATAGCCGACGACGGCGGCTTCCGAGACTTGTGGATGGGAGACCAGCGCGCTTTCGACTTCTGCGGTGCCCAAGCGGTGGCCGGAAACATTCAGCACGTCATCGACGCGGCCGGTGATCCAGTAGTAACCATCGGCATCGCGGCGGCAGCCGTCGCCGGTGAAGTACATGCCCTTGTAGGCGGAGAAATAGGTTTGCACGAAACGATCATGGTCGCCATAGACGGTGCGCATTTGGCCGGGCCATGAATCGAGGATCACCAGATTGCCGGATGCGGCCCCTTCGAGAATGGCACCCTTGTCATCGACAAGTGCGGGTTGACAGCCAAAGAAGGGTTTGGTGGCTGATCCCGGTTTCAATTTTGTGGCACCCGGCAATGGCGAGATCAGAATGCCGCCAGTTTCGGTTTGCCACCAGGTGTCAACAATCGGACAACGATCATCACCGACGACGCGGTGATACCATTCCCAGGCTTCGGGGTTGATGGGTTCGCCGACGGAACCCAACAGCCGCAAGGATTTGCGCGAGGTGCGTTTCACCGGAGCATCCCCCAATTGCATGAGGGCGCGAATGGCGGTGGGTGCGGTGTAGAAAATATTGACCTGATGCTTGTCGATCACATCCCAAAAGCGAGAGGCATTCGGATAATTCGGCACACCTTCGAACATCAGCGTCGTGGCACCATTGGCGAGGGGGCCATAGACGATATAGCTGTGACCCGTGACCCAGCCCACATCGGCCGTGCACCAATAGACATCACCATCATGGTAGTCGAAGACATATTGATGGGTCATCGCGGCATAGACCAGATAGCCTGCTGTCGTATGTAACACGCCCTTGGGTTTTCCGGTGGAGCCTGAGGTGTACAAGATGAACAGTGGATCTTCGGCTTTCATCTTCTCCGGTTTGCAGTCGGGTTTCACCGACGCCATTTCTTCGTGGTACCAGAGATCGCGGCCCTCCTGCCATTGGACGGCGCCTCCGGTGCGACGAACCACCAATACTTTGGCGGTTGATCCGGTTTTGGTGAGGGCGGCATCGGTGTTGGCTTTCAGGGGAATCTTTTTTCCGCCGCGCAGGCCTTCATCGGCTGTGATGATAAAATGCGACCCGCAATCTTCAATGCGGCCTGCGAGACTCTCTGGCGAGAAGCCGCCGAAGACGATGGAATGCACGGCGCCGATGCGGGTACAGGCCAGCATGGCATAGGCGGATTCAGGAATCATCGGCATATAAAGCGTAACGCGGTCGCCTTTTTTGACGCCATGTTTCTTCATCACATTGGCGAGACGGCAGACATGTTCATGCAATTCGCGGTAGGTGATTTTCTTGTCATCGTAGGGATTGTCGCCTTCCCAGATGATTGCGGTCTGGTTGGCACGCTTCTTTAGATGGCGGTCAATGCAGTTGACGGAGACGTTGGTGACGCCGTCTTCGTACCATTTGATCGAAACATTGTCGTAGTCAAACGAGGTGTTCTTGGTCTTGGTGGGGGCCTTGAACCAATCGATGCGTTTGGCTTGTTTGGCCCAGAACTTGTTGGGGTTCTTGACGGATTCGGCATACATCTTCTGATAGCCCGCTTCATCCACATGGGCCTTTTTTTTCCAGGCTGCGGGTACTGGGTAAATTTTGTCGGACATCATTATTCCCTTCCGTTCCGTCGCTTTTTGCAGCGATTTATTGCTTGCTTCCGGTATAACGTGGAAATTCACTTCTATCCAAGCGGTCATTGATGAAATCCCCCAATCATTTTCTGTATTTCATGCTGCTGGGGTTGTTCTGGGGCGTATCGCCGAGCGTTTACAAGCATCTCAGCATCATTCACATGCCAGTGACCCATACGGTTTTCTATACGGGAATAGCTGTGGGACTTCTCATGTTGATCATGGTGTTTATTCGCTCAGGCTTCCGCCAAATAGATCGCCGGTTGGTTGTCTATGGCTTGGGCTGTGCGGTTTTGATGAATATCCCCTTTGGCATCAATCTTTATCTGGCTGCCCATGTGCCACCAACGGAATTGGCCATCGTCATAACCATGTCGCCATTTTTCAACTATCTGTTTGCGCTGGCCACGGGCACAGAGGATTCTTCGCCACGCAGACTGGTTGCCATTGCACTTGGATTTCTCTCAACCTTGGTGTTGGTTTTGTCACGCGAAGGCACGTTGACAGGGAATGTATCCTGGTGGCTCGTGGCTTCGATTTCGGTTCCCATGCTTTATTGCCTGTACAACACATTTGCTGCACACGCTTGGCCAAAAGGCGCTGATACAATTCAAGCCGGGGCCTTTGAAAGCCTGTGGTCGGGGCTGACCATACTGCCATTTTTGTTACTGTTCGAGCCATTTGCTGCGGTGGGAAATCCGAGTTTTGCGCAGCATTGGGTATTGGCGGCGGTCAGCCTGATGTGGGTGGTGGAGCGGGTGGTTTACTTCACGCTGATCACCCAGAAGGGTGCCGTCTATACGGTTCAGGCGACCTATGTATCCACGCCTGCTGCGGTGATCATTGGTTCGGTGTTCTTTGGTGGTGGCACGGATATGTGGCTGTGGATCTCACTTGGCATTTTGATGCTGGCGCTGTGGTTCAACAATACGGAACGCAAGCAAGCCGCCACACAGACGTCCGCTTGATTCAGCGAAAGGTCCAGATTTTGGCGCAATTTTTTTTTGCTGCAATTGGTTCGACCATGTTGGATATTGACTAATCCGAAATGATTGCGCTACTTTATCATGAAATTTTCCAGAACAAGTGACAGATCAAAGGAGTACGACATGAGCCGCTTATTCGTTACTTTTTGTGCAGTGCTGTTTGCCTGCTTGCCTGCCGTCGCGGAAACTTCGCTGCCGACAAACGCGAAGAAGCTTTCTGCCGCAGAAATCCTGGCCCTTCATGGTACCCGCGTCAGTTTTGACAACAAAGAATTCGATGCCACCTTGACAGGAACCGTCTACTACCTTTTTAAAGATAAGTTGGTCTTTGGTACCTCCTATTGGAACAACGAGAACAAGGGGCTGTTCCGGTTCAAGACTTGGATCAAGGGTGATCAATCTTGTCAACGCGCCATCAACAACAAGGAAGACCGCTGCGTTTTTATTTATCGCGCTGGAGATACGCTGTTTGACGTGAACAAGAATGGCAAAGTCCTTGGAACCAATGTCATACTTCCAAGTGACCCACCACTTCCGCCCGGCCTCCCAAAGATTGATGCCACCCGCGTGCTTGAATTGGTAAAGGGCAAGCGCATCATCGTTGAGATTTTTGACTTTGGGGGACCATTAATTGCTGATGTAAAATGGGATCTAAAGAAGAAGAAGTCCACCGGCAAATACATGTTTGGCGCTAAAGAAGGAAAAGCCAACGCCAAGTATGTGGTTAAAAATGACACCCTGTGTTTTCCACAGGGCAAGAAGGACAATTGCTACGACTATTATGAAACAAAAGACGGATTCATCGAAGTGAATGCAGAAGGAAAGGTTCACGGCATCTCCGTATTCCAATAGCCACTAGGCCAGCCGCCACACTGCTGTCCGCTTGATTTCGGCATCTTCCAGATCGCGGGTTACGGGGACGTTGTATTCGGCGATTTTCACAAGTTTGTCTTTCGGCAGGTAGCTGCGGCCGGGATCGCCGATGAGGACCAGAACGCCGTTTTGTCCAGCTTTGAAAAGCCAGTCATAACATCTTGATGCAATAGATTTTTCGTAGAACAGGTCACCGACAAGTATGACATCAAGATGTTCAACCACCGTCTCAAGCAGATCATCCGTGGTGGCGGATACTTCAACTTGATTATGAATCGCATTGAGTGAAATGGCAGCAAAGGCAATTTTGTCTATGTCAGCAGCAAGCACATCCCCGGCGCCAGCTTTCATGGCGGCAATGGCAACGAGGCCGGAACCTGAAGCAAGATCGAGGACGTGTTTGCCGCGCACGGTTTCAGGGTTGTCGATGACATAACGGGCCAGTGCCTGCCCCCCGGCCCAAGCGAAGGCCCAGAAGGGAGGTGGCAGGCCAATCTCGCCCAATTCATCTTCGGTTTTTTGCCAGAGGGGAACCGCTTCATGAGCGAGGTGGAGGTGGATTTCTGGAACGAGGGGAACGGGGAGGAGTGTGGTGTTGTGGAGGATAAAGGCGGCGGGGTCGGAAATTGTCATCAACACCCCCTCCCCCCTTCGGGGTACTCCCCCGGCCAAGAGGCCGAGGGAGAAGATGATTTTTCTCCCCCGGCCTCTTGGCCGGGGGAGTACGGCGAAGCCGGGAGGGGGTGGTTCACCTTGTTTGTGCTTTCAACCCACACAACCGACAAATCACCTGCCACTCTTCACCCGTCACAGGCTGAACCGAGAGGCGCGAGTTTTTCACCAGCACCATGTCTTTCAATTCCGGCACCAGTTTGATTTCATCAAGTGTCATGGATTTTGGCAAGTCCGCCACGGCGCGGATATCAACGCATTCCCATGCAGGGATATCGGCGGTGGAATCAGGATGTATGAGCATGCAGACTTCGACAATGCCCACCACTGCCTTGCCGATGTTGGAATGATAAAAGAAGCCCCTGTCGCCCAGTTCCATGGTGCGCATGTTGTTGCGGGCCTGATAGTTGCGGATGCCGGTCCATTCTTCTCCGGCCTGGCCTTTGGCTTTCAGCATGTCCCAGGAAAAGACGTCGGGCTCGGATTTGAACAGCCAATATTTCATCAGGTAGCTTCCGGATTTTTCAACGCCCATTTCCAGGGGCGGATGGTGACGGATTGAAACAGGCCTG
The DNA here is from genome assembly GCA_031417515.1 of Hyphomicrobiales bacterium. Classification (GTDB taxonomy): domain Bacteria; phylum Pseudomonadota; class Alphaproteobacteria; order Rhizobiales; family Aestuariivirgaceae; genus Aestuariivirga. The sequence continues at coordinate 8,277 of JANOVS010000206.1, forward strand.
CCTTGGCGTAGGGGTCTTGTGCGGCAAGGGTTTCGGCTGCGGCGCGGTTGTCGGATTCAATCACCACGAGGCTGCCAACCGGGCTTCCGTCATCATCAGTGAAGGGGCCGGCAAATTTCATGGCGGAGCCGAGGGAGCCAAGGAACGCGAGATGTTCAGCGCGGACTTTCAGGCGTAATTCAAGGCTGGCAGGCTTGTCGTCGCAAATCAGGGCAAACAGCATTTCATTTTTCCTTTGATACAAATTCATGGCCAACAGGCCTGGCCAACAAGGCGGATATCACATCTTGCGGCGTGGCCCCACCATCAACGACGGCATGAACGGCGCGGCTGATCGGCATGTCAACAGCGTGGCGACTGGCCAGTGCCACAGCAGCTTCAGCTGAATAAACGCCTTCAACAACGCCATTTGCAGCTGATAGTGCTTCGCTGATTGTTTGGCCTTGTCCGACCCTGAGGCCAAAACCGTAGTTGCGCGATTGGGGGCTTGAGCAGGTAAGCAACAAATCACCCAATCCAGAAAGTCCCATCAGGGTTTCTGGTCTGGCACCCAGAATGTTGCCGAGGCGCTGCAGTTCGGAAAAGCCACGGGCGATGAGGGCAGCTCTGGCGCTTTCACCAAGCTTGCGCCCGTCTGATATGCCGCAGGCAATGGCCAATACATTCTTGAGCGATCCGCCAAGCGCCACACCCATGAGGTCATCGGAGCCATAGATGCGGAAGTTCGGCAGGGACAAAACTTTGGCCCATGCTGTTGTCGCTTCAAGCGAAGGCCCGGCCAAGGTAACAGCCGTGGGCAGTTTCTTCTGCACGTCACTGGCAAAGCTGGGGCCAGACAAAATATAGGGAACGCCTTGGGGTGCGGCAGCGCTGACAACATCATGCATGAAGCGCAAGCTGCCGCGCTCAATGCCTTTTGCTGTAATGATGAGGGCCGTGCCTTGGGAAATCGTCAAGCCTCGCAACACTTCGCCGATGGCTTGGGCGGGCACGGCAATGATCAGGGCGTCGGCTTTTGTGACGGCAGTTTCATCAGGGGCTTTGTGGCTCCAAATCGCAACGTCGTGGCCGCAATCCCTGGCAATCGCGGCAAGCGCCCTGCCCCAGTGGCCATCGCCCAGAACCGTAATTTTCTTGTTCATGCCTTGCCTCATGCCTTGGCACCCAAACGGCCTGAACCATAGGCTGGTGCTGACACCGTATCGAGGGGCCAGCGCGGGCGGACAGGCGCTTCAAGATTGTCAGTCAATCCGAGTGCCAGCCGTTCAGCACCGGCCCAGGCGATCATCGCTGCATTATCCGTACACAGATTAAATGGCGGCACTGAAAGTTTGAACCCATGGCTATTCGCGGTGGTTTCGAGCGTGGCCCGCAAAAGCTTGTTGGCCGCCACGCCGCCTGCCACAACCAGCGTCGGCGTCAACGTGTCGGGACAATGTTCGCGGAAAATGGCGAAGGCGTTGCGCAAGCGGTCGTCCATGGTTTCGCCCACGGCTTTCTGGAAACTGGCGCAAAGATCGGCGCGGTCTTGATCTGACAGGTTGCCCAATCCATGGGCAACTTCACGCACGGCGGTTTTAAGGCCGGAGAAAGAAAAATCGCAGCCCGCCCGGCCTTTCAAGGGACGCGGCAAATCAAAACGCTTGGCATTGCCCTTGGCCGCACAGGCTTCCACTTGGGGGCCACCGGGATAGCCGAGGCCCAGGAGTTTTGCCGTTTTGTCAAAGGCCTCGCCCAAAGCGTCATCTATCGTGGTTCCAAGTCGCAAATAGTCGCCAACGCCGCGTACCAACTGGAATTGCGTGTGCCCGCCAGAGACCAGCAACAGCAAATAGGGAAACTGCAAATCGCCCAGCAGACGCGGCGTGAGCGCATGGCCTTCCAGATGATTGATGGCGAGAAACGGCAAGCCTCTGGCCAGCGCCATGCCTTTTGCCATGCTCAGGCCAACAATCAAACCACCAGAAAGCCCCGGTCCTGCGGTTGCGGCGATGGCGTCAAGAACGGAAACTTCGGTTTTGGCATCGCCCAAGGCTTTGGCAATCAACTTGTCCAAATGCTTGATATGGGCGCGAGCCGCCACTTCTGGCACTACGCCGCCATAGGGTGCATGGTCCTTGACTTGGCTGAGCACGATATTGCTGAGAATCTCGCCACTGCCATCATGGTTTCGGCGCACCACGGCGGCGGCGGTTTCATCGCAGGAAGTTTCAATGCCTAAAATCGTGGAGTGAGGCTTCATATATTGCCAGTTTTAAATTCTGTTTGACTTCGTTAATGGCCGCTGTAGCACTCAGCTACCGGAACATGCAAATGACCACGCTTCGCATCGGCACAAGAGGTTCACCCCTCGCCCTGGCCCAGGCCCATGAAACCCGTGACCGATTGGTTGCGGCCCATGGACTTGATCCGCAAGCCATCGAGATTGTGAAGATTGTGACGACGGGTGATCGCATCACTGATCGACCACTTGCCGATATTGGCGGCAAGGGGCTTTTTACCAAGGAAATCGAAGAAGCCCTGCACGCGGGGACCATCGATATTGCCGTGCATTCCATGAAGGACATGCCAGCCATCGTTCCAGCCGGGTTGGATTTTGCCGCCATTTTGCCCCGCGAAGATGCGCGGGATGCTTTCATCAGTTTGTCCGCCAAGAATTTGCAGTCTTTGCCACGGGAGGCAAAACTTGGCTCGTCCTCCGTGCGGCGCAATGCCCAAGCCTTGCGGTTGCGGCCCGATCTTGTGTCCGTGCAATTTCGCGGCAATGTCGACACACGGTTGCGCAAGTTGAATGAAGGTGTGGCCGATGCAACTTTTCTGGCTTGTGCGGGCCTCAACCGGCTTGGACTTTCGCGGCACATCACGACAATCATGAGCATGGACGAAATGCTGCCTGCCGTGGCGCAAGGGGCCATTGGCATTGAAATCAAGGCTGACAATAATCTTATGCGCGGCCTGCTGGAAGCCATCAATCATGCTGATTCGTGGTCGGCCATCCAGTGTGAGCGGGCCTTCCTTGCCGTGCTTGAAGGATCGTGCCGAACCCCTATTGCCGGGCACGCTGTGGTGAGCGGCAATGGTGTGGAATTTCGCGGCCATGCATTGACACTTGATGGGACAGCAGTTTTCGAACATTCTGCCAATAGTGCAAAAGAGGATGCCATTGCCATGGGCCGAGAGGCGGGCGAGCGGGTTAAACAATCGGGTGGAGACAAGTTGCGTTACGCATGAAACTGCTGGTGACACGTCCGCTCGAAGATTCAGGCGCCTTGGCGGCCAAACTGGAAAGCCTTGGCCATGAGCCGGTGATTGTGCCGCTGCTGGCCATCAAGGCACGAGATGCCGTGGTGATCCCCGATCTGCCATTCCAGGCGCTATGTGTGTCGAGTGCCAATGGGCTGTTGGCACAAGCTGATCTTGCCGCCTTCAAAAACCTGCCGTTTTTTGCCATTGGACCGCAATCAGCACTGGAAGCCCGCCGCCATGGTTTTGATCATGTGCATGACAAGGGGGGCAATGTGGAAGGCCTGGTGCGCACCATCGTCAAACAGGCAAAGCCTGAAAATGGTCCGATTCTGTATCTCTCGGGTTCAGAGACGACAGGTGATCTTGAGGGCAAACTGAAAACCCAGGGCTTTGTGGTTTCCCGCGTAATTGCTTATGATGCCCAACCGTGCAGAGTTGAGGGTTTGGCGCAATTTTGCGAAGGTGCTGATGGCGTGATGCTCTATTCGCCGCGATCGGCCAAGCTATGGGCACAGCAAGTGGCGCTGGCAAATCTGGCTGCCGACGTTGCAGAACTTCAACATTTCTGCCTCTCGGCCAATGTTGCCGCAGCACTGCCGCAAAGCTGGCGCAAAATCTTGAGCGCTGCACCGGATGAAAACGCCATGTTGCAGCTTCTGGACCTTCATGATCAGGCCCTTGATTGAAGGCTGAAAGCAGAATAGGCCCCTCCGCACCATGACCGCTGACTCGCATGACAACGCCACAATTATTGATCTTGATCCTGACCAGGTGACGATGGAACGGGACGACATTTCTTCGCCCCAAACGAATCAATCATCGACCAGACGAAAGTCACGCTGGATTTGGCCTCTGGCGGCGCTGCTGTTGGCAGGTGTCGGCGGCGGCTGGCTGTATCGTGATGTTGTTTCAGATTATTATCCATCAAACCGCATGACTGGGGTGATTGATCGATCGGTGGTGTTGGAAAAATCCAATGGGGCCTTGCAGGAACAGGTATTGGCCCTGGAGCGCTTGACAACGCAGCTGAGCGGCGACCTCAATGCACTCGAAACCAAGTCCACCACAATCAACACGGTGGCGACAACACTGCGCGATGGATTGGTGGCGACGGACGGCCGGGTTGCCGGACTTGAAAGTGGTCTGCTTGAAACCAGACAGCAGGTTTCTGATCTTGCCAAAATTGCTCCCGTTGCCCCGGTTGGCAGCAGTGGTGATGGCGCTGCTGTAACGGCATTAATGACCCGGTTGGCCGCGCTAGAAAAAGACGTGGAAAGCCTGAAAGCCCAGAAAGGCCAATCTCCTGATGTCACCACGCTGTCGCAAAGTCTTGCTGACCTGAAAGCTAAAATTGCTGTGGGAACGGGCTTTGTGGCGGAACTGCAACGCATCCAGCGCATGGTGCCTGCGGCTGCCGGGCTTGAAGTTTTAGCACCCCATGCCGAGGCCGGATTGCCGGATGCCAAGGGTTTGGCTAGCGAATTGGCTGCACTGGGTGCAAGCTTGCCGAAACTGCCACCCGTGGAAACCGCGTCCAGCGATGACAGTTATCTATCCCAGGCCTGGAATGCGATTTCGGGCTTGATCACCATCCGCAATATTGGCGAAGCTGATTGGCCAAATGCTGCCAGCACTGCGGCCAGTTTGGCGGATTCTGGCGACTTGGCAGGGGCCATTGCCAGCTTGGCATCACTTGAAGGTGACAAACCTATTGGCGTGCAACAATGGCTGGATCGCGCGTCAGCTCGGATTTCGCTGGAAGGCGCTTTGCAGTCGGTTGAAGACGGCGTGCTGCGCACACTGGCCAGCCAAAAGGCACAGTGATGATCAAATTGATTTGGCGATTTGCACTGATTGTCGCGCTGGGATTGGCCTTTGCGTGGCTGGCTGACCGGCCGGGCAGTGTAACCATCCTGTGGTTGGGCCGTGAAAGTAAAATGTCCGTACTGTTCGGTGTGGCAGTTTTACTGGCCAGCCTGTTGGCGTTGCTGTTTCTCTGGAATCTGCTGCGGCAGGTTTGGCGCAGTCCAAGGGCGGCGCGGGAATTCTGGCGGTTTCGCAAACATCGCAAGGGTTACGAAGCCCTGTCCAAAGGTATCATTGCAGCTGGTGCGGGTGATGCCATGTCGGCCGCCCGCCATGCGGCAACGGCTGGCAATGCGCTTTCCGACGAACCTCTGGTCAATGTGCTGGCAGCGCAAGCGGCACAATTGAAAGGTGACAAAGAAAATGTGCGCCGCATCTTCGCTGAAATGGCAAAGTCGCCAGAAACCGAAGTCTTCGGTTTGCGCGGTTTGTTTTCGGAAGCCCGTGCGGCTGGTGACTTGGTGGCAGCGCTGCACCATGCTGAAAGAGCCTTGAGCCTCAACCCCCGCCTGCCTTGGGCTTCAGCAGCTGTCTTGCAAGTTCAAACCGCGCGCAAATCTTGGGAAGCTGCCGCTCTGACGCTTGAACAGCAGGGTAAATCAGGTTTGCTGGAAAAAGATGTGGCAAAACTCCGACGCGCGGCCCTGCTTGCAGCTGAAGCCCTGCGCCTTGAAGACAGCAATGCCGACAAGGCCTTTGAGCTTTCCAACAAAGCCCATGATCTTGATCCAACGCTGGTGCCTGCTGCGGCAGTTCTGGCGCGAATCCTGATCTCCCGTGACAGTTCGCGCAAAGCAACAAAGCTGTTACGTATGACTTTTGAGAAATCCCCCCATCCAGATCTCGCTGACTTGATGGCTGTCAGCCACGGTGCTGAAGATGCCGAAGCCCGATTTGAACGGGTGCGCGATGGCGTGGGTGAACCTTCGACAAATCTTGAGGCGGCGGTGGCATTGGCGCGGGCGGCCATTGCCGCACAGCGCTTTGATGTGGCGCGGACAGCTCTGGCAAGTCATATACAAGACCACCCACAGGCACGGGTTTGCGCCTTGATGGCGCAAATCGAAGATGCGACGCTGGACAAAGGCCGCACCCGCGAATGGCTGGCCCGGGCCATCCATGCGCCACGTGATCCGCTGTGGGTTTCAGATGGGGTGGCCAGCACGCGCTGGGTGCCCGTATCGCCGGTCACCGGAGAAATCGTGCCCTGCCAGTGGCGGGTACCCTACGACGTTTTGCCCGTTCGAGATGTGTTTCTTGTCGGGCCGGATGTAGGAGGTGTAACAGAGACAACAGCAGGATTACTCACGGAGTCGAATGTGAATGCGACAAAGCCAGCGATCACCAGTCGCCCTCTGCCGGACGATCCGGGTGTTGGCAGCGATGATAATGCGGCTTAAGCAATGGGTTGAATTGTTAACCAAAACCGTCTATCCCCCGCCCCATTCCATGGGTTTGCCGCTTTAGCTCAGTTGGTAGAGCACATCATTCGTAATGATGGGGTCAGGTGTTCGAGTCACCTAAGCGGCACCAGCCAACACCCACCCTGTCCTTGCAAGAGGACCATTTCCTGCTCTAGTCTCGCTCCATGAAGTCCACGATGACCACCGCAGGGATTGCACCGAAGGATCGTTCGCGCTTTTGGCATGAGACGATTGCTTCGACTTACTTTCCGCTCGACTTGAAATTTCGGGAGCCTGCAGCTTTCACGGGCGAGCTTTCGAACTGGCAGTTGGGGGGCGTTTCACTTTCACGACTTACTTCGGAAGCCTTGCAATACAGGCGGCTGCCGCAGCATTTCAGGGCTGAGCAGGACGAGCATTTTTTGGTGACTGTACCGGCACGATCTGAAATTTTTTTCTCGCAATCGGGTAAGGACGTGCGCTGCAACCCCGGCGGATTTATTCTGGAGCGCAGCCATGAACCCTATGAGTTTTCCCATGCCGACCCTGCTGATCTTTGGGTGATGAAAGTTGAGGCGAAAGCTTTGGGCTTGCGGCTTCGGGCCCCTGACCGGTTTTGTTCGATGCAGTTCAACGCGGCAGAAGGAGCGGGTGGTTTGTTCACCGACATGCTGCATCTCATCCCCCTGCGCTTTGATGCGATGAATGTTGAGGTGCGCGAGACCGTAGGCAAACAACTCATTGATCTTCTGGTTCTCGGCCTGAAGGCTGATGAGCGTACGCTGACCACGGGCACTTCATCCGTGCGCGAGGCGCATCTCACGCGCATTGAAAGTGTCGTTCGTAAAAATCTCGGCGATGCAGACCTTGATCCTGAATCCATCGCAAGGGCTTGCGGCATTTCAACACGTTATCTGCATGAGCTGTTCCGCGACACTAACCAGACGGTGGGCAGCTGGATCAGGGATCAACGGCTGGAGGCGGCGCGTGAGGCTTTGCTAGATCGTTCGAACAAGCAGAGCCTGGCTGAAATTGCCTATCGGTTTGGCTTTGGCGATCAAGCGCAGTTTTCCCGCGCTTTCCGCAACGCCTATGCCATGGCACCCAAGGATTATCGGCATAAAGACAAAAAGACCTGATCGCTACAGTTTCTCGCGGACGGCTTCCAACAATTTGGCGCGATCCTTACGCGCCTTCAAGGCTTGGGCCATCGTAACTTCGGTGAATTTGGCAGGGGTGTGTGGCTGCAATTGGCCAATCAAATCCATGTCTGCCGAGATCACCGCACCGACCATGAAATAACCGCCGCCGGATACCGCATCCCGGTGCAAGACAATGGGTTCGGTGCCGCTTGGCACCTGGATGGAACCATAGGGGTAACAGGCATCAACGATATTCGATGGGTCGGACCCAGCGCCAAACGGCGGCACCCGATCAACGAACTCCAATTTGCGCCCGCCCTTGAAACGATAGCCGATGCGATCTGCTTCGGGGGCAACTTTCCAAGTGTCTTCAAGGAAATGCCTGCCCGCTTCTGCCGTGATGCGATGCCAATACAAACCGGGAATCATGCGCAATTCGGCTGGCATGCCGGGTCCACGGCGGAGTTTTTCGGGAATGCTGCGGCCTTCCTTGGCGGCGCGACCCTTGCCGATTTTCAGCTTGTCACCTTCAGCAAGCTTGCGACCATTGAAGCCACCCAGCGCACCAAGCGTATAAGTGGAGCGCGATCCCAAAACCACGGGAACATCAATGCCGCCTGATATGGCGATGTAGGCGCGTGCACCTTTTTTCAGAAAATCGAAAGTCAGCACATCACCTTTCTTGACTTTGAAAGATGTCCAGGTCGCCTGCGCTTCACCATTTACTTTTGGCAGGAGTTCTGCCCCTGTGACGGCAACTGTGGCCGCGCCCGTGAACTGCAATTCCGGCCCCATGAACACCGCTTCCAGCACCGCCAGGGTTTCCTTGTTGCCGACAAGTAGGTTGGCACAGCGCAAGGCAAAACGGTCCATGCCACCAGAGATGGGAATGCCGATGTGATAATATCCGGGGCGGCCGAGGTCTTGCACGGTGGTTGAAAGTCCGGGCTTCAACACTTTAATGGCCCCATTCCCAGCATCAACCATTGAGTGCCCCCATCAGCTTTGCGTTGTAACCATCCATGTCTTTTTTGAATTCATCAAGTTTGAAAGTCACGTCTTTCATGCGCGGCATGAACTTGCCTTTTTCCACAGCGATAACCGTTGCGTCATAATCGGCACGGTCAATCGGCTTCCACTTTACAATGTCACCCGGTTTGAAAAGGCACATGAAGTCTTTCAAGTATTTGATTTTCTGGCTGGGATCATAGATCGGCATGGGGGTGATGCCGAACATTTGATAACCACCTGCGCCGCGCACCGAGTAGATACAGCCGAAGCAACCGCCATGACCCACTGTGAGTTTCGGCGTATCAGTGCGCGGACGCAGATATTTTGGTGACTGGATTTGCCGTTGTTTCTCCACCATTTGATAGAGGAACGGCAGGCCTGCCACAAAACCCACCATGGAGACAAACCACGGCGCACCAGAATGGGCTTTCACAAAACCATCAACACCATCTAGGTTGTTGATTTTCGCGGTATACTCAACGTCCGTTGAGTTCGGGTCCTGATGGCGATCGCGGAACTTCATCAGGGTTTCATGCGTCCACGGATCATTATACAACACCGGAATTTCTATGATGCGCGTTTTCAGCTGTGACTTGCCCTTGCCAGCCGACTTCTCAATCGTCTTCACTTCCTTCATCAAGTCAGCAGGCTTGATCACATCGGGATTGAACTTGATCTGGAATGAGGCATTGGCCGGGCAGATTTCGGTGACGCCCTTGATCCGGGCTTTCTTCACTGCTGTGGTAATTGACAGACTTTTGAAAAAAGCATCAAGCGACATCTCCTCGTCGCACTCAACGAAAATGTGTTCGTCGCCACCGTAGGAATATCTGGTTTTCATGTGTGAGCTTCCCTGGTCATGAATTCAGTTTGTCCAAATTTTGCTCAAGCCATGGCTCAAGCCAACGTGTGTGAAAGGCCCCGGCGCGCACGTCGGGATCAGCGGCGAGGGCCAGATGCAGGGGCTTTGTGGTTGCCAAACCTTCAATGCGAAATTCATTCAGTGCACGGATCATTCGGTTGATTGCGAGTTCCCGCGACGTGTCCCAGACAATCAGTTTGCCGAGCAGTGAATCATAAAACGGCGGCACCTGATAGCCTTGATAGAGCATGGTATCAAACCGCGTGCCCGGCCCACCCGGCACTGTGAGTGCCGTCACAGTACCTGGTGCTGGCATGAAATTCCTCGCGGGGTCTTCGGCATTGATCCGCACTTCGATGGCATGGCCATGCAGGCGCACATCTTCTTGCTTCATGGACAAGGGTGCACCACCAGAAACCAAAATCATCTCCCGCACCAAGTCAATGCCGGTGATCATCTCTGTTACCGGATGTTCCACCTGAATCCGGGTATTCATTTCGATGAAATAAAACCCATGGGTTTGGTCGTCGTAGAGATATTCCAAAGTTCCCGCGCCGCGATAGTTCACGGCTTCAGCCAGCGCCACGGCGGATGCACAAAGCTTATCGCGCACGTGTTGCGGCAATACAGGTGATGGGGCTTCCTCCCAAACTTTTTGACGGCGGCGTTGCAGCGAGCATTCCCGCTCAAAGCAATGGATGGCGCGTTTGCCATCGCCGATGATCTGCACTTCGATGTGGCGGGCCCGCTCAATCACCTTTTCCAGATAAAGCCCGCCATCTCCAAAAGCGGCTTTCGCCTCGGCACTGGCTTGTGGCATCATGATTTCTAGTTCTGGCATGTCATGGGCAATGCGAATGCCGCGCCCGCCACCGCCGGCTGCGGCCTTGATCATCACCGGAAAACCAATTGCAGTTGCAATCTTTTTCGCTTCCTCGTGATCATCAACGCGACCATCTGAACCGGGCACGCATGGCACACCGGCTTTCAAGGCGGCAACGCGGGCGGCAACCTTGTCGCCCATGGTGCGGATGGCATCGCCCTTGGGACCAACGAAGATCAGTCCTGCTGCTTCAACGGCATCAGCGAAAGCTGCATTTTCTGCCAGAAATCCATAGCCGGGATGCACCGCATCTGCGCCGGTTTGTTTGGCTGCATCCAGAATATTGGGAATGCTCAAATAGGACTTTGCAGCATGGGGCGGCCCAATGTTGACCGCTTCATCGGCCATTTTCACGGCCAGCGAATCCACATCGGCAGCGCTGTGTACCTGCACTGTTTTGATGCCAAGCTCCTTGGCGGCGCGGATGATGCGCACGGCAATTTCGCCGCGATTGGCGATGAGAAGCTTCTTGATGTTCATCGCCTAGGCAAATTCAAGCAACGGCTGACCCGCCATGACAGGTTCTTCGTTGTCAGTCATGAACTTCATTATTTTCCCGGCCTGATCAGCTTTCACTTCGTTGAAGGACTTCATCACTTCGATCAAGCCAATGACATCACCAATCGCGACGGTGTCACCCACTTCCTTGTAATGGGGCTTGTCAGGCGCAGGCTTTCGATAAAAGGTTCCGGGAAGTGGTGAGAGAATGTGTTTGGTCATGGTGTCCCTGCTTTTGTTCAGGCTTGCTTGATAAAAGGTCTGATGGCGTCGCGCACCGCTTGCGCAATGGCGACGGCGTTGGGTGTATCCGAGTGGATGCAAATGGCATCGGCGCGCACGGCAACATCCTTGCCCCCCGTGCTTTTCACCTTGCCTTCCCTGATGGCGCGGAGCGATTTTGCCGCAGCGTCAACCGGGTCTTTGGCATCATGTTCGCGCGTGATGATCAAGCCGCCATCATCATTATAGTCGAGGTCGGTATAGAACTCGGCAATGAATTTGTGGCCGCGTGCCGGATAGATTTTCTCGTGAAATGTATTGATCATGCCGAGCAACGGCACTTTGAAAACATCGGCAGCATCGCACACCGCGTGGGCCATCTCTTCCATGCGGGCGGCCATGCCATAGAGTGAGCCATGGGGTTTGATGTGGTTAAGCGTCATGCCTTCGGCTTCGAGAAATCCCTTCAACGCACCCACTTGATAGATGATGCAGTTGGCGAGCTCTTCGCGGCCAATCTTCATTTCACGGCGGCCGAAACCCTGCAAGTCTGGCAATGACGGATGGGCTCCAACTTTCACGCCATGGCTTTTCGCCAAACGCACCGTGGACCGCATATGGTTGAAATCCGAAGCGTGAAATCCACAGGCGACGTTGGCAATGTCGATCAGCGGCATGATGCCTGCGTCATCGCCCATTTTATAAAGCCCGAAAGCCTCGCCCATATCGCAATTCATGACAGTCACGCCCGCCTCCTGTGATCAAACGAGACTGCATGAAGATTCGACGTTTGTAAAACTGGATTTTGGTGGGCTAGATTCAATCCAGTGACTGGCTGAGATTATCAAACAATATGGCCACTGCTTCGGCGCCCGGATCATTGTTTCCGGCAAGATGACTTTCGGAAACATAAGTGGCGCGACCAGCGTTGGCGCGTAGCATCTTGCCAGTTTTGTCAGCACCGATCCGGGCGGCGGCGGCGGCCTTGTCAAGTCCCTTGGGCAAAGCGTCCAGTGCAGGAGAAAGCGCGTCAATCATGGTGCGATCCCCAAGTTCCGCGCCACCGACTTGCTTGATGCGCGCAAGTCCCGCCTTCAAGGCGCTGACGTGGTTCTCGCCATTTGCCGATGCATCACCAGCTGCCGTAAAGAAAATCGCCAGTAATATGCCCGACGAGCCGCCCATGGTCTGGCCAAGCTCCGCGCCGATGGCGCGGTAGAGCTGCGGCCAGTCAGCCATGGGCAGCTGATCAAGCGCCTTGATCATGGCGCGTCCAGCTGTAGCGAGTGTTGACCCAGTATCGCCATCGCCTGACTTGGCATCAAGCCCATTCAATTTGGCTTCAGCCGCAATCAGGATTTCGCAACACCGGCGAACCAGTGCTTCGGTTTTTTTGTCTTTTGATGCTGTTGGCCGGGTTGGCTTCAGCCCTTCCGGCATGGGAATAATTTGGACTTCTGAAACAGGTTGGCAACCTGGCCAGGCGCGGGGAGCAACATGGGATTCCAGACGCGCCAAAGCCCGACCCTCCAGCGGCAACAGTGAAACCGAAAAGCCGTGCATATCAAGCGCAGTCATCATGGCTGATGGCCCCACCATGTGGGTGATTTGCGGGCCAATGGCTGAATTGCAAAGTTCCCCCGCCAGCACCGACATTTCAAGGGCCGTGGTGCTGCCGAGATTATTGAGAAGGGCCACATGGGGACCTGGCTTGATGGTTTTGGCCAAGCGCTCCACAACCATGGCCATGGCTTGGCGGGCACCAAGGAACGCCACCTGCTCCACACCGGGTTCGCCATGAATGCCAAGTCCCAATTCGGCTTTGCCCGCAGCAATGCGATCTTCCTTGGGAGAGCCGGGTACCGTGCAACTGTCGAGGGACATGCCGATGGATTTTGCGTTTTCAATGATGTCGTGTGCGGCTTTCGTCACGGCATCAAGATCGGCACCCTGCTCTGCCAAGGCTCCGGCAATCTTGTGCACGAACAATGCACCGGCAACACCGCGTGGCCTTGGCAAATCCGGCAACGCAATATCATCATCGACGACGACCATACTGACCTTGAGTCCAAGCGCCCGCGCCCGTTCGGCAGCCAGCCCAAAATTCAAGCGGTCACCTGTGTAGTTCTTCAAGATCAGCAAACACCCCGGCGCTCCGGTTACGGCGAGAATACCTGCCAAAACAGTGTCGACCGAGGGCGACGCAAATACTTCTCCGCACACAGCAGCGGTCAGCATGCCGCGTCCGACAAAACCCGCGTGTGACGGTTCGTGACCCGAGCCACCGCCTGATACAAGAGCAACCTTGGATTTGTCCCAATCGGTTCGCACCACAACCTTGATATGGGGATAGCCATCGAGCCGCGCCATTTTCCCGTTTGCGGTGCGCAGGAAACCATCGATTGCATCGGTGATCAGATTTTCTTTATTGTTGATAAATTGGCTCATGGTCAGTTTCCCCGATTTTTATGGGCGATGGTGTTCAACGGATGTGTGTAAACTAAGATCACCACATACTATCAAACCGCGTCCAGTTGTAAATTAAGCCACTTGACTTCCGCCATGCTCAGCTGCACGGCCAATCCTGGCAGTGTTGATGCAATCTCGCCGGGGCTGCGGGGCCCTACAAGGGCCAGTGAAGGAAAGTTTTGGGCCAGCACCCAAGCCGTTGCAATGTTGTGGGGGGACACGCCGTATTTTTTGGCAAGCTTTTCAGCCCGCAGTCGGCGCTCGGCATTGGCTGGGCTGCCAAAACAAGTTTCAGGACTGGTGTCAGCAGGCAGGCGCGACCGCAGGGCTTCGGGCAGGAAGTAACCACGGGCTTGGGACGACCAACTCAGATGTGTGGTTTGGCTTGCGGCCAGGAAGTCCAGGGTTTCGGCGTTATTTGATGTGATGCAACCGGCCCAGACGGGCTTTTCCATCACAGCCAAAGACAAATTGTTGTTGAGAATGGTCATCGGTGCAAGGCCTTGTTCGGCAGCATAGGCATTGGCGGCCTTGAGCCTTGCAACGGACCAGTTTGATCCACCAAAAGCCCCGATGCGCCCAGCTCTTTGCAAGCGGTTCAACGCATCAACAAACTCACCCACGGGAACTTCCGGGTTGTCGCGGTGCATGATGTAGACCGGTGCGTGGTCGAGGCCCAAACGTTGCAGTGAAATATCCAGTTGCGCTGCAATGGCGTCCGGCAGACAGTAAGGCGTATGTGCGCCCTTGACGATGGTGATCACGTGTTTGTCCACACCACGGCTGGCAATCCACTGGCCCAAAACTTTTTCGTGGTGACCCCCGCCATAAACAAAGCCTGTATCGAAGGCGTTGCCACCGGCTTCCATCCAGGCATCCCAGACCAATGCGCCGGATGCGGTGTCATCCTTGTTGTCACATCCGATGACCAACTGGCTGATGGGGTTTGCAAGTCCGGCAATTTTGATCTTGGGAATTTGTGGCAATCCCGCAGGCAAGACCGCAGGTAACACGCGACAAAGCTTCGGGTCTTCGGCAAATGTCGCATAGCCCAGTTCAGCCCGCCAGAGATCCATGGCATTGTTGTTGCCAATGCTGTCGGCCCAACTCATGGCGGGGTGGGGCGCCTGCTTGTGGCCTGCTGCAATGGCACGGCTTGCAAGTTCTGCTTCAAACGAGAATAGCTGCCGGGGGCTGGTGATGTCTTCAGTGCGGCTTTTGCCATCAACGGTGATGATGATTTTCGCATCGGATGGGCCAGCATTTCGGCCGGGGACCCAGGGATCGGCAAGTTCAATTGTGCCCTTGTCGCCTGTGATGATGGCGCGGTTATCCATGGACCTCGTTATGGCGCAAGCGATCTCAGCGATAAATCCGTTGGCAAATGGTAGCAGTGCATAGGCCACCTCATCCACACCGCTTCTGCCCACAATACCGACGCCTTTGACGGCAACCGGCTCAGCGCAGGGTTGGCCAATGGCTGCACCAGCAACCAGACGGGCCAGCGACATGGGGTAACCGCCCACATCAAGAATGCCACCACCGCCGAGGTTGCGATCATAAAGTCTGGACTTTACATCGAAGGATGCTGCGAAACCAAAGCTGGTTTTCAGGTGGCGCAGCGTGCCGATTTCGCCTGACGCGATGACATCCAGCAACCGGGTGATCTGCGGATGGCAGCGATACATGAAGGCTTCCATGAGGAAAGTGCCGCATTGTTCGGCCACCTCCGTCATCGCCAAAACTTCAGCCCCATTCATGCCTGCGGGTTTCTCAACCAGCACAGCTTTGCAGGCCCGCATGGCTTTGATCGCCCATTCGGCATGCCAGGGGTGTGGTGTTGAAATGTAAATCGCATCCACGTCAGCATCGGCCAACAAGGCCTGATAATTTGTGTAGCGCTTTACTGGCGCGATCTTGTTGCGTTCACCGAAATTGGCAAGACGCTCAGCCGAACGACTGGCAATCGCCGTGAGCAAACCAGATGGTGCCTCTGCCAAACCATCGGCAAAATTCTGCGCAATATTGCCTGGCCCCAAAATTCCCCAGCGAACAGGTTTCATTGCATTCTCCAATTGCAAAAACAATTTGATATACTACCCACTTGAATCAAACCAATTCGCCGCGCAAGGCTTTTTCGATCAGGGCCTTGGTGTTGGCAATGCCGTAGAGTGCAGTGAAGGAGCCAAAGCGCGGGCCTTTCTCTTCGCCGAGCAGCACTTGATAAAGCATGTTGAACCAGCTTTGGGCCACGCCAACGGAGCCATCTTTTTGCGTCGTGGTGTAAGGCTCACGCCGTCCGATGTCATAGACGGATTTCTGGATGTCTTCAGGGCTTGTGCCTTCCGGCAAGGTGGACAGTCGATCCGCCAGATCGCGTAAGGCGGTCGCTTCTTCATCCGTGGGCAGACGATATTTTTTGGCGGTGATGACGAAGTCCTGGTAATAGCGAATGGCATAGCCGACGAGTGAGTCCAAACGCGGGTGCGTGGCGGGCGACATTTCAGGCATGTAGCGCTGCAAGAAAGCCCACATCACAGACTTGTCTTCGGTATTTGCGACCGCAGCAAGATTGAGTAGCAATGCAAAAGTCACGCCGCCAGACTCTGGCATTGGCGGAATGCCGGCGTGAATATGCCAGACCGGATTCATCAACTGGTCTTTGGCTTCGGTCTGCTTTGGAAACGCTGCGAGGAACTGGGCGTATTCGTCAACCGCACGCGGTATCACATCAAAATACATCCGCTTAGCTTCGCGTGGCTTGTTGAACATGAACTGGGCCAGTGAGTTGGGATCGGCGTAGGTCAGCCATTCATCGATAGTCAAACCATTGCCTTTGGATTTTGAAATCTTCTGGCCGATGTCGTCGAGGAAAAGTTCATAGACGTAATGCTCGGGAGCGGGCGCTCCGAGGATTTC
>JANOVS010000207.1:0-29852 GCA_031417515.1 Hyphomicrobiales bacterium
TTGGAGGGCGAAGTTGCAGACCAGTATTCATCAAGTGCCCTCCAACCCGATTCTTCATCGGGGAGGAGGTGGCCGACTGCGTCCGCCGAAGCTACTTAGCGAAGGTGGAAGGCCGGAGGTGGGGATACAGGTGAATTTCTGAACTTGTTCAGTCGGAACGCAAAGAGTTGTTTCAAATGGCCGTTGGTATCACTGCTGCTGAGGTTTCAGCACAGGAAAACTACAGGCCCCGGTGCAAACGCCGGGGCATTTTCATTTTGTAAATGCTCACGAAACTGCGACAAGCAGGACTATGCGGTGCTGTTTCTGGTCGGGGTTGAAGAATAATCCAGCATTGCCCGCGCTGCTTTCACCGCAGTTGAAAAACACGCTTGCAGCAAGTAGCCGCCCGTCGGCGCATCCCAATCCAGCATTTCGCCGACGACGAAAACATGGCGGAATTTCTTCAGACGAAAATTCTCGTCAATTTCGTCCCACGCCACACCACCCGCTGATGAAATGGCGCGTCGGATATCCGCCGGGCCGGTTGTTGAAAGCACGACAGACTTTGGACTTTCCGCCTTCGCTTCATACATCAGGGAAATTGCGGCGGGTGTCAGCCCAAAACGTTTGCGCAAATAGTTGCTGCGTGATTCCTTGCCACGCGGCCAACTGAACCGCGTGTTGATTTCCTCAATGGAAAGATCAGGCTTCAGGTCAATGGTGATTTGCGATGCCTGCCGCAACAAACCAGACAAGGCATAGATCGCCCCTCCCTCCAATCCGTCACGCGAGATGATGAGTTCGCCGCGTGAGGTATGTCCAGTAACTGTGACGGTGACATTTTTCAGCGGTTGCCCGGCGTGACGGGAAGAAAAATGCTCCGTCCACGGAACAAGTTGCCGTCCATTTGCAGGCAAAAATGGATTGACCTTCACACCGGCTTTTTCAAACAGGGGCACCCATGCTGCGTCAGATCCCAATTCCGGCCAGCTTGCGCCCCCCATGGCAAGGATAGTCGGCACACCTTCAAAGCCATTCCAGGCCGAGGCGGATTCGAGTTGTACACCTTGCTCCTCGAGCCGCCTCAACCAGGCCCGCAAGACGGGCGATGCTTTCATGCATTTTGGAAAAATCCGGCCCGAACTTCCGGTGAAAGTCGGCATGCCAAGTTTCTCACACCATTCGACAACCGAGACTGGCGGATACTCGCGCAATGCAGCTTCCAGCAAACTGCGGCTCTCACCATAGCGGGTCAGGAACCTGTCCATCGGTTCAGCGTTCGTCAGGTTCAACCCACCGCGCCCTGCCAGCAGAAATTTCCGGGCGGGACTACGATGGTGATCAACAATCGTCACTTTCGCACCGCCTACAGAAAGCACCTCTGCCGCCATCAATCCTGCAGGCCCTGCCCCCACAACCCGCACATCCATTTTAGTTCCACTCCAAAGAAAAAGGGGCCGGACGAAAGTCCGACCCCCCAAAACAACCTGTAGCCCAATTTACAATTCGTTGCGACAATAAGCATAAGCCTTGCGATAATTCTTGCGCCACTTGTTGCTGGCATTGACACCGCCCAATCCGGTGCCCGCTATGCCTCCAAAAAAAGCACCGCGTGTCAAAGCATGTTTCCCGCCAATTACTGCGCCCGTCAGCAAGCCAAGACCGATTCCCAAAGCAGCGCCACTGAAAATACGTTTTTCGGCGCGTCGATTGGCTTTGCGTTCGGCATAGCCGCGGCAATAGGATTTGGGTGCAGCAACCGCGGCACCCGAAACAACAACACCGGATGTAAATGTAACAGATGTGCCCAACATGGCAATAATCAATGCTTTTGCAACAAGTTTCATAACAATTCTCCCTGTGAATGACGATCTTTTCCATCAAAATGTGTCAACAAACTGACGCACAAAACTCAACCCGGCGAACAATTTTGCGACGGCCTTGACAGAATACTATAGTCGTGGTGGCTTGATCGCAAGCGGGGGCGCCAGATTTGAAGGTCATCATGTTGAAATCCCGCCAGTCTCCGCACGTCCTCACACTGCTTGCGCTGCTTGCATCGGTTGCGTCAACGCCCTTGGCCCATGCCGGACCAAAGCAGGCCGAAGGTTTCGAGTGGATGTTGCAGAAACTAAGCGGTCGTCCCGTTCTGGTTTATGGCATCAGGGATTCTGACGGCGTGCAATTTGTGGCCACTTGCCGGTCTTCAAAAAGAATTGTTATTCAGGCCGCCACTGATGTTTCAGGCATGGAAAATGACGAAGACGCAAGCATCGGATTTCGCGGTGATCGTTTTACTCAAAGCTATGAAGGCCGGGTGATTGGTGTCGATGCTGAAGTTGGCATCACCGGAACTGAATTCACGGTCAGCGCCGATGATTCGTTGTGGCCAGGGCTGATCAAGCAGGCGAAGGTCAGATATGGCGTGCCTGCCATGACACCCAACACCATGGAATTCGGCGATGACCGCGAGCGCATTCAGGACTTTTTGGACGCCTGCCGCAAACCCGCCGGCGGCCCACAGGCAAGTGCGCCAGACAGTGGCAATGGCAACAACAGCTGCAGTGGTTTTGGCAAGTTGAAATCCAAAAACTCCAATCGCCCCGTCACCATCACATTTGTCAACAGAACCGATGGCTTCCGCGCCTTGATGTGGCTGGATTTCAAGGGACAACCCCAGGATTTTGGCAATCTCGAACCACGCCAGAAGAAAACCATCAACACCTTTGTCACCCATCCCTGGATGTTCACCGATGGCCCCGGCAATTGCCAGGAAATCTACTTGCCAGCGGCAGGTGACACGCGGTTCAATATCACCAAATCAGTTATTTCCAACGAAGCAGAGTGAAAACCTCATGAAGTATCAACTCCGTCAATGGGTTGCCTTTTTACTGGTGTTGCTTGGCATCATTGGTTTTGCAACCGGAAGCGCCGTGGCAGCAGGTCGTGCAGCCTTGGTAATCGGCAACTCCGCCTATCCATTTGGCAGGCTCATCAACCCGGCCAACGACGCCAAGCTGATGGCCGCAACGCTCAGAAAAGTTGGTTTTGATGTGACGACGGTTCTCGATGCAGACCGCCAGACCATGCAACGGGCCATGCTGGAATTCAGTCGCGCCATTCGCGACACGGATACTGTCGGCCTGTTCTACTTTGCCGGCCACGGCGTGCAATCCAACAATCAAAACTATCTCATTCCCCTCGATGCTGACATCAAATCTGACTCGGAAGTCAAACTGTTCGGCATCAATGTCGATGAGTTTGTTTCAACCCTGGAAAGATCCAGTGGCCGCGTCAATATCGTCATTCTCGATTCCTGCCGCAACAATCCCTTTGTCAGCGCAAGCCGCGGCGGCAAAAAGGGCATTGGCGCGATTGATGCCCCCACGGGAACTTTTATCGCTTTCTCCACCACACCCGGCCAAGTTGCGCTCGATGGTGAAGGTGAAAACTCGCCCTATGCCGCAGCATTGGCCAAGGCGATTGAGACTCCGGGATTGTCGATTGAACAGACTTTCAAGGTGGCGCGTCGGCAAGTGTTGAAAGAAACCAAGGACATTCAATTGCCTTGGGATACAAGCTCGTTGACGGGAGATTTCTCTTTCAACGAGGCGCCACAAGCTATTGAAATGCCGGTTGTCGCTGCCCCCGAAGTCAAAATCGAAGAACTAAAAATTGAAGCGCCTGCGCCCGAAGCCGAGGTGGCACTCGATACCCCCCAGCAAGGTCCGAGCGTTGTTGAGGACCAGCCGGAACCCGACGCCGTGGCGCAAGCACCTCAGGTCATGGAAGAAATCAATCCAACGCCAAGGATTATTCCCGTTGGAAAATGGCCGGAAGGCATAACCTTGGCACCGGACGGATTGTGGGTGGCCGAAAGCGGCATCCGCCAAATCAGCCGGATCAACCTGCAAGCCGGCAAGATTGACAAAACTGTCAAGTCAGGTCGATTGCCGGTGCAAATGGCGACCGATGATAATGGCAACGTTTTTGCCAATGTCGTGACAGATGCAAAAATCTTCCGTCAGTCCCCTGACGGCAAAGGCAAGACCGTCATGCCTATTCCCAAGTTGACCTACACAGCCGACATGGTCTCGCAAGGCAGACTTGTTTACGCCTTGACACAAGTTGACAATCCAGACCGGAAGTTCACTGTGAACGTCATCGATGGAAAAACCGGGAAAATTAACAAGACGCCGGAAGTTGTTGGTGATCCGCGGTCATTGGCCGTCGTCCAAGGCCAACCTTGGGTGCTTTACATGAATAACCAAATCTCTCATCTGCTGCACTTTACGGGCGAGTCTTTGGAAGCTTCGGCCCCGTTGCTATTTGACCATTTCGGTTGGAAAATGGCGGCCAATCAAAACAACTTGTATATTGGCGGCCAGGTCCAACAGCAAGTTGGCGAGGCAATGGTCTCAATGGTTTCCGCTGCAAACCAGAACATCGTCAAAACCCAATCACTGAAAACCGAAGAATTGATCGTCACCATGGCGGCATCAGAAACCCATGTTTTGGCATTTTCATATAGCGGAAATGTGTGGATTCTGGACGCCAATAACTTGCAACCACTCAAACACTTCAACACAGGTGTCCCACCGCAATTTGCTGTTGTGGCTGATGGATCACTCTACCTCACAACCCACAACGGTAGAGGTGGCAATGGGTCTGTGTATGTTTATGAGGGTTTGTTAAATTGAGGAAAGACCTCCTGTGTTGCGCGTCCTTCGAGGCTCGCAAGGATTCGTGAAACTGGGCAATGCTTTGATTAAACCAGCCGCGCCGGAAATCCTGGTGCGCGCAAATCAGTCCCCAGCGCATCTTCCAACAGCTTGGCAATTTGCGTCGATTGGGCCTGCCCGCCATAGGTTTCCTTGCCGCGCAAAAACGTATCACGCGTCATGGTGGCCAAATCCAGGGGAACGCCAAATTCCTTGCCAAAATTCATGGCAAATCCAAGATCTTTCAGCGCCAGATCCATGCTGAAAGCAATATCATAACTGCCGTTGAGAATGAGTTGTCCCTCGGTTTCATGCACAAAGCTGGTGCCTGAACTGGCAGCAATGGCCTGCCAGGCCTGGCCCAAATCCAGCCCGCCGCGCTTTGCCAGCATCAGGGCTTCTGCATCAGCCACCAGATGAATGAAGGCCAGCATGTTGGTGATCACCTTGATCACCGCAGCCGCACCCAATGGCCCCATATGAAAAATCCGGTTGCCGATGGCCTGCAAGGCCGCTTGATGTTTTTCAAAAACTGCCTTCTCTCCACCCACCAACACAGTGATTTCGCCTCTTGCCGCCAGATGCACGCCACCGGTCACAGGCGCTTCCAGAACCTCAACGCCCTTGGCCTGTGCCACCACAGCAAGCCGTAACATTTCATCGCGCCCCAGTGTCGAATTTTCGATCCATGTTGAACCGGGTTTCAAGCCAGCCAATACACCATTTAAGACCCTCTCGGAAACCGCAGGCGATGGCAGGCATGTGAAAATGTGATCAACTTGTGAAGCCAACTCAGTTGGTGTTGACGCCCACGTTGCACCCGCCGCGATATGGCGTTCAGCCAATGCCTTGTCGAGATCATTTACCACAAGTTGAAAACCGTGGCGTTGCAAACTCGCCGCCAAATGCCCACCCAAATTACCAAGGCCGATATAACCGTATTTCATATTCACTCTCGCTTCGTCTCAGACGATGGGATGGTTGGTCATTTCCAAATGCAGCTTGTCGCCCGTATAAGGGTGCGCCAGCGCCACGTCTTCATTCAGCTCAACGCCAAGTCCAGGCTCTGTTGGTGGAATGACATAGCCCTGCTCCCAACGAATGGGTTTCTTCAAAAGCTTGGCGTGGAAGCCGCCAAAGGTCTCGATGCTCTCAAGGATAAGAAAATTTGGCAAGGACGCCGCATAGTGAATGTTGGCCGCAGCTTCGATAGGACCAGCATAGAGATGCGGCGCAATTTGCGCGTAGTTCACCTCTGCCATGGCCGCAATCTTCTTGGCTTCCCAAATGCCGCCCACCCGGCCCAGCGCCATTTGCAAAATCGAAGCAGCCCGATTTTCCAACACCCGGCCAAATTCATATTTGGTGGTCAGCCGTTCGCCTGTTGCAATCGGAATGGACGTGGCCCGCGCCACTAGCGCCATTTCCTCTGGACGATCCGGTGGCGTTGGTTCTTCAAACCACAGGGGATCATAAGGCTCAATCTGTTTGGCAAAGCGAATGGCACCAGAGGCGGTGAATTGGCCATGGGTGCCAAACAGCAAATCAGCCTTGTCGCCAACCGCTTCCCGGATGAGCTTGCAGAATTTGGCACACAGCGCCATCGACTCCAATGATGGCTGGCGCGGGTCAAACGATGAATAGGGTGCAGCCGGATCGAACTTGACGGCGGTAAACCCCTGCTTCACATAGTCAAGAGCCCGCTCGGCCGATTGTTCGGCGTTCCAGTAAATCGAGTCGTCTTGCCCCTTCGCCAAGTCTGGATAGATATAGGTGTAGGAGCGCAGCTTATCATGCACCCGGCCACCCAGCAATTCATAGACTGGTTTGTCTAGCGCCTTGCCGATAATATCCCACAGGGCAATTTCAATGCCCGAAAGCACCCCCATCAGGCTGACATCCGGGCGGTGTGTGAAGCCGGAACCATAGACTTTCCGCCACAGCGCCTCGATGTGAAACGGTTCCATGCCAAGCACATAGCGGCCGAATGTATCTTCGATCATGGCCGTCATGGCTTTGGGGCCAAACGTGGCACCATAGCATTCGCCAATTCCCGTAATGCCATTGTCTGTCGTCAACTTCACAAAAGTGAAATAACGGCCACCCCAACCCGGCGGTGGATTGCCGACGATGAAGACTTTAAGTTCCTTGATTTTCATGGTTCCGACCCTTTGAGTGCGAACATGCCAAATTTTGAGAATAAACAATACCCGAAGCTGTTTGCGCCGCTCGAATTTTTTTCACCGCTGGGATGCTTGTCAAATCAGCTAAAAACAGCACTAAGATAAACCATGGAAAAATACGATTACATCATTGTGGGAGCAGGCTCTGCAGGCTGCGTGCTTGCCAACAAGTTGACCGCCAATGGTCGCTACTCTGTTTTGTTGCTGGAGGCAGGCGGCCACGACAAGCGTTTCTACGTTCAATTGCCGCTAGGGTACGGCAAGACGTTCTATGACCCCCATGTGAACTGGATGTACACGGCGGAACCAGACCCCGGCCTGAACGGCCAACAAGACCATTGGCCCCGTGGCAAAATTCTCGGTGGCTCAAGCTCGATCAATGCCATGGTTTATATCCGTGGCCATCGCGACGACTACGACAACTGGGAACAGGCCGCAGGCAGAGATTGGGGTTGGGACAGTGTTCTGCAAGCCTACAAATCCCTCGAAGATAATGCCGCAGGTGCCGATGAATTCCGAGGTGCCGGCGGCCCTTTGCATACCAGCGATCCGAGTTCGCAAGTTCATCCCCTGACACTAGATTACATCAAGGCTTGCCAACAACTGGGACTGGCTTTCAATCCCGACTTCAACGGAGCCACTCAGGAAGGTGCTGGCATCTATCAGCTCACCACGCGCAACGGTCGCCGTTTGAGCACAGCACGGGCCTTCCTTGATCCTGCGAAACGGCGTTCCAACCTCCAAATCAAGACTGGTTGTTTGGTCACGCGCATTGTCATGGAAGGTAAGCGCGTCACGGGCGTCACCTTCGAGAAAAATGGAGTCTCGCAAAATGCCTATGCAGGTCGCGAAGTCATCCTTGCTGGCGGTGCCGTCAATTCGCCTCAGCTCCTGCAACTCTCTGGCATGGGCCCTGCCCCCTTGTTGCGCGACATCGGCATTGCGGTTGTCGCAGCCAACAATGCTGTCGGCCAAAACCTCGAAGACCATGTTGGCATAAACTATACCTACCGCATGAAAGTGCCAACCCTCAACGACACGCTGCGTCCCTGGTGGGGCAAAGTGAAAGTTGGCCTGCAATATTTATTGACCCGCACCGGTCCGCTCTCGCTCTCAATCAATCACGGCGGCGGCTTCTTCAAAACCGACCCGTCCCAGCCGCGCCCCAACATGCAACTTTACATGCAAGCCTTTTCCACGCTGTTGCCAAAGGCTGGCGAGCGACCTGTGCTGTCGCCCGATCCGTTTTCCGGCTTGTCGCTCGGACTTTCAAACTGCCGCCCAACCTCCAGAGGGTCGATCACCATCAAATCCCAAAACCCTCACGACCATCCCCGCATTGTGGCTAATGCTTTCTCGACAGAAAATGATGTTGTGGAAATGCTGGCCGCAGTGAAATTTTTGCGCAAACTTGCCAGTGCCAAGCCGCTGGCTTCACTGATTGCCGAAGAATTGCGCCCCGGTCCCCAGTGTCGAAGTGACGCCGAATTGATCCACGATTTCCGCCAGCGCAGCGGCACCGTCTACCATCCCTCCTGCACCTGCCGCATGGGCACTGACCCACAAAACAGCGTCGTCGATTCACGTTTGAGAGTTCACGGCATCTCAGGATTGCGTGTTTGCGACGCCTCGGTTTTTCCAAACTTGATCGCAGGCAATACCAACGCGCCTGCCATCTTGGTCGGCTGGAAGGGTTCAGAGATTTTGCTGGAAGATGCCATCACTTGAAATCAGCCGTGATCAGGCACTTTCTTGCCAATCCGGTCTTTGAAAGATATGTGCCTTTCGCGGCATCAAAGGACACATATTTGCGTGTGCAGTATTCGATCCAGGCTGGCGTGCCAGGTGCGGGTTTTTTAACTTCCGAAACAATTTTGACTTCCGCCGCAGCCACTTTCTTCACATCCTTGGATTTGATGGCAACAGGCGTGACGATTGGTTTGGCCAAGACCTTGCGTACAGCCACAACCTTGGCCGGCTTCTTGATCTTGACAGCAACAGCTACAGGCTTGACTTTAAGTTTGGTGTTGACCTTCGCTTCTAGCTTCGGTGGGCTCTTCGGCGTTGTATATTGGATCAGGCAATCTTTGCTGGCGTTGTCAAAACGCTCTTGCCAGATGGCTTGATCATCCGGCCCCACATTGGCAAAATCCACTGCATAAGCTGCGCAGTAATCTTCAGGTGTAGCCACAGAAGGCCCAACAAACAAAACCAACGCCAAAAATGTGTAAGCCGGCAGGTAAGCCATGCGCATGCCAGAAATCTCCAATGCTTCACACCACTCAAGTGGCAGTCTTTGCTGAAAATATGGCGGTCAAGGGGTGCTAGTAAGGCAGATCAAAATATGCCGATTGCGCCATCGAAAACACATCGACAGGACCAATTTTACCCTGCCCCAAGCCATAGGCAGAAAGGCTTTCCTTGTGGATCATGCCGATGCGCGTTGCCAGTTTGATGGAGGCCGTATTGTCCGCCATCACCTTGCTCCACATTGTGCGGGCCTTCAGTCGTTCAAATCCCAAGGCCAGCAAGGCACGTCCAATTTCAGTGCCAAAACCATTCGACCACATGGCCGGATGCACGCCCCAACCCAATTCATGGCTGCCATTGCGATGTGCAATGACAAACCCTTCGCCAATGACATCACCAGAGAGTTTTTCTTCGGCTGCCAGATGATATACATGACGGCGGCTGTCACCCTGGGCAGCAACTTGCCGATGCACGAAATCCTGCACCATGGCCCCATCTCTCATGCGGTGCGTGATATGGCGCTGATAGCGCGGCTGAGTCATGAATGCCGACAATTCTTCCGTGTCGTTGGGCTTGAACTCACGCAACAGCAAGTGGGGTGTTTCAAGTGTAGGAATAATGACGGCAGTTTGCATGGTACAAGCTTAATGCTTCACGCAAGCAAGGTGAAGCCCAATTTTAGCACAGGTCCACGAAGTAAAAAACAGCGACCCCGGCGGTGGCGTTCCGCGCGGGGTCTTGTACGGCATCTCGTGCCGCTTGTTGGATACTAATCCCAATACCGATTCACGGTAAGTGAACGAGTTGGACCAGAAAGATGCATTTAGATTTCACAATCAGGCGGAGTCAACATTGTAAACCTCTCTGGTTCCATGAGTTTCCGGGGTGAAAACCACGAAGTGGAAGTATTTTGATTAACCTCGTTATTTACAATTTCAACATAGCATAGATGCGCGTTTTATCAATTCACAGTTTGAGTCATTGAGGCTGACGGAGTTGGCCAACCTCCCGAAGTGGAGCTGCCCCTTGCAAACAAGAGGCAGCCCCGTTTTGTCATGCCACGTCAAACCGGTCGGCATTCATGACCTTGGTCCATGCCGCCACGAAGTCTTCCACAAAATTCTTCTTGGCATCGTCTTGCGCATAGACTTCGGCAATGGCGCGTAATTGCGAATTGGAGCCAAACACCAGATCAACGCGAGTGGCTGTCCACTTTACCTTTCCAGTTTTGCGGTCAACCCCTTCGAAGTTGGATGCAGCATGCGAAGTTGGTTGCCACTGCGTATCCATGCTCAGCAGATTCTTGAAGAAGTCATTCGAAAGAACACCCACTCGCTTGGTGAACACACCATGCTTGGAACCATCATGGTTTGCGCCAAGAACACGCAAACCACCAACAAGCGCCGTCATTTCCGGCGCAGTGAGCGTCAGCAATTGTGCCTTGTCGATCAACATTTCCTCAGCCGAGATTGAGTATTCTGTTTGCAAATAGTTGCGGAAGCCATCGGCAACCGGTTCCAGCACGGCAAAGGCTTCAACATCTGTCTGTTCGGCTGACGCATCTGTCCGGCCAGCTGTGAAGGGCACTTTCACGGCATGACCAGCAGCCTTCGCTGCCTGCTCAACACCAACAACACCACCCAGCACGATCAAATCTGCCAGCGAAACTTTGGTTTTGCCTTTGTTGAATGCCGCTTGAGTGGCTTCAAGCTTTTTCAAAACTTTCGCCAGTTGCTCGGGCTGGTTGACGTCCCAATCTTTCTGCGGTGCCAAACGAACGCGACCACCGTTTGCGCCACCGCGCTTGTCAGAACCCCGGAAGGTTGAAGCCGAGGCCCAAGCCGTTTGCACAAGCTCTGCTGTGGTCAAGCCAGACTTTGCAAGTTTCGCCTTGAGAGCCGCAATGTCCTTTGCACCAATCACCTTGCCCTTGCGGGCAGGCACCGGATCCTGCCAGATCAATTCTTCCTGTGGCACTTCCGGGCCGAGGTAACGCACCTTTGGTCCCATGTCGCGGTGCGTGAGTTTGAACCAGGCCCGAGCGAAAGCATCAGCAAACTTCTTGGGGTTCTGGTGGAAGTTGCGGCTGACTTTCTCGTAAGCCGGGTCCATGCGCATGGCCATATCGGCAGTGGACATCATGATTGGCACTTTTTGGCTTGGATCAGCGGGATGTGGTGCCATGTCCTTTTCAGCCAGGTTCTTGGCATGCCACTGTTGTGCGCCAGCCGGGCTGCGGCCAAGTTCCCATTCATATCCAAACAGAACATCAAAATAGCCCATGTCCCATTTCGTTGGGTTAGAAGTCCATGCGCCGTGAAGCCCGCTGGAAATTGTATCGCCGCCTTTGCCCGTACCGTGCTTGTTGAGCCAGCCAAAGCCTTGTGCTTCAAGTGCTTCGCCTTCGGGTTCTGGTCCCACAAGCTTGGAGTCGCCAGCACCATGGGTCATGCCGAAAGTATGTCCGCCTGCCACCAGGGCCACGGTTTCTTCATCGTCCATGGCCATCCGGGCAAATGTCTCGCGAATATCGCGTGCCGATTTCAATGGATCAGGATTGCCGTTGGGCCCTTGAGGATTGACATAGATCAAGCCCATCTGAACTGCGGCCAACGGATTCTGCAATTCGCGGTCACCAGAATAGCGCTTGTCATCAAGCCAGGTCTCTTCAGCACCCCAGTAGATATCTTCCTCAGGTTCCCAAATGTCTGCGCGACCACCCGCAAAGCCAAAAGTCTTGAAGCCCATTGATTCGAGCGCAACGTTGCCGGTGAGGATCATCAAGTCGGCCCAGGAAATGGCGTTGCCGTACTTCTGCTTGAGCGGCCATAGCAAGCGGCGCGCCTTGTCAAGGTTGACGTTGTCAGGCCAGCTGTTGAGCGGCGCAAAACGCTGGGTACCTGATGTAGCCCCACCACGACCATCGCCCGTCCGGTAGGTGCCGGCACTGTGCCAAGCCATGCGAATAAACAGCGGGCCATAGTGGCCATAGTCTGCCGGCCACCAATCCTGCGAGTCCGTCATTAACTTGCGGAGGTCTTTTTTCAGCGCTTTATAGTCAAGTGACTTGAACGCCTTGGTATAATCAAAGTCCTTGGCCATGGGATTCGACAGCGAAGAATTTTGATGGAGCATTTTCAGATTGAGTTGGTTCGGCCACCAATCGCTGTTCGAGCGTGTCGACACACTGCGCGGGCTGTGCATCACGGGGCATTTCCCGGTAGGTATTACATCCATCTTGTTCATTTACGACTCCATTCAGTCAGTTAGAATTGTTCTAAACAATAGAGCCACACGTCGCATCGCTTTTCAAGTCCAAACTTGACGCCACATAGTCAAAGAAGATGAAGACTGCTATCGTGACCACAACAGTCACAGGTTCCGAATCAGTTGGGACATATCAATGTATCCATATTGCCAGTTGATTTATCTGGCGACTTTTAGGTCCCACATCCACTCAAGGCAATGTGACCACCCTCTTGGACCCCCCAAATTCACTACAAATGCGATTTTCAATCGAGACAAGCAGTGGGATTTGACTCTGTCACCCATTCACTTTATCCTATACGCGTATGTTGCGCCTCCCGGCCCGGGCGAGCCCCATTAGGCGCATGATTTGTCCCTCCGCCCAGGTTTTTCAAGTTACATGGAATTTTCTTCCCTCGGACTAAGTCCGAAAGTTCTCGAGGCTGTTACTGCAGCTGGCTATACCA
The DNA here is from genome assembly GCA_031417515.1 of Hyphomicrobiales bacterium. Taxonomy (GTDB): domain Bacteria; phylum Pseudomonadota; class Alphaproteobacteria; order Rhizobiales; family Aestuariivirgaceae; genus Aestuariivirga. The sequence continues at coordinate 12,850 of JANOVS010000207.1, forward strand.
CCCCTACTGCAATTCAGGCTGAAGCCATTCCCCATGCCCTCGCCCGCCGCGATGTGCTGGGGCTTGCCCAAACCGGTTCTGGCAAAACCGCGGCCTTTGTGTTGCCCATGCTGACCTTGCTGGAAAAAGGCCGCGCCCGCGCCCGTATGCCGCGCACCCTGATTCTCGAACCAACCCGCGAATTAGCCGTGCAAGTGCAAGAAGCATTTGAAAGCCTTGGCAAACTACACAAGTTGACCGTCGCCACATTGATCGGGGGCGTTGCCTTCGAACCGCAGGCTGCCAAAATTGATCGTGGTGCAGATGTTGTCATTGCCACACCAGGCCGCCTGCTCGATCATTTCGAACGCGGCAAGCTGCTGCTCAACGGTGTTGAACTTTTGGTGATCGATGAAGCTGACCGCATGTTGGACATGGGTTTCATTCCCGATATCGAGCGCATTTGCAAACTGCTGCCTTTCACCCGCCAGACACTGTTCTTTTCGGCCACTATGCCTGCAGAAATTCAGCGCATTACGGCACAGTTCCTGCACAATCCCGTTGAAGTGAAAACTTCGGCCGTCAGTTCCACTGTGACCACCATCAAGCAATACCTGGTCAAGGCACCCTCTGATCCAAAAGCCAAGCGGGAAACCTTGCGAGCAGTAATCCGCTCCCAACCCAACATCAACAATGCCATCGTTTTTGCCAACCGCAAAACCACCGTGGCCCTGCTTGAAAAATCGCTGCTTCGGCATGGCTTCAATGCCGGTGCCTTGCATGGCGACATGGACCAGTCTGCGCGTCTCAAAATGTTGGCCGCATTCCGCAGCCAGGAAGTTACTATCCTGATTGCGTCTGACGTTGCGGCCCGGGGTCTTGATATTCCTGAAGTTAGCCATGTTTTCAATTTTGATGTGCCGATCCATTCCGAAGATTATGTGCATCGCATTGGCCGCACTGGCCGCGCCGGGCGTGAAGGCCATGCTTTTATGCTGGTTGGAAAAATGGACTCCAAACATTTGGCAGCCATCCAGGACTTGATCAAGAAAGACGTGGAATGGTTTGAGGTGGATGGTTCGTCCACCGAGCCAGAAGTGCCAAATGAAACTGCCGCAGCGCCGCCGAAGCGCAGTCGACGCCCGGCCGCCAAACGCGCCGTCAAAGAACCAGTCGCAATGGCGGAAGTGGTTGAGGTAGCAGTTTCAATTGTGCCAGATGCCGCAGAACTGGTGGCGGTCCCGAAGGAAAGTCCAACTCCCCGACCGGCTCGACAACAACATACACCACGCCCAGAGAGCAGTCGCAACCACCGTCGTCCACGCTTTGCCGATGATGATGCGCCAGACCATAGCGGGTTTAACCAAGGCAACATGCCGGCATTTTTGTCCAAGCCAGTGCGCAATCCCGCAGCCTGAGTAATTTCAGTCAGTAAAAATTAGCATTTTATTAAAATACGATCGACTATGATGCCGAGACGGGCGTGATCAATTCGCATGCATCCGGCTCTTTCTAAAATTTGGACTACTGCTGTGGAAAATACTACTGAACAAGTTGCACGGATTGCACCAAGACGAAAGGTCCTCAAAGGAGCCAAGATCGTCATGGACAACTGGACCAACATTGATTGTCAAATCCGAGATGTTTCTGAAACGGGTGCCAAGCTGATTTGTGAAGGTGCACTTGGCATGCCTGACGAATTCCGACTGCTTCTCGTGACCGAAAACACTATTCGAGATGTCAAAGTCGTTTGGCGCAAGACACAGTCCCTCGGAATTGCTTTCACCGGCGAATCCAAAAAAGCCCCGGCGCGGAAGTTCTGAGGCAGCTGTTATTTCTTTGATTTAGGTTTTTTCTGCGCAGCCCGCGTGGCGGCTTGCATGGCTTTGCCACACCATTTCAGCAGTTCGGATTGGTCATCCATGCAAATTTCCGGTGCACGCCAATAGGACATTTGTACAGCCTTGCCATTGCCAGGTTGATAGACAAATGGCCTTGACCCAACTTCTTCAAAATCAGCCTGACTTGTCGCATCCACTTTGAGATAAAGCATGTCATCGTCGACAAGTCCGAACATCAGGCCATCGCGATAAACACCACCGCCGCCAAACATCCGCTTGATTGTGACCGAACCAAATCCCGACAATTGATCAACCAGAAAATCCTTGTAGGATTCTGAAAAGCCCACAATCAACCAGCAAGACTGGCGGGCTTGATTTCAACACTTTCACCACAACCACAGGCGGAGGTCTGGTTGGGATTGTTGAAAACAAATCCTGACTTCAAGGCACTTGTCTGAAAGTCCATCTCAGTTCCCAGCAGAAACATCAGGGCCTTGGCTTCAATCAGCACCCGCGCACCTTTATCGACAACCACCTCATCAAACGGCTTTTTCTCATCGGCCCATTCCATGGTGTATTCCATGCCAGCACAACCGCCATTCTTGACGCCGATGCGCAAGCCTGCGGTTTCATTCGCCGCATTGGCCATGAGATCACGAATGCGTTGCGCGGCTGCATCCGTCAATTTGACGACACTGGGGCGAACACGTTGACCTGGGACTGCTGAAACTGCTGTCATGACTATTTTCTTCTCACATAAAACCCGGATGAGGAAACATTGGCCCCCCCACACATGCGGTTGTCTTCCACCATCATATAACGTCGGCTTAAAACCTTGAGCCGGGCCGCACAATTTCCGCCCTCAGCCGCCATGTCATCATATGGGAAATACTTGTCGAATTCCAAGCTATAGCTTGTGTAGCCGACGATTCAGTCAATAATTGGTGCAACTGCGCCAATGCCACCTTCATGCAACGCACCGTTTTCAGCGGCCTCTGCCGAATTGGCCCAAGCCGCTGATCCTTTAAAATCAATCCAGCCCAACGTTTTGCTTGCAAATGAAACTGCCTTTGGCATCACCACATATTCATCGCCATGCGGGCTTCTTCCGACATGCGGCTGTGGTCCCAGGGCGGATCGAACGTCAACTTGCACTTGGCCTGCGCCACACCAGCCACCGACGAAACAGCATTTTCAACCCAACCCGGCATATCACCAGCCACCGGACAACCCGGAGCCGTCAGCGTCATCTCAATAGCCACATTGCGGTCGTCATCGATATCGACTTTGTAGATCAGACCCAGTTCGTAAATATCGACAGGGATTTCTGGATCATAAACCGTCTTCATGGCGGCCACGATATCATCCGTCAACCGCGCCAGTTCATCTGCCGGAATGGCAGAAGGATTGGGCAAATTCTCAACTTCGGCAGTCGCGTCCATTATCCGAAAATCCTTTGGGCAGAGATAAGAGCCTCCGCCAGTATATCAACTTCTTCGTGGCTATTGTAGAGTCCAAATGAGGCGCGGCATGTGGCCGTCACGCCAAGCCGTTGCAACAAGGGCTGGGTGCAATGGGTGCCCGCCCGCACTGCAACACCCTGCCGATCAATGACCGTCGCAATGTCATGGGCATGGGCCCCTTCCATATTGAAAGAAATAATCGGCCCTTTGTGCTTGGCCTTGCCATAAATCCGCAATGAATTGATTTTGCTCAAACGTTCCATGGCATGGTCGAGCAAGGATTGTTCGTGCGCCGCTATTGCAGCAGCACCTATACCCGCCATGTAGTCAAGCGCGGCACCAAGACCAATGGCCTCGACGATGGCAGGCGTTCCCGCTTCAAACCGGTGCGGTGGTTCATTGTAGGTAATGCCCGCTTCAGTAACTTCTGAAATCATCTCGCCACCACCTTGATAGGCGGCATTTTCTTTAACAGTTCCGACTTGCCATAAAGCACACCAATGCCCGTCGGCCCGTAGGTTTTATGTCCGGTAAAAACCAGAAAATCCGCATCCAGTGCCTGCACATCAACCGAACCATGCACCGCCATCTGGCTTGCATCCAGCAAAACCGGAATTCCTTTATCGTGCGCCAATTGAATGATTTCATGAATCGGCGTGATCGTGCCGAGTGCATTCGACATCATGGTGATCGCCACAATCTTCGTTCGTGCCGTCAGCAGTTTGGCATATTCATCAAGCAGAAAATTGCCATCGTCATCAATCGGTGACCATTTCAGAATGGCGCCCCGGCGTTCCCGGTGAAAATGCCACGGCACAATGTTGGAGTGGTGTTCGAGGATGGAGAGAACAATCTCATCCCCCTCCCCGATCACCATGCCACCATAAGATTGCGCCACCAGATTGATGGCTTCCGTGGCGTTCCGCGTGAAGATGATCTGGTCCTTTGACGGCGCATTGATAAACCGCCGAACGGATTCTCGCGAGTCTTCGAAAGCCTGGGTTGCCGTGTTGGACAAGTAATGCAGTCCGCGATGCACATTGGCATATTCCATGGTCATGCTGCGCGTCATCGCATCGATTACCACCTGCGGCTTCTGTGACGAAGCTGCGTTATCAAGATAAACCAGCGGCTTGCCATAAACCTCACGCGAGAGGATGGGGAAATCAGCACGGATTTGTTGAACATTGTACATTTTTTATTTTGTCATTCCATGCAAGCCGAAGCGAAGCGAAGGCGCGACATGGAACCCCGCTTCGGAGCCATGTGCACAGTCGCCCGAAAGCGGGGTTCCAAATCGCCCGCGATAGGGCGGGCGTTTGGAATGACGGGAATAAGCAGGCACGTTTATCACCGCAATCTCGCCTCCACCATGCCCATCAGCGCCTCGCGCAACGCTTCATTCTCCACCGTTTCAAACGCCTCAGCCACAAACGCCTGCACCAGCATGTTGCGAGCGTCAGCCTCAGGAATGCCGCGCGAGTTGAGATAGAACAAATGATCGTGATTCAAATCCCCGCAGGTGGTGCCATGGCCACACACCACGTCGTCAGCGTAAATTTCAAGTTCCGGCTTCGCATCAAACTCAGCGGTTTCAGAAAGCAGCAGCGCATGTGACGATTGCTTGCCATCGGTTTTCTGCGCATCTTTCCTTACAATCACCTTGCCCTGGAAAATGCCCCGCGCCTTGTCATTCATCACACACTTGAACAACTCGCGCGAAATGCAATGGGGCACTTTGTGATCTACAATCAGGCAGGTGTCGGCATGCTGTGCGCCTTTTAGCAAATATGCGCCCGCAATCGACGCATTGCCATACTCTCCCAGATATTCAATCGTGCCATTTTGCCGATAAACCTGTGCACCCGTGGTCAAAGCAAAATCATTGTAAGTGGCTTTGGCTTGCAGTTGCACGATGACGTGTGAAAGATGATGGGCAGACGCTGCCTCAGTTTCAATTTTCACATGATCCAATCGACCAGCCTTGCCGATGCTGACGGTGGTCACCGGATTGTTCAGGTAGTCACCTTCACCGACAAAAGTTTCTATGATATGGGCCGAAGCACCATCAGCCACTTCGATATGCAAGCGGCTGGCTACTGCGGCATTTCCACCCGTCGTCACATACAAAATCTCAATCGGCTTATCCAGATTGCCATCAAATGCCAACGCAATGGTTTTGGCATTGAGCTTTCCATTCAGCGACAATAATGGATCTTCGTGGGTGATAGCCGGTGCTGCTTGAGAAACCGACAATCCTGAAACATTGGAACGTCCCGAATCAAGCGCACCATTCACGATCACCAGCCGCTGAGCCTTCAAGCGATTGAGCGGTGAGGCCGCAATTAATCGATCAACTTTCTGGGCATCAGCAATGCCCACAGCGCCATAAGGCTTGTCAATCAGCCGACGCAGATCAGTCCACTTCCACTCTTCCAGGCGGCGTGTCGGCAGCGTGAAACCGAGTGCCTGTTCGGCCTGGGTTTGCGGAATCATGGCGTTCACGCTGCTTTCCCCACAATGTCGGCATAGCCATGGGCTTCAAGTTCCAGCGCCAATTCCTTGCCGCCGGATTTTACAATCCGACCATCCGACAACACATGCACAAAATCCGGCACGATATAGTCAAGCAAACGCTGATAGTGGGTGATAACAATCATCGAACGCTCAGGCGAGCGAAGAGCATTCACACCATCAGCAACCACCCGCAGCGCATCGATATCAAGGCCCGAATCCGTTTCATCCAGCACACACAGCGAGGGCTCCAACACGGCCATCTGCAAAATCTCGGCCCGCTTTTTTTCACCGCCCGAAAAACCCACATTCACCGGACGCTTCAACATGTCTTGTGAGATGTTAAGCTGTGCTGCACGTTCTTTCACCAAACGCATGAAATCCGGAATCGACAATTCCTTCTCGCCCCGCGCCTTGCGTTGGGCATTCAATGCCACCTTGAGGAACTGCATGGTGGCCACTCCCGGTATTTCGATGGGGTATTGAAAAGCCAGAAACACTCCCGCCGCCGCCCGCTTGTCCGCTTCCATTTCCAAAAGGTTTTCACCCTTGAAAGTGACAGAACCCTCGGTCACCTCATAACCCTCACGCCCCGAAAGCACGTAGGATAGCGTGGATTTCCCCGACCCGTTCGGCCCCATGATGGCATGCACCTCACCAGCCTTCACCGTGAGATTTAAACCCTTGATGATTTCACGTTTTTCTTCTGCGAGGCGAACGTGGAGATTTTTGATTTCGAGCATATTCATTCCGTTTCAAAGTATTCCAAAAAATTTATAAGCCAGCATGATGGCACCAGCACCCGCCATGCCCTTGAGGCTGTCAATGGCAGCCAACCGACCCGCCCCTGCGACGCCTGACTGAGAAAATTTCATGTAACGCGCCAGACCAAACATCGCGCCCAAACCAATTGGAAACATGATATCAAATTGCGTAAGAGAAATATTCATCCAACATTCCCTCTAAACTTGTTCCAATCACCTTTTGAGTCTTCGACATTGATTCCAACAGCAGTTGATGGGCTGCTTTATGATAAAGAAACTGCTTCATTACGTCTAAGGGCCCACTCACCGTATCAACACCACACGCACCGGAAGCTCAACATCCGCCCAAATCTTGTCTGCGGTCATCGCAATCGCACCCTTCGCTGCCGCCAGCGCCAGGCAGGCCCGATCGCCCACTGATAATCCCGCGCGTCGCGTGGTCGCCCGGAGCCCCCCTGCAAATCGTGCTTGGGCAGACGTGAAATCCACCTCGACCATATCCATCAGTTCCAGAGCCGCGTCGATCTCGAGTTCGGACTGTCCTCTGTCAATCAACTTGGTTCTCACCTCTACGACGTTGACCGTGGAAACAAAACGCGAAGCAAGGATTTCATAAACCTGCGATCCGCCGTCCTCTTGAAGGATGGCTGCCAAAATAGCCGACGTGTCCAGCACCATATCATCAGCCATGCTTTGCTACCTTCGCTTTTGCAGCCTCGGCAGCTTCCGCTTCAAGTCTCTTCCACTTTGCTTCATCAGCAGCGACTTCGAGCCGCTTTTCTGCAAGAAACTCATCCACAATAGAAACGCCGGGCCGTACATATGGCTCAGAAATTTCTTTCATCCGCGCCATGGCACCGCGTCTGGTCAGCACTTCAAAGCCCCGCTCAGTCGGCTTGACAAAAAGCCGATCATGTCCCGCAAGCCCCGCCCGCGCCATCATATCCGCCGGAATCTGCAATCGCCCCTCAGCATCCACATCCACCCAAACAGACTGGCGAACCAAAGCAGCCGTGTCCAACGGCGGCATCATCTTGGTCTCAAGCACCGGCATTTCCTCCGCCATGCCACCATGCTGCAAGCCCGCATCATTCAAAACATTCCGCGCATGCTGATACCTGATCCCCAAAAACCGCGCGATATCCGCTGTGGGCACGCCTTTGCGGCCCAAGGTCCGGATTTTTTCCGACTTGGTTGGCAGTCCGCGTGTGAGTTCTTCGTAATCCATGTTCCATCTCCTTTTCGGAGAACTATCTAACTATCAAAAAAACCTACAGTCAAGAGCAACTATCAACCTACAGAACCTTCAAGAGAGATACCTATCAATTTTTGGGTTTCCGCCATGAATTCCATCGGCAATTGCTGAATCACATCGCGCACAAAGCCATTGACGATTAAAGCCACCGCCTCTTCCTGTGAAAGCCCCCGTGACCGGCAATAGAACATCTGGTCATCGGATATTTTCGAGGTTGTGGCCTCATGTTCAAATTGCGCCGTCGAAGTTTTGCTTTCGATATAGGGCACCGTATGCGCCCCGCACTTGTCGCCAATCAGCAACGAGTCACATTGGGTGAAATTCCTGGCATTTGTCGCCTTGCGATGGGCCGACACAAGGCCGCGATAGGTATTGTCACTCCGCCCCGCTGCAATGCCTTTCGACACGATGCGGCTGGATGTGTTCTTGCCCAAATGAATCATCTTGGTGCCGCTATCCACCTGCTGGCAACCATTGGAAATGGCGATGGAATAAAACTCACCACGAGAATGGTCACCCCGCAAAATACACGAAGGATATTTCCAGGTGATCGCCGAACCGGTTTCAACCTGTGTCCATGAAATCTTCGAATGATGACCCCGGCAATCGCCGCGCTTCGTGACAAAATTATAGATGCCACCCCGGCCTTCCGCATCGCCGGGATACCAATTCTGCACGGTGGAATATTTGATCTCGGCTTCATCATGGGCGATGAGTTCCACCACAGCCGCATGCAACTGGCTTTCTTCCCGCGTCGGTGCCGTGCAGCCTTCCAGATACGATACGTATGAACCCTTGTCGGCAATGATCAGCGTGCGTTCAAACTGGCCGGTGTTTTTGGCATTCATGCGGAAATAGGTTGAAAGTTCCATCGGGCAGCGCACCCCCGGCGGAATGTAAACAAACGACCCATCGGAAAACACCGCCGCATTCAGCGCTGCATAATAGTTATCGCCCTGCGGAACCACCGAACCAAGATATTTCTTCACCAGTTCCGGATGCTCACGCAGTGCCTCGGAAATCGAACAGAAGATCACCCCATGCTTGGCCAACTCGTCCTTGAACGTTGTGACGACGGACACCGAGTCAAACACCGCATCAACAGCCACGCGGGCTTCAACAATTTCATTGCCATCTTCATCGAGTCTTTTTGGCTTCTGCACGCCTGCGAGAATTTCCTGCTCCTTCAGCGGAATGCCAAGCTTGGCATAGGTTTCCAAAAGTTTTGGATCAATTTCATCCAGACTCTTGGGTGCTGCCGAAGTTTTCGGTGCCGCGTAATAATACAAATCCTGGAAATCAATTTTGGGATAGCTGACCTTGGCCCAGGTCGGCTCGTCCATGTTCAACCAGACGCGGTAAGCTTCCAACCGCCAATCCAGCATCCATTGTGGCTCATTCTTCTTGGCCGAAATAAAGCGGACGATATCTTCGCTCAAACCTTTCGGCGCAAAGTCGGATTCAATATCGGTGGTAAAACCGTATTTGTACTTTTCAACATCGATCCCGCGCACGAGGTCTATGGTATCTTGATCGGCCATGATTGTTTCCTAGGCAGCCCGCCGCGCCTGATGGCGCGCACGAAGCTTGTTGAATGCTTCCAAAAATCTCGTCACGTCCTGCACCGTGCTGTTCCACCCCAGGCTGACGCGTATGGCATTTGACGCCAGTTCAGGCACCACTCCCATGGCATCAAGAACATGGGATCGCCCGACCTTTCCCGACGAACAAGCCGACCCGGACGACACGGCAATGCCGTCCAGATCAAAAGCCATGATAAGTGTCTCAGCTTTCATTTCAGATGTTGCAAAGCAGGTGGTGTTGCATAGCCTTTCGCGTCCATCTGAAAATACCACGCAGTCACTCAGCCCTGCTTCCAACTTGTCGATCAGTTCATAGGTATCAAGCTGCGGCTCTTGCGCCACGGCAGCAAAACCTACGATGGCGGAAATATTTTCCGTGCCAGCCCGGCGGCGCAATTCCTGTCCGCCCCCAGCCAGTAACGGCTCAACCACCAATCCATCGCGCACAATCAATGCGCCAATGCCAACCGGACCACCCACCTTGTGGGCTGCCACCGTCATCATGTCACAGCCCAGCAAGCCAAAATTTACCTGCAGCTTGCCAAATCCCTGCACGGCATCGACATGCACCAATGCACCAGCCTTCTTCGCAACGTCAACGATATCAGCCATATGTTGCACAAGGCCAGTTTCATTATTGGCCATCATCACCGAAACCAGCGTATTGGGCCTGCCCAACATTCCTTGCAAAGCATCAATTTTTACGCGGCCAAATTCATCAACCGGAATGACCTCAACAATTTTCCCGGAAGCCTTTGCCGCTGCCAAAACACTCGGATGTTCAACTGCCGACACCAGAATATGTTCCGCCCCCACGCAACGCAACGCCATGTTATTGGCTTCTGTTCCGCCCGACGTAAACGTCATCATCTGCGGCAAACAACCCAGCTTGAACGCCAGCGCCTCACGTGCATCATCCATGATCTTGCGCGCCCTGCGGCCTTCACCATGGATGGATGATGCATTGCCATGCACATCCATGGCCGCGATCATCGCCGCCTTCACAGCAGGTCGCAACGGGCTGGTTGCGTTATGGTCGAGATAAGTTCTCACCTCACTACACCTACATGCCGTTCCTTGGTTTGCTTGATCGAAGCCGCAAGCGCCAGATTGCGTTTCTGCACCACATCTTCCAACGAAACCGACTCGAGAAAATACATCATCTGCCGGCCAAGCGAGGCCCAAAGGTCATGGGCACAGCACTGCTCGCCTTTCACACAACCATCTACGCCATCGCCATCACAACGGGTCACCCGCAAGGGCTCATCGACCGCAAGAATTATCTCAGACAAGGCAATTTCCGTTGCGGGTCGCGCCAGCAGGTAACCACCGCCAGGACCGCGCACACTGTCCACCAGTCCAGCCCGCCGCAAACGTCCAAACAACTGCTCCAGATATTCCTGGCTGATGTCCTGCCTTTCAGCAATTTCGTAAAGGGATATGGGTTTTCCCAATGCCTGTTGGCCAATGTCGATCATGGCCATGACCGCATAGCGGCCCTTTGTGCTCATTTTCATTTGCCAACACCCTGTTTCTGCAAAGCCTTCATCACATCACGAAAGGCTTGCTTTTTGCCCCCCGCCCCGTGTTAAACGCCCGATTAAGAAAACAATTGAAACAACCGGACTTCCACATTTGCTTTTTGGAACTATTCTAAACTACATCTAGGAAGACCGAGTAACAGAGTCAAGTAAAAGCGAAATGGCCAAACCGGCAATTCGCAAGAAGGAACCACAATGCCAGAAGTGATTTTCAACGGCCCCGCAGGTCGCATTGAAGGCCGTTATCACCACGCCAAAGCCACTGGCGCACCCGTAGCAATCCTTTTGCATCCCCATCCCGCTTTTGGCGGCACCATGAACAACCCGATTGTACATACCATGTATGGCATGTTCCAAAGCCGCGGCTTCTCGGTGATGCGCTTTAATTTCCGTGGTGTCGGCCGCAGCCAGGGCATGTTTGACAATGGTGCAGGCGAACTTTCCGATGCGGCATCGGCCCTTGATTGGCTGCAAACCTATAACAAGGAATCCAAAATCTGCTGGATCGCTGGGGTTTCCTTCGGTGCCTGGATTTCCATGCAACTCTTGATGCGCCGCCCAGAAATCTCTGGCTTTGTTTCCGTGGCCCCGCTGGCCAAACATTATGATTTTTCGTTCCTTGCCCCCTGCCCGGCTTCTGGCCTGTTTATCAATGGCGACAAGGATACGGTGACTGCGCCTGAAGCAGTTCATAGCCTTGTATCAAAGCTGAAAACCCAAAAAGGCATCACCATCGAACACAAGGTCATTCCCGGTGCCAACCACTTCTTCCAGGACAAGATTGAAGACTTGAACAAGATTTGCGCCGACTACCTTGACAAGCGTCTGGCCCGCGAAGAGGCTTGAGATGAGGCATTTCAGCCTTGCCTGTTTTCGGGTGGTGCTGGTAACCGCAGGCGTCTATTCCCAAATCAAACGGATTGGGGCTGGACAATGACAACACAAACGGTCGGAACAACTCTCCACATTGACGGCAAATCCTGGGGCCTCTTGGCCGTGCTTTCCCTGATCTGGGGTGGGTCATTCTTGTTCGTCGGCATTGCTATCAAAGAACTGCCCCCCTTGTTGATTGTCATGGCCCGCGTAAGCATCGCAGCACTGATTCTCCTGCCTGTTCATCTGGTTTTCAAAGGCCCATTGCCGCGCAATGCCAAAACCTGGATTGGTTGCGGTGGCATGTCAGTTGTCAACAACGCCATTCCATTCACGCTCATCGCTTGGGGCCAGCAACATATCACCGGCGGCCTAGCCTCCGTGGCCAATGCCACAACACCCATGTTCGCCGCATTGTTCATGGCATTATTGGCGTTTGAAGCCTTGACAATGCGCAAGGTCATTGCCCTGGTTATCGGCTTCATTGGAGTGGTCATATTGCAAGGCGCTGATTTTAGCGATCTCGGCAACCAGACTTGGGGAATTCTTGCGGTCGTTTTAGCTTCCTTTTTTTACGGCCTTTCGACACCGTGGTCGAAAAAAATGTTGGTGGGCATTCCACCGCTGACCATTGCCACCTGTCAACTCTGTGTATCCGCACTCATCATGGCGGTCGTTGTCTTGATTTTCGCCGATCCAACCCAATATGCAGCCGCCTCATTCAAAACCTGGGCTGCCTTGCTGGGAATTGCCGCCATATCCACTTCGCTGGCCTATTTGATATTCTTCAGGATTATCGAACGGGCTGGCCCCTCTTTCGTCACCCTCGTCACCATGCTGGTCCCCATCTCCGCCATTCTGCTGGGCTATCTGTTTCTCAACGAATCCCTGACGATTCGAGACATCGTTGGGGCCTTGGTGATCGGCTCGGCCTTGGTCATTATTGATGGTCGGGCGCTGAAATGGGCGGGGCTGAAAAGATTGTGAATGTCAAAACTATCAACAGAATTGACTCTTGAATTTACGGAACGTAATAAGAACATTGTTGCAATGCGCAAATGAAGAGGCGACTGTGTAAGGATGACAACGCGGGTCTCTGTTTCAGAAACGATCGGTACGAAGTTTGAAAGCTACGAATGGCGAAATGGTTTCGCCATTTTGCAGCATGTCCATCCCGTTGAATTTGACGAAGTGGTTGCCACATTGGAAAAGTTCAGACTTTTGCACAGTGATTTGGCAAGAAAGGGCAGTGGCAACAAGTCCGAAATGTCAAAAATGCTAGACGGTGAATTGTATAAGCGAGGCTGGATAGAAAAATCCTTCGACACTCAAATATCTGTAGACGGCGCGATCAGGCCAACACCAACCCACAGCATAGATTGTTTCAAGAACAAAGTTGCCCTTGAAATTGAATGGAACAACAAAGACCCATTCTACGACCGGGACTTGAACAATTTCAGGCTGCTATATGATTTGCATGTTATTGACCTTGGAATAATCATTACGCGCAGCTCAGCACTCCAACAATGGTTACATACCAACCACAGCTTATTTGGCAAAGACAAAGGCACCTATGGTTCGTCAACGACACACTATGACAAATTAGTTCCGCGAATACTTGGCGGTGGTGCGGGTGGTTGCCCGCTTCTGGTATTTTCAATTAAAAAAGAGGCCTATGTTGATGACCGTGTATGAAACAATGGATCAATCACTGAATTTCGGAAACAGGAAATTTGGAACGATTTTAGCTGATCCGCCATGGCGCTTCATCAATCGGACGGGAAAAGTTGCGCCAGAGCACAAGCGCCTCGCCCGCTATGAAACCATGCAAACATCCGAAATTGCAACCATGCCAATTGCCAACTTAGCGGACAATCCTGCGCATCTTTATCTCTGGGTTCCAAATGCCCTGCTCCCTGAAGGCTTGCAGGTCATGAAAGCTTGGGGGTTCGACTACAAAAGCAATATCATTTGGCACAAGATTCGCAAGGATGGCGGCTCTGATGGGCGAGGCGTTGGCTTTTATTTTCGCAATGTCACCGAAATTCTGCTGTTTGGAACACGTGGCAAAGGTGCACGAACCCTTGCACCTGGCCGCAGTCAGGTAAACATGATGCAAACCAGAAAACGCGAGCATTCGCGCAAACCGGATGAACAGTATGAACTGATCGAAAAATGTTCACGCGGGCCATTTCTGGAACTTTTTGCCCGAGGTACGCGCCCTGGTTGGGCCTATTGGGGCAACCAGGCAAATGACGAATACAAACCAGACTGGAAAACCTATGCCTATAATTCGGCAAGCAGTTTGCTTGCCGCAGAGTGAAGCGGCTCAAGCCACAACCAAAACCCCACCCGTCATCTCCCGCACCACACCAGTCGTACCTGTAAATGTCAGAGGCAGCTTGCGGTAGCTGCGCACAGCGAGATAAGCCCAGGCTGCAGCTTCCAGGCTGTCGCCGTCAAAGCCAAATTTTTCGGCCGGTTCGACGTTAGGCAACAATGCTTTGATGGCCGCCATGATGGCCTTGTTATGCCGTCCCCCACCGCAGATAATCCAGCGCTTGGGTGCTGATGGAAAATGTTGGCGTGCAGCAGCAATGCTTCGGGCAGTCACTGCAACCAACGTTGCAGCACCATCTTCGACCGACAAATCGTTCAGCGCAATTCCGGCAAAACTATTGCGATCCAGTGATTTCGGGCCTGCCATTGCAAAAAACTCATGCGATAAATAACGCGTTGCCAAAGTTTCGTTCACTTGACCCTTGAGCGCCATGGCACCGCCTTCATCCCGACTTTGGCCCGTCTTCAACTTCATCCAATCATCAATCAGGGCATTGCCGGGGCCCGTGTCAAAAGCCACCAATTCTCCGTTGGGACCAATCCAGCTGACATTCGCCACACCGCCAATATTGACCACAGCAACCGGGCGTTTCGGCACCGCTGCCACCAACGCCCGGTGATAGACCGGAACCAAAGGCGCACCCTGCCCACCCGCCGCCACATCAGCCGCCCGCATGTCATAAACCACGGAAATGCTGGTTTGTTTGGCGAGTGCTGGACCATCTCCCAATTGCACTGTCAAAGCCATCTCTGGACGATGGATCACGGTTTGTCCGTGAAAGCCGATCAAATCGATATCCAGCGGACCCAAGCCCAATTTTCGCAAGAAAACCGCCACGACATGGCCATGCCACTCGGTAAGTTGCCGCTCAATATCTTTGAGCATACCCGGTCTTTCATCCCGTGCCGACAGGTTGACAGCTTCTGCCAGTGCCTGCCGCAATAACTCACGCTCGCTATCCCGGTAGGGTATGGTAGCACAATGACCGTGACGCACGATGCTTTCGCCATCAGTTTCCAGCAAAGCAATGTCGATGCCATCCAAAGACGTGCCGCTCATCAAGCCGATGGCTCTCATGACTTTTGACACAACATCATCCCCCGTTTAAGACCCTTGCCATCATGACCCAATATTCATCCGACTTCATCAACATCCTGTCTTCCCGTGGCTACATTCACCAATGTTCCGATTTCTCAGGCCTCGATGCGCTTGCAGCAGAGCAGGAGGTGAAGGCATATATCGGATTCGATTGCACTGCACCTTCTCTTCATGTGGGTTCGCTTGTCCAGATCATGCTGCTCCACTGGCTTCAGCAAACCGGAAACAAACCAGTTGTCCTGATGGGGGGCGGCACAACGCGTGTTGGCGATCCCTCAGGCCGTGATGAAAGCCGCAAGATTCTCAGCCTGGAAGATATTGAAAAAAACAAGCAGGGCATACAGCAGGTTTTCAGCCGTTTTCTGAAATTCGGCAACGCCGCCAACGATGCTGTGATGATTGATAACGCCGAATGGCTGACCAAGCTCAATTACATCGAAATGTTGCGCGACATCGGCAAACATTTCAGCGTCAACCGCATGTTGGCCATGGACTCGGTGAAGCTCCGCCTGGACCGCGAACACGAGCTTTCATTCATTGAATTCAACTACATGGTGCTGCAAGCTTATGATTACGTTGAACTGGCGCGCCGCCACGGCTGCAATTTGCAAATGGGTGGCTCTGACCAATGGGGTAACATCATAAATGGCATTGATCTCGGCCGCCGCATGGGCACATCCCAACTCTACGCCCTGACCTCTCCCCTCATCACGCTATCATCCGGAGCCAAGATGGGCAAAACCGCTTCAGGCGCGGTCTGGCTCAATGCCGATTTGCGCAGTCCCTATGAATACTGGCAGTTCTGGCGCAACACCGAAGACGCCGATGTCGGCCGTTTTCTCAAACTTTTCACCACATTGCCGCTGGATGAAATTGCCCGGCTTGAAATGCTGGGTGGTGCCGAAATCAACGATGCCAAAAAAATTCTGGCCAATGAAGCAACCGCGCTGTTGCACGGAACATCGATTGCACAAGATGCGGCAGAAACCGCCCGCAAGACTTTCGAGGAAGGTGCAAGCGCCGAAGGACTGCCTACATTCACTTTGGAACTACCCATGGGAATCTTGCAAGTTTGCCTGGAACTGGGTTTTGCCAAGTCCAACGGCGAAGCTAAACGCGCCATCCAGGGCGGTGGCATCAAGCTTGACGACGTGACAATAACAGATGAAAAACTGGTGATCTCCGCCGACTTGGCCAAACCAGGCGGCCCACTGAAACTATCCATGGGCAAGAAAAAACACGTTCTGGTTCAAGCCCGCTGAAACCTAGCCGGCTTTTTTGCGCGATCCACAGCTGTCCTGGAACTTGAACATTTCCCGGAAAATGCCGGGAGCCAGAACCGATAGGGGATTCACTTGCGTCCTGGGTTTGGTAATTGTGCCACCCATGGCAAATGTAATGCCGAAAATGCCCTCACCTTTTGCTCCACCAAGAATTTGACCGAGCAATGGCACATCATTGAAAATGCGGGTCAAGCCTTGGGCCGGGACCATCGTGCCAGAAATGTCGATGGCACCGTCGGCTTTGCGAATGAGCCCACTGGCAATGCCACCCATTTCATCACCGCGTAATTCCACATTGCACAGGCGAACCAGTTTTGCGTCTGTTGTAAATGGCAATGTCAGGCGCTTGAACCTGATGCCGCCATTGCGTGGCCCGGATTTTTTGGCGCGCCCCCGGCTGTCAAGTTCGGCAAGTGCTGCTTCATCACGCACTTCAAAACGCCTGATCTCCAATTCACCGTTTCGAAT
>JANOVS010000208.1:0-4307 GCA_031417515.1 Hyphomicrobiales bacterium
CGAGGCACCGGTATAGCTGCCCTTGAGGGCGCCGGTCTTGACTTTGCCGGGGGCAAAAACGATCCAGGCCAGATAGCTTTCATTTGTGACACCAATGTCCAGGCCAAGTTTGCCGATGGTGCCGGTGTAATGTTCATTGGGGCGTTTGCCCGATGGATTGAAAACGCAATCGACGCCTTTCGACGAGCCGATGATAAAGCCGACTCCACCGTCAATACGGCATTTCAAAAGGCCGACTTTAACACCGCCTGCATAGGCTTGGGTGGTGGCAAAAGTCATGGCGGCGGCGATAAATGTGGCGGTCAAAAGCTTTTTCATGGGAACCCTCTGGTTATTGTTTCAAAACAATATGTGAAAGCTGAATGTGTCTGGAGTGAGACGTCAGGTGCGCCCGAGGAAATCACCCTTGCTGAGTTCCATACCATTATGACGCAGGATGTTATAGGCAGTTGCCATGTGGAAATAGAAATTTGGCAGGGCCGCCTTGGTGAAGTATTCTTGGCCGGACATGGTTTTTTCTTCGGTGCGTGAGACGCGGATGGTGACGTTGCGGGTGGCAGCGCCTTCAAAAGCTTTGGGATCAAGGCCTTGCAGGAAGGTGACGGTCTTGGCGATGCGGGCTTGCAGGTCTTCGAAGGTTTTTTCTTCATCGGCATAGCTTGGCACGGGCGTGCCGCTCAAGCGTGCGCCGGGGCCTTTGGCAAAATCCGAGGTCAGCTGCACTTGCTTGATGAAGTTGAACATGTCGGGAAAAAGTTGAAAGTTCAAAATGGCTTCCGGCTTGATTTTCTTTGCCTCACAATGGGCTTCGGCTTTTTTCAGAATAGATGAAAGCGCATTGAGACTGTGGATGAGGACGGGGACTGAAATATCATACATGGTGGAATTCCTTATCGGAGGGCTGCACAGAAGCGTTGGATGCGCTGGCACGCATCTTCGAGGGTTGTGGTGGCGGTGGCATAGGAAATGCGGAAGTTGGGCGAGGTGCCAAAAGCCGCACCATGCACGGCGGCCACACCTTCCGACGCCAATAATTCACCAACGAAATCTTCATCATTGCTGATGAGCTTGCCTGAAGGGGCGGTCTTGCCAATGGTGCCTGCACAAGAGGGATAAACATAAAACGCGCCCTCAGGTGTTGCGCATTTGATGCCCTTGGCTTGATTGAGCATGGATACCACAAGGTCGCGGCGCTCCTTGAACACCGTGTTGTGTTTGGCAATGAAATCCTGTGGCCCGTTAAGTGCTTCAACAGCGGCCCATTGGGCGATGGATGAGGGATTGGAAGTGGATTGCGATTGCAGTTTCGCCATGGCCTTGATCAGGGCTTCCGGCCCCGCCCCATAACCAATGCGCCAACCCGTCATGCAATAGGATTTCGACACGCCATTCATTGTGAGGGTGCGATCATAAAGCCGCGGTTCAACCTGGGCCGGAGTGGTGAAAACGAAATCGTCATAAACCAGATGCTCATACATGTCGTCGGAGAGAATCCAGACATGGGGGTTCTGCACCAGCACATCGGTGAGGGCCTTCATCTCGTCGCGGCTATAGGCAGCACCACTGGGATTGGATGGCGAATTGAGAATTAGCCATTTGGTTTTGGGCGTGATGGCGCGGGCCAAATCCGTGGCTTGCAACTTGAAGCCTTTGTCGGCGGGGCCTTGCACGATGACCGGAACACCGCCCGCCAGCATGACGATGTCGGGATAGCTCACCCAATAGGGTGCTGGCACAATCACTTCGTCGCCGGGATTGATCGTGGCCATCAGGGCGTTGAACAGCACCTGCTTTCCACCGGTGCCGACAGAAACCTGGCTGGTTTTGTAGGCCAGTCCATTTTCGCGGGCAAATTTGTCGACGATGGCTTTCTTCAACTCCGGGATGCCATCGACGGCCGTATATTTGGTCTTGCCCATTCTGATAGCGGCGATGGCGGCGTCCTTGATATTGTCAGGCGTATCAAAATCCGGCTCACCTGCGGCCAGGCCGATGACGTTTTTGCCCTCGGCTTGCAGGACCAGTGCCTTGGTGGAAATGGCAATGGTGGCGGAGGGTTGAATGCGGTTCAATGCGTCGGATATAAAGCCCATGTCTGTCCTCGTTGAGATGGCACGGCTCTAAAGCATCTGGGGCTGGCGAGGCAAGCAGCAATCGGCCGCATCGGTCGGTTGTTGAAACAAGGCTGTTGAGCAGGCTAAGGGGTGCCATGGATCATTGTCCAGCCATCATCGCAGGCGGCGGTATTGCCGGCTTGGCCGTTGCCCTCGCCTTGCGTGGTCGTGATGGATTGATCCTTGAACGGTCAGAAACTTTCAGCGCGGTGGGGGCTGGCTTGCAACTAGGTCCCAACGCCATTCGCGCCCTGCAGAAATTGGCGGCTTGGGAAGCCGTTTCAGCCATCACGTCAAGCCCGCCTGAAATCCACATCCGGGATGGTTTAACGGGAAAGTGTCTCAAACGCCTGGCCCTGGGCTCACGCTTTGAAAAGCAATTTGGCGCACCTTACCGCGTGGCGCAGCGGGCGGATTTGCACGCGGCTCTTCTGGAGGTTGTCAAGTCGCAGCCGAACCTGACCCTTAGAATGGCCGCGCAAGTCAACTGGGCTCGTTCAAACAACAAGGGCGTGGAACTTCAGGTCGGCGGCGAGGTTCTCCGCAGATCGCAGCTTTGGGCGGTAGATGGTGTGCATTCGGCCATCCGGCAGGCCTTGGTGCCAGGATCAGCGCCCATCGATTCGGGGGCGCGTTTTCATCGGGCGTTGCTGGCAATAAACCTGGATGTGAAAAATGTGGCGCTGGACTGCGTCAATCTCTGGATGTTTCCGGGCGGGCATGTGGTGCACTATCCTGTTGGTACGCCCCAATGCCTGAATGTTGTTGCTGTTGTTCCAGATGGAACAACCCCTCAAACTTATTTTGCCAATGCCTGTTCCGGACTGCGGAACATCATCAGCCATTTGGATGATGCCAGTATTTGGCCGGGCCTTTATGTCAATCCACTGCCCACCTGGCAATTCGGCAACATCACGCTTCTGGGTGATGCAGCCCATGGCACCCTGCCCTATCTCGCGCAAGGCGCTGCAATGGCGTTGGAAGACGCTACCGCACTTGTTGGAATCGCTGGTGAAAGCAGTTTGGCTGAAGCCATCAAGCAGCGGCAAAGACGCACCGCATTGTTACATCAAAAGACCCTGTCGGCAGGCCGGACTTACCACCTCAATGGCATTATGGGCACTGCGAGAAACACTGCGATAGCGTTGTCGCCAGGCAGATTTCTACAAAATCAACTGGGCTGGATTTATCGGCACTATTAAATTTCTGTAAACCAGATGAACATTTCCGGCACATATTGCATTCCAGCGGAAATGGGTTCTATGATCCCCATGGTGGGCAGTATGCGTGTGTATCCTTGTCATCTAAAATCACAAATTCCGGAGGAATAGCCTATGAAGTTCCATACCCTTGCCCTTGCTGCTGTTGCATCGGCTTCACTCCTGCTTGCATCCGGCGGTTCGCTTGCTGCTACTGATCCAATGAAAGTCGAACCTGGCAAAACTGTCGTTAATAAGAAAAACAAGCTGGTCTGCAAAAAGAGATGGGTTATCAAGACCGTCAAGCGTCAAGGCAAACGCCGGAAGGCTTGCGTCAGGTTGGTGGCCGGATTGCTGGAGGATCAGGATCTTTATGAACAGGGCCGTGATCTGGCGAAGGATGGCCGCTATGAAGAAGCACTCGTTGTACTGTCTGCCATCGTTGACCAGAACGACCCCAAAGTTTTGAACTACACCGGTTACAGCCATCGCAAGGCCGGTCGCCTTGAAACTGGTGTGGCATTCTACCAGAAGGCCCTAGCCATTAATCCTGACTTCATCCTGGCCCGTGAATATCTGGGCGAAGGCTATGTTGCCGCAGGTCGTATTGATTTGGCCTTGGTGCAACTGGATGAAATCAAAAAACGCGCTGGTGTGGACAGCGCAGAATATGAACTGCTGCAAAAGGCCATCAACGCAGCGAATTGATGTCGCCTGAACTATTTCGGGGGCGTGAGCCAGTCAACTGTGCCGCGCCCCCATTTGCCTTGGCCCATGATCCGCGCCAGTGCGGGCAATATGATTTTTGCTTCATCGTGCAGAGCCCACGGCGGGTTGATGGCGATCAAGCCAGATCCTGCCAAACCTTCACCCTGTTTTGCATCGCGCACCTGAAGTTCCATGTGCAACATTCCCGGTGCCTGACAAGCTGCAATGGCTTTGCAAAAATCATCGGCAAATTTTTGTGTGGTCACAGGATACCAGATCAGCAGAC
>JANOVS010000209.1:0-2260 GCA_031417515.1 Hyphomicrobiales bacterium
GCAGCAAAGAGTAGCAGTTGCAAGGGCGTTGATAAATAATCCTTCAATTGTGATGGCAGATGAGCCTACCGGCAACCTCGATAGTACCAATGCCAGAGAATTGCACCAGTTATTTATCGCCTTACGTAATCAATTTAACCAAACATTTTTAATTGTTACCCATAATGAAGAACTGGCCCAAATGAGCGACAGGATTTTGATGATGAAAGACGGGAAGATGAGCAAATAGGCAAGTAAATAGGCAAAGGGCAAAAGGCAATTGGCAATTGCCAAAACGCAATGGACAATATTCAAATACTTTTGAAGTTAGTTAGCTTTTATTTTACTCAGACTCCAAATTACCAATTGCGTTTTGCCAATTGCTAATTAATTCTCGGTTTCCACGGTATATCCTGCACCCTCAATAAATGGCCGATAAATCTTGCCAAAACAAAAAGATAATCACTCAGGCGGTTCAGGTATTTTATTACCAGCGGATCTACAAACAGATCATTCTCCTGCATGTTTACACAAATGCGCTCTGCACGCCTGCATACACAACGGGTAACATGAGCCGTAGAAATGGCAACGTGTCCACCGGGTAAAATGAATGATTTCATATCCTCCAGTTCTTCATTCATTTTGTCTATTTCATTTTCAAGCAGTGTAATGTCGGATTCTTTAAGATCCGGAATTTTTAGTTTTGATTCTTTATCCGGATCGCAGGCAAGCGATGAGCCGATGGTGAATAAACGATCCTGTATTTCTTTTAAAATAATTTTTGATGGCTCATTTGTAAGCTGATCGGCCGTTAAGCCAATAAACGAATTCAATTCATCTACAGTGCCATAGGCTTCAATACGGATATTGCTTTTAGGAACTTTAGTACCACCAATTAAACTTGTTTTACCAAGGTCGCCGGTTTTAGTGTAAATTTTAAATGCCATACATGTTCGATATAATTAGTTGTAAAGTTATTAAAAACAAAATAAGCAAAAATAAGTTTACTATAAAGGCATTCGTTTTTTTGTAAAAAAAAATGCCGGCTCAAAAGAGCCGGCATTGAAATATTGTTAAATAAAATTATGGTAAAACTGCAGTTGCTGTTGCATTCATAGTTAATGTAGTGTTTACGTTTACACGTAAATTTAGAATATCCAAACCTCCGCCAGCTAATACAACCAGTGTACCCATAAGTTCAAATTTGCCGTCGGCATTGGTATCCTTATAACTGGCATAATGAACTTCATAATCACCTGCTTCTAAAAAATTTAATTGATAAGATCCTCCTGCACCAACCAATGCGCTTGTTACAGCATTTTTAAATTGAACATTACTGGTGCCCTGTCCCTGCATTTCTGTAGTTCTGTTATAGGTGCCTTTCTTATAGGCATAAACAACTACTTTACCTGAACCAGAAATACCATCTGTTAATGTTCCCGAAATTTTTGCAGCATTGGTTTCTGCAACAATTCGTACATCATTTTGTAATTCAGCACTTGTAGCAAAATCATATTGATCTGCCGGGTTACCGGTTTGTGCAACAATCATTTTACGCAAATCAAAATCGGCAACAATTGAGTTTGATGCATCAGATTGTAAAGTGAAATTTTTTGTTACTGTAATCACATTAGATGTTGTAGTTAGCTTATGTTTAACATTGCCAGTTGTTAAAACATAACATCCTGGGGCATTACCATTTGCATCGGCATCAAAATCAAGCACAAAAGTAATACTGCTGTATGTTTTGCCTTGTAAATTAAAAGTTCCGATTGTTTTTGTGTTGCCATTTTGATACGCCGCCAGATCAACCGTTGTTTTAGTAAATCCTTGCACACTCTGGCCATCTACTTTAATTTCTGAGATGGTTACAAAAGCACCACTAACATTTGCATCATCAGATGCAGCATCGGTAACTTTTATTGTTGTAGCGGCAGAGCCAGAATTTGTATCATCATCATCTTTTTTACATGAGCTAAAAGACATGGCAAATAATAATGCTGCTGGCGCAATCAGCAAAATTTTGTTTTTTAATTTAATCATTTTCATAAATTTTAAAATTTGTTTTCAAGAGTTTTTTTAATTCTCTATCGCCAAATCCAAAACCTATGCCATTAATAAATTTTATATTGAATTTTATAAATAAGGCTTGTAATTTTGTAAACCAAATCAGTTATAGTTTGATGTATTTGAGGATGGATAATTTGTTAAAATTACGCCGGAATTGAAGCCATTAAAGGGGTTGCATTTATTTTATCAGTTTCTACAACACCATCTCTTA
>JANOVS010000210.1:0-23740 GCA_031417515.1 Hyphomicrobiales bacterium
AAGAAAGACCAGCAGCCACACGCCAGTCCAGAAACCGCGCCAGCAATTGATCTGCCAGCCATCCAACCCCGGCATCAGCCGGACGAAGAGTCCGGACAGGCTCCAGCCAAGTTCGGCCAAAAGGATGTAGACGACACCCTGACGGTAACTTTGTTCCTGTGCCGCCATCGCTTGACTGTTCTCCGGCATCCACCCTAGCAAGGGAAAGGGCCAGGCGAATACTCACTTTCGCATGGCCCCCTAATGTTTTGTCAGAGCTGGCTCAGCTCCGGAGCGCCACATTGTCTGAATCATAGGGACTTTCGGCGATGATTGTCGCTTTGAACAGCTTCCCCAGGATTTTGATCTCGAGTTCAGTTCCGGCGGCGGAGAACTCAGGCTTCACCATTCCCAGCGCCAGCGACTTGTTCACGCGAAACCCGAAGCCGCCATTTGTGGCGCGTCCAATCAGCTGACCCTTGGCATAAAGCGGCTCGGAGCCGCGCGCATCCGAATCCTTGTCGGTTACGCCATGCACTTCCATCGTCACGAAGTTCCAGTTGAGTCCTTTCTGCTTGGCCTGCACCAGTGCGTCGCGGCCGATGAACTGACCCTTGTTGGGATGGACGAAGCGGTCGAGACCCGATTCATAGGCCGAATATTCAATCGACAATTCACGCGGTATCAGTCGGTAACTCTTTTCAAGTGAAAGTGCACCCATCGCCTTGATGCCATAGGGCCTGATATCAAATTCCTTCCCCGCTTGCATCAGCAGGTCAAACAGCGCCACCTGCTGTTCGATGGGGTGGTGGAACTCATAGCCCAATTCGCCAACAAAATTCACCCGCAGGCAATGGGCCGAGACGTGGCCCACACTGATGGATTTTCCCGTCAACCATGGGAAGGCTTCATTCGACAAATCCGTTGCCGTGAGTTTCTGCAAGAGCTTGCGCGAATGGGGTCCGGCGATCACCAGCACACCAAGCCGCGTGGTCATCGGCGTCAGTTTTACTGAACCGTCTGAAGGCAATAATTTGAACAGCGTATCATGGTCATGCCGCTCATAGGCACCCGCCGACACCAGATAGAATTTGCCCGGTGCCCACTCATAAACCGTGAACTCGGCCCGCACACCACCCAATGGTGTGAGCAAATGCGCCAATGCAATGCGGCCCATCTTCTTGGGAATCCTGTTGGCCAAAACTGACTCCAGCCATTCTCGCGCCCGGGGGCCTGACACTTCCAGCTTGGCAAAGGCCGACATGTCCTGCAGGCCCACCGATGCCATGACGGCGCGGCATTCTTCGCCCACATACTTGAAATAGTTGGATCGCCGGAATGACCACTTCTCTTTAACTTTGCCGTCCGTGTCGGCAGGCGCATGATTGTGGTTGGTGAGTGTATCTGCGCTGTTGAGTTCAACCTCGCTGAGACCATAGCCTTTGGGCGCAAACCAGCCCGGACGTTCCCAGCCGTAAACACTCCCAAACACCGCGCCCAAATCTTTCATGCGGCTGTAGCAGGGCGTGGTTTTAAGCGGTCGTGCAGCTGAACGTTCTTCATCCGGGAAATGCGGCGTAAAGACATTTGCGTAAGCTTCTTCATTCTTGGTCTTGAGGTAGCCTTGGGTGGCATAGGGGCCAAAGCGTCGGGGATCGACACCCATCATGTCGATGGTGGGTTCGCCATCCACAATCCATTCCGCCAACTGCCAACCCGCGCCACCCGCCGCTGTGACACCAAAGCTGTGACCTTCATTCAGCCAGAAATTCTTGAGACCCCAGGCTGGGCCAATGATCGGCGAACCATCCGGCGTATAGGCGATGGCACCATTGTAGACTTTCTTGATGCCGACCTCGCCAAAGGCAGGTACACGCACGATGGCCGTTTCAATATACGGTCCCAAACGGTCCAGGTCTTCCTGGAACAATTCATATTCACTCTGGTCCGACGGGCCATCGACATAACAACAGGGTGCACCTTTTTCATAGGGGCCGAGCAACAAGCCGCCATTTTCCTCGCGCATGTACCAGCTTGAATCCGCTTCGCGCAAAACCCCCATTTCAGGCAAACCCTTGGCCTGCCGACCCCGGATCAGCGGATGCGGTTCTGTGACGATATATTGATGTTCGACCGGAATGACCGGAATATCCAGCCCGACCATCGCTCCCGTCTTCCGGGCAAAATTTCCGGTGCAGGAAATCACGTGATCACAGGTGATAGTGCCCTTGTCCGTGGTCACCACCCATTTGCCGGCCTCGTTCTGGGCAATCCCTGTCACCGCCGTGTTGCGGTAAATTTCGGCACCCCGGTTCCGTGCACCCTTAGCCAGGGCTTGAGTCAAATCAGCAGGCTGGATATAGCCATCATCAGGATGCTGGATGGCCCCGATGATGCCATCCGTTTCACACAGCGGCCAGATTTCTTTCAGCTGTGCGGGCGTCAACATGTTGACCCTTATGCCGATGGTCTCGGCAATCCCGGCATAATACATGAACTCGTCCCAGCGATCCTTGGTGCGGGCAAGCCTGATATTGGAGACTTTCTTGAACCCGACATTCTGTCCAGTTTCTTTTTCCAGTTCTTCATAGAACTTCACCGAATACTTGTGAATCTGCCCCACCGAATAGGACATGTTGAACAACGGCAACAGCCCGGCCGCATGCCAGGTCGAACCTGACGTCAATTCCTTGCGCTCGATCAGAACACTATCGCTCCAACCCTTTTTGGCGAGATGATAAAGCATGGAGACGCCAACAACACCGCCGCCGATGACCACTGCACGTGCTTCTGTTTTCATGAAAATTGTCCTGCTCAAACTGGAAAAACTGGTTTCCGCACATTAGTGAGTAAAACTCAACAGGCGTGAAACCAAACGACAGCAGCCCTGCTGATTACGACACCGCGTTCAGCCACCACTTACCATTATCTCTGCCACTGCCAAATCTTCCGGCGTATTGATGTTGAAAAACGGATCATGAGGTAGCGCGGGCCAAACCGCTTTTGCCGCTTTCACCCGCAAAGCAAAATCCTGCACACGGCGCAAGTCATGGTCAACGATCAGACGCGCCATGGGGTCCGCCATGGCTGTGGTCCAGATGCCCGTCAGATAATGATCCTGGCCACCACTCCGCGCATGGGCCGCACCTGTCACCTCACCAGCGGCAATGAGTTTTTCAACGAGGTCAAGCGGAATGAATGGCGAGTCAGATGGCGCCGTTACTACAGCGTCAAATCCCAGCGCCGCACCATGGGCAAGTACGGCATGAATGCCGACAAGCGGCGTGGTAACGTGAATCAAATGGTCCATCACCACGTCACACTTGAATCCCGCAAAGCGGCTGGCATCACCATTGCCATTGATCACCACGTCATCAACCTGAAAGCGCAGCCGCGACAACAGGCGCTCGATCAGACACACGCCATCCAGCATGACGAAAGCTTTTTCCCGCCCACCCATCCGGCTGGATTGGCCGCCTGCAATAATCGCCCCCAATATTTTCATGCCAATATTTTCATGCGTGCGGATAAAGCCGATTGGGCGGTGTGACGATTTTAATGGCATCACCAGTTTTCACCTCGCCCTGGCACTCCACCCAGGCCGTAACACCGCGCTTGTGCATGGCGGCTTCCACGACCTTGAAACCTGTGCCGGGATGATGTTCGTCGATCACTTTGGCAATCTGGCTGCAGGGATAATTCTCCATATCCACAACGATAGTGGCACCGGAGGGAAATTGCAGGCGGGTTGAGGGTGGCAACAACGTGAAATCCGGAATGCCGGATACCACCATGTTGGCACCCAGCCATTCGGCTTTCACGTCGGCAATGGCAAGTCGTGCAGCGATATCAGCCAATTCTTCAACCGAAACCACGGTCAGTTGCCTGACGTTGCGGATGTCAATGTCACGCTTGTAGAGCGGCAGCGTGCGAACGTCAGATTTGCGGGTGAGCCCGCCATGGCAATCCTCAGGCCCGGCAAAACTCAAATTGAGACTGCCCGTCTCGGTTTTGACAAAGCCGTCGGCGCGCGACGCTCTTGCCAGCAGGCTTTCCACTTTGCCCTGGAATGGCAGCACATTCAAAAGTGTCATATGGTCATACTCCGCGTTCCCACCTATACGATTGTCGAATGAGCGACAACCCGCAAACCACCTTTGAAACCACACTCGACGTGACCGGACTGCTCTGTCCCCTGCCGGTATTGAAGACCCGCAAGCACTTGTTGGGCCTCGCTTCCGGTTCTGTGCTGAAAGTGGTCGCAACTGACCCCATGTCGATGCTCGACATGCCGCATTTTTGCAATGAACAAGGCCACAGCCTGTTGTCGCAGAAAGCCGACAACGGGGTTTTTGAATTCAGGATCAAACGCAGATGACATATGATTTCGGCGCATTCAACAATTGGGGCAGCTTGAAAAAGGTGGCAATCCGCACACCCGCCGCAGCCTTTGTCTCCGATGAAAAGATCGACAGGGAATGGCAAGACCTCAATTATCACGCCCGCCCTGACCTTCAAAACAGCCATCGGGAATATGCCAGGGTCGAAGACCTGTTGAAAGCCACTGGCGCTGAAGTCATTCACCTGCCGGCAGCCGACGGCCTGACCATGGATTCGATCTACACCCATGATGCACTTGTCATCACGCCAAGGGGGCTGGTCTTGCCCCGCATGGGAAAGCCCCAGCGCCGCAAGGAAGCCAACGTCAATGGTGCCTACCTGCAAAGCCTTGGCGTTCCCGTGGCGGGTGAAATCACTGGTGATGGTAAAGTTGAAGGCGGTGATCTCGTATGGCTGGATCGTCACACACTCCTTGCTGGTGTGGGCTACCGCACCAACCGCGAGGGTGTCAGACAATTGCAGGCGTTGGCCGGGGACGATGTGGAAGTCCTGTGGTTTGACATGCCCCACTTCAAGGGTCGCAGCGATGTATTCCACTTGATGTCTGTGCTCAGCCCTGTCGATCAAGATTTGGCCGTGGTCTATTTGCCGCTGATGGCAGTGCGGCTGGTCGAATTGCTGGAGGCCCGTGGCATCCAGTTCATTGATGTTCCTGAAAACGAATTCGGTTCCATGGGCTGCAATGTGCTGGCCTTGGGGCCCCGCCATGCCATGATGGTGGCCGGAAATCCCGAAACCGAGCGCCGCATCAAATCAGCGGGTGTAAAACTCGAAGTCATCGAGGGACATGATATCTGCCGCAAAGGCGAAGGCGGCCCCACCTGC
The DNA here is from genome assembly GCA_031417515.1 of Hyphomicrobiales bacterium. Taxonomy (GTDB): domain Bacteria; phylum Pseudomonadota; class Alphaproteobacteria; order Rhizobiales; family Aestuariivirgaceae; genus Aestuariivirga. The sequence continues at coordinate 5,206 of JANOVS010000210.1, forward strand.
ATGACACGGCCCATCGTGCGGGGTTAGAACAGTCCCTGCACTTTGGTTGTAAAACCAACTGTTACCGAACCATCGGCATGTTCAATCAGCGGACGGCGGATGAGAGATGTATGTTTTGTGGCAAGTTCAACGGCTTTGGCTTCCGTCAGATCGGCTGTTTCAGACGCTGGCAATCCCCGCCATGTATAGCCTGCCCGGTTGATCAGTTTTTCCCAACCTCCAACAGCTTTGGACCAGGCTGCCACCTGAAACTTGCCGGGTGGTGTTTCTTGATGGTCGATGAATTCAACTGCGATTTTTTTGTCAGCCAATAACGTCAACGCCTTTTGGCAAGTCGAACATTTTTTCAATCCGTAGGCTCTCATCATGACGCCTACCGCAGCGCCAGCGTCTTGTCGGTAAATGCAGCACCGCCACCTTCAACCTGATCCGTGAAAGCCTTGAACAAATCTTCAATCGCGGATTTCGCAATATCCCTGACAATGAACACCAGCCGGGTTTCGGCTATGCCGTCAGGCCATTTTTCCAGTCTGACCGGCGGATGCAAAACATGTTGCACACCATGGATCACCAAGGGACGTAGGGGATCATCCGCTATCATCAAAATGCCCTTCATGCGCAAGAGGTTTGGTCCGTGATAGGTTGTCAGCAACTCCAGAAAAAGTTCCAGACCCTGCGGCGAGATCGACCGCTTGTCGCGCAGGGCGAAACTTCGGATATGGCTGTCGTGGCGATTGAGATCATGATGATGCCCTGCATGCCCATGGTGGTGGTGTTTGGCTTTTTCATCGCGCTCCACCGCTTCAAGGGCCAGCCAGCCCTGCACGTCGGCAGATTTTTTGGCCACATCATAAAGCCCGGTGTTGAACAGCCGTGCCGCCGTCGCTTCGCCCCGGTGGGTGGTGAGAAGCCGTGCGGACGGATTGAGTTTGCGCAGTCTGGCGATGATGGCAAACAGCATGTCTTCGCCTTCCTTGCCCTCGAGAAGATCAAGCTTGGTCAGAACAATCCGGTCGGCAACCGCCACCTGCTTCACGGCCTCAACATGGCCATCCAGCGTTGCCATGCCGTTGAAGCCATCCACCAGCGTGATAACGCCTTCAAGTTTGAGCCGGGCAAGCAGGAGATCATCACGCATCAAGGCATGCAGAACCGGCGCTGGATCGGCAAGTCCCGTGGTCTCGATGACGATCCGGTCAAACGCCTTGATACTTCCCGCAGCACGCCGCTCCAGTAGATCGTGCAAAGTGTCAATCAGATCGCCGCGTATGGTGCAGCACAGGCAGCCGGAGGAAAGTTCGATGATGTTTTCGTCGGTCTTTTCAACCAGCAGATGGTCAATGCCGACTTCACCAAATTCGTTGATGATGACGCAGGCATTGGCCAGCATCGGCTCTTTCAAAAGGCCATTGAGCAAACTGGTTTTGCCAGCGCCAAGAAACCCCGTGAGAACAGAGACGGGAATGAGTTCGAAAGGCGTCATGGGGTTTCCTTTGGTCCGGCTTTATCCAACCCTGCGTTCACCAGCAAGACGCCCAATACAATTGCACCACCGATGACATGGGATATTTCAAGCTTCTCTCCCAGCAATAAAAGGGCAAGGCCAATGGTGATCACCGGTTCAAGATTGAACCATGGTGCCACAACAGAGGCGGGTGCGGCTTTCACCGCCGACATCTGCATGACATAAGCGGCACAATAAAATAGACCCGTCAGAATTACCAACGTCCAGGCACTTGCCAAGGCAGCGGAATTGAACAGCACCACCTGGCCTTGGTTGGACCACAGGGCAATCAACACCACGGGTGGAAGAATGGCCAGGTGCACCATGCTGCCCATGGCTTGTGCCGGCATGTGCTGGGCCAGTCTGCGTCCCGAGAAAAACTGCGCGGCATAGCCAAGTGCGGCAACCCCAGCCAGACCCAAACCCAAGGGATCGAGTTGTTGGAAACTCGGACCCAGCGCCATGGCAAGGCCGGCAAACGCTGTGAGTGCCAAAAGACAGTTGCGCCAGTTCAGTTGACGGCCTTCCAGCAACGGCGACAACACCAGCACGATGATCGGTGCCGTGAAGAAAATGATCACTGCAAGACTGACGGGAATGAATTGCAGGGACGCCAGATAGCTCACGGAAATGCTGAGGGTGGCAAGGCATTGAACGATGAAGCTCCACCTTGCTTCAGGCGGAATGGCAAAGCGCTGTTTGGCCAGCAAGGCCCAAGACCCCATCAACAGCAAGGCAGCAACCGTGCGGCAGGTCACGATTTCCATGGCGGGAATGCCCCGATCAAATGCCAAGCGCGCCAGATTGGGTACAAATGCATAAAGCGCCGCAGCCAGAATAGCAGCGCTGATGCCACGACCCATGGTCTCAGCTTTCATCGGAATGCCGGGGGCAGCAAGTCAAGATCAGGTTCAACGAAAGACCTTGCGCACCCGTTTTGCCCGCTTTAGCGGGCGCTTGGCTGGTGTCTTGATTTTGCCAATATTGCCATTTCCTGCTGCATCATCATCTTCAGACCCCTGCGCTACCGGACGTGGCAGGGGTTGCAAGGAGCGGACATAGGTGGCGATCTGGTCCACCACGGCTGGCGGCATGACATCGCAATGGGCACCTTCTGTCCGATAGGCTGTGCAAAGGGCAAGGCTTTCGGTTTGTGGAATGTTCCACACCAAGGCAGCATAGCCAGCTTTCTCCGGCAGTTTGACCACCCCGGCAGAACTCCGTGTCGCGATTCCAATTGGATTCAGCAAGCGGCCACGCAAGGCCATGTCGGCCTTGATCATGTTGTCATAAGTGCCAAACGAAACGGCCCAACCTTCAAGGCCTTGGCCATTGGCAAGTTGCACCGGGGTTTTGCTGCGGCACACCGTGGTTGTCATGTCAGCTGGCACGATCGCCCCTTGCGGCAGATCAACGATTTCTGCCACCCGCTGCTTTTTCGGATCACTTGGCATCAGGAACCCTGCTTCCAGCAACTCCTTCGCTTTGATGGCACGCGCACCGCCCGATTTTGCCCCCAAAACCACGGCAATCAGTTTCCGACCGTTGCGCGTGGCCGAGGCCACGAGATTGTAACCGGAATTGCAAACGAAGCCAGTTTTCATGCCATCGGCATCCGGCATCATCCGGATCAGCGAATTGCGGTTTGACAGGCGACGCTTGCCCACGGGCAAATATTCCTGCGAAAAAAACCGGGCGTGTTCCGGAAATTCATTGACGATGATCGCCGCAAGCACGCCGATATCCCTGGCACTGCTGACATTGCGGGGATCAAACAAACCATTGGGATTGACGAAATGCGAGGCTGATAGGCCAAGCTGCCTGGCCACCGCATTCATTTCATCGGCGAATTTTACATAGTCTCCCGAAGCAGCCTCGGCCAGCACATAAGCCATGTCATTGGCCGAATAGACCAGCAGGGCTTGCAGGGCAAAATCCACGCTAACGGTCTTGCCCGTGGGAACGCCGATCTTGCTGGGTTCCTGGGCATGGGCAACTTCTGAAACCACCACGTGCTGGTCAAGTTTGAGACGGCCATCGCGCAGGCGTTGGAAAATGACATAGGCAGTCATCAATTTAGTCAGGGAGGCTGGATACCATGGCTCGCCCGCCCGGTCTTGGGCGAGGACCTCGCCGCTGCGGGCATCAATCAGCAGTGTCGGGCCATTCACCTCAGCCTTTGCCGGGTTGACAAGACCCGGACTGCCAAGACAAAGCGCCAGCACGGCAATTATGATCCCGCGGCAAAAGTCCATCAACGCTAAAGTTCCCTCTGGTTGGTTACATTGGCTTTGCCAAACTTCACGGCATAAATCCAGCGACATTCTCGTAAGTGGTGCAGGCTGGCATGAGGCTGATGCCCGGTCATTGCGGCTGATCCATGGCAACCCTCGAAACGATCCAACCACTGCCAGATCGGTCGACAAACATTTCAGATTGGATTGGTGCCCCTGGAGGGACTCGAACCCCCACGCCCTTACGAACAACAGATTTTGAGTCTGTCGCGTCTACCATTCCGCCACAGAGGCCAACCGGGGCTCCCTCTAGATGCCAGACCTTGCGCCGTCAACTGGAAAGGCGCTTAACGCCCTCTTGAGACCCAGACCATGATTCGCATTACCGATACCATTATGATTGACCCCGCTGACCTGCGCGAAACCTTCATTCGCGCCTCTGGCCCTGGCGGTCAGAATGTCAACAAGGTTTCAACCGCTGTTGAACTGCGCTTCAATATCGAAACCACAGGCCTTCCCGAATTCTTGAAAACCCGGCTTCGCATCCTGGCTGGTCGGCTGTTGGCACAGAGTGGTGATTTGGTGATAACCGCGCAAAGCCACCGTTCCCAGGAGCGCAACCGCGAGGAAGCCATCAAGAAACTGGTGGAACTCCTGCGCAAAGCTGCCAAACGACCCAAGTTTCGGGTTGCCACCAGACCGACAAAGGCTTCAAAAACCCGGCGCCTTGATTCAAAGACCAAACGCGGCGAAACCAAGGTTTTGCGCCGCGTCAAACCCCGAACTGAAGACTGAACCTGGAAAACTTGCCGATGCTGCGCAAACTCTATGACTGGACCCTTTCCCTCGCTGCCCTAAAAACTGCAGAATATTGGCTGGCCATCATAGCCTTTGTCGAAAGTTCGGTCTTTTTGGTGCCCGCCGACGTGTTGTTTCTGCCCATGGCGCTGGCAAGGCCCACCCGCGCCTATCGCTATGCCCTTGTGGCCACCATTGCCTCAACACTTGGCGGCATTGCAGGTTATTTTCTGGGCTACTACGCCTATGAGGCGCTGGCCAAACCTGTGCTGGCCTTCTACGGCAAACTTGACCAGTTCGAAGCCATGAAGGCTTGCACCAGCGATCAAACCCTGCTGGTACTTCTCACCACCTCAGGCCTCTCCCATCTGCCGCCCATCAAGATCGTGACGATTCTGGCTGGTGTGGCGCAAATCAGTTTGGTGTTTTTTGTCGTATCCTGCATCATCGCCAGGGGTGCCCGGTTTTTTGCCCTGGCCTGGGCCTTGAAACGTTATGGCGAGCCGATCAAGGGTTTCATTGAAAAACGTCTCGGCCTGATTGCGGGCCTTGCTGCTGCCGCTTTGATCGGGCTTTACTTCGCCATCAAATTTCTGGGATCTTCGGGTAGCCTGTCATGCTGAGTCTGTCGTCACCGCTTCAAACCACCCGCTTCATCGCCTTCGTGCTGTTTGTAATCATTGCCGGTGCCTGGATCTTCGAATGGGCAGGTTATCCGCCTTGTGAACTTTGTTTGATGCAACGCTGGGCCTATTATGTCGGCGTGCCCTTCGCAACCTTCATGGCAATGGCAAGGCCCACATGGCTGAAATGGGGATTGCTGGCTTTGGCCCTGGTGCTGGCGGCCAACGCGGTCTTCGGCGTCTTTCATGCGGGCGTGGAGTGGAAATGGTGGGCGGGGCCCGCCTCCTGTTCCGGTGGAACTATTTCTGAGGGCCTGCCTGATCTCACCAAGCCCGGCGTCATGTGCAATGAAGCGGCCCTTCGCATTCTGGGGCTTTCACTGGCAGGCTGGAACGCCATCATCTCAGGCACGCTGGCAATGTTGGCCTTGCGGGCAATCCGAAAATCTTAAGGATCAAGCTCCGTATCCCAATAGAGATAATCCATCCAGCTCTCATGCAGGTAGTTGGGCGGAAACTGCCGTCCATTGGCATGCAGTTGCGCCACGGAGGGACAAAACGGTTTCTGCCGCGGAAACATCCGGGCCACGTGGGGCATGGCTCCACCCTTGGTTAGATTGCAGGGCGAGCAGGCCGTCACTACATTCATCCAGGTTGTCATGCCGCCCTTCGAGCGCGGTGTCACATGATCAAAGGTCAAATCAGCACCAGAGCCACAATATTGGCATTGGAAACGGTCCCGCAGGAACACGTTGAAGCGGGTGAAGGCCGGATTGCGTGAGGGCTTCACATAGGTCTTGAGTGAGACAACACTGGGCAGGCGGAATTCTGTGGTGGGACTTCGCACCACCCGTTCATATTCTGAAACGATATTCACCCGCTCCAGAAACACCGCCTTCAATGAATCCTGCCAGCTCCACAAGGACAGGGGATAGTAACTCAAGGGCCGATAATCGGCATTGAGCACCAGGGCAGGACAGGCTTCTGGCGCAATCGGCGCGTGATACACTGTGGGTCTCCGTCCGGATCATCCGGTGGCACCACTATATCCAGTATGCTGATGATGTGAAGGGGGTACAACTCAGGCCTGTTTGAGGCGCTTCAGCCCCCGATAATGGCTCCATAGCAGCCTTGCCAGCACCGCCCTGTAGGGATGAAACCGCGCACCAATCCCCGTCATTTCGGATTTGCCGGGGCGCGCGGGCAGTTCAAAAATATCGGCGGCAGCAATCTGCAAGGCTACATCTCCCCAAGGCCAGACGTCTGGCCGTAACAGAACAGACAAAAGATAGATGTCAGCCGTCCAGGGACCAACACCGGGAAGTGCCAGGAGTATTTTCTGCGCTTCTGCATCTTCGAGGTCAGGCAATTGCCGGGGTGCAAAGTCACCTGAATGTATCAACTCTGCAATCCCTTGAAAGCTGCGTGCCTTGGCATTCGACAGGCCCAAAGCCAAGAGTTCCGGCGTCGAGCAGGCAAGGATTGTTTCCGCATTGAAGGGCTGCAACCTTGCCGTCAATCTTTTCCAAATGGCTGCCGCTGCCGCCAACGACAGGAATTGCTCGGTGACGATCTGCAACAAGCCTTCGAGGCCGCCCGTGGATTGCCGGAGCGATGGCAGGCCATGGTGCAATACAATCGGTCTGAGCCGCGGCTCCCGCGCACAAAGATTCACCACCGCTTCTGCAAGGGATGCTTCGTTCAATGTCAAAACCACTTTGCTTTGCATAAGCAACAGCTGCAATCAGAAGTCTGATGTGATCCCGTTTTTTTCCCAGTCACCATAACGTGTGGGTTCAAGTCCCTTGCGACCATCAGTTTCCGGTGCCAGTGAAACTGCGACAGTTGTTGTGCGGCGCAACTCTGCCTCCGCAAGGGCCCTTACGGCAGCAGCAGGCAATTGACGCTTGGCGATATCGGTCATGCTTGCAATTTCCTTTTTGCATCACCATCTCCAGCGACGGCAGATTGACTATTGGAGTGTTCCATGAATTTCTTCAAGACCGGTGTATTGATGGCAGGCATGACGGCGCTGTTTCTGGCCATCGGCTTTTTGCTGGGCCGCGAGACGGGCATGCTCCTGGCTTTCGCCTTCGCCGTGGCCACCAATGTCTTTGCCTATTGGAACGCCGACAAGATGGTGTTGCGCATGAATGGGGCGCGTGAAGTGACGCGGGCTGAGGAGCCTGCCTTTCATGCGATGGTGGAAAAGCTGGCCCGCAATGCCAATCTGCCCATGCCGAAAACCTATATCATCGACACTGACCAGCCCAATGCCTTTGCCACAGGGCGCAACCCGCAAAATGCCGCCGTAGCTGCAACCACAGGACTTCTGCGCCAACTCTCTGCGGATGAAATCGAAGGCGTCATGGCCCATGAACTGGCCCATATCAAAAACCGCGATACATCAATTATGGCCTTCACCGCCACTATTGCCGGTGCCATTGCCATGTTGACGCAATTTGGTTTTCTGTTTCAATCGCGGGACCGCAACAGCCCGATCAGTGGCGTGGCAGGCCTTGCCATGATGATTCTTGCCCCCTTTGCCGCCATGATCGTGCAGATGGCCATCAGCCGCACCAGGGAATATGCGGCTGATCGTGGCGGGGCTGAAATTTCCGGCAAGCCCTTGGCGCTGGCGTCGGCCTTGCAACGGATTTCACACGCTGCCCACGCCATTCCCAACGAAGCGGCCGAACGCAACCCCGCCATGGCCCATGTCTTCATCATCAATCCTCTGGCGGGACTGCGCGCCGATGCCCTGTTCTCCACCCATCCGGCCACCGAACGGCGCATCGCAGCCTTGCAGATAATCGCAACTGAAATGGGGACATTCACTCAGACTCCCGAAGATGCGCCTGCCGGACCATGGTCAACGTCTCATCAACCTGAGGCCACCAAACGCGGCCCTTGGGGATAGACACCAGTCGTAATCTGCTATTCGAATGGCAGGCCTGTCGTTTGCTGCCACCAAAGGGACCTCATCCGGCGCGTTGCGCCACCTTCTCCAACTTCGTTGGAGAAGGGACAAAGTTTGAGAGCTGTCCCTTCTCCACGGCTTCGTGGAGAAGGTGGATCGCGCCCCTTGGCGCGAGACGGATGAGGTCCCTTTGCCCGATCAAGGCGAACGCCCTTCAGGCAGTGGGAAAATCATCAATAGGTTCTATTTTTGCTTGTCGCGATTGATTGTCACGTTGAAAATCTTTGGGTTGATCTTCACATTTTTTTCCAGATCGACAAGCTGCACAGTCGTGCGCTGACCTTTGCCATCCACAATGATCCATTGCAGAAGTTCATTCTTGGTTTCATCAAAAACCAGGATGATCTGGCCTTTCAGCCCACCCTTCTTGTCGGCAAGCGCCACAGTCAAAATGCCGTCGGCCTGTTCAAACCCCACCACATGGGCTTCCGCCATCAAACTGATCTTCGGTGAAACGATAAGCCGGAGCGGTGTTGACGACAAAGGCACCTGGTCGCCTTTTTCCTTCACCTTGTCCTTGATCGTCAGCCATTTTCCATCCGATGCAATCAGCAGGGGATTGGGCGCCTCGTATTCGAACAACAATTTTCCCGGCTTCAAAATGTTCATGACACCCCGCGTCGAGCGACCGCGCGGACTGGTTTGCAGGAAATTGCCGCGGAGCGACTGATAGCTGTTGAGATAGGCATCGATCCGCTTGACAGCGGCGATCTGGTCCTCGTTGAGGGCCAGGGACTTTACCTGCGATTTCGCTGCAACGGCGGAACCGACCATGGCAGGAACCGTGGAAAGCAATGCCATTCCGATAAAGCCAGCAGCCATAAAATGTTTCAATGAAACCATTGTAAAATTCCTTTCCATTCCATTCTCTTTGGGGGCCTTGCCAGTCCAAGCGGGCGGATTTGAGGCCGCCATAAGACCATTTCGCCCGTGCCCAATCACCGTGCCCAATCACCGTGCCCAATCACCGTGCCCAATCACCTTGGCCAATCACCGGGCACTGTCACCGGGCACAAGTATCTCCCGCTTGCCCGTGGCATTGGCTCCGGAAATAACACCTTCTTTTTCCATCCGTTCAATCAGGCTTGCGGCTTTGTTGTACCCCACTTGCAGACGGCGCTGCACATAGCTCGTTGAAACTTTCTTGTCGCGCAACACCACGGCCACGGCTTGATCATAGAGGCTGTCACCCGATCCACCAGCTTCAGCCATGGCACCTGGATCACCATATTCTTCTTCGTCAAGCTCTTCAGTGACGGCTTCAACATAATCTGGCACACCCTGGGCCTTGAGGTGGGTAACAATGGCTTCGACTTCAGAGTCAGAGACGAAAGGTCCGTGCAGACGCGAGATGCGGCCACCACCTGCCATGTAAAGCATATCGCCTTGTCCCAGCAGTTGTTCAGCACCCATTTCACCCAGAATTGTCCGGCTGTCGATTTTCGAGGTGACCTGGAAGGAGATGCGCGTCGGGAAGTTGGCCTTGATGGTGCCGGTGATGACGTCAACCGACGGACGCTGGGTGGCCATGACAACATGGATGCCAGCGGCACGCGCCATCTGGGCCAGGCGCTGCACTGCCCCTTCAATATCCTTGCCAGCCACCATCATGAGATCGGCCATTTCGTCGATAATGACCACGATATAGGGCATGTGGGTGGTGTCCATTTCCTCCTGCTCGAATGTCGGTTCGCCGCTCAGGGGATCAAATCCGGTTTGCACGGTGCGCGTCAGCTTCTCGCCCTTGGCAATCAACTGGGCAACCCGGCTGTTATAGCCGTCGACATTGCGCACGCCGGTTTTCGACATTTTCTTGTAGCGCTCTTCCATCTCGCGCACCGCCCATTTGAGCGCCACAACCGCCTTCTTTGGATCGGTGACGACAGGTGCAAGGAGATGTGGAATGCCCTCATAGACCGAAAGTTCCAGCATCTTGGGATCGATCATGATCAATTTGCAGCGATCCGGCGGCAGCCGATACAGCAGGGAGAGGATCATGGTATTGATGCCCACTGACTTGCCGGAACCTGTCGTACCGGCAATCAATAGATGCGGCATGCGGGCGAGATCGGCATAGATCGGCTCGCCACCAATGTTTTTGCCCAGCGCAAAACACAAGGATGCAGAACTGTTGATGAAGGTTTCAGCAGCAAACATTTCACGCAAGAATACTGTCTCGCGTTTGGCATTGGGCAATTCGATGCCGATGGCATTGCGCCCCTGCACAACAGCGACACGGGCAGAAATGGCACTCATCGACCGGGCAATATCATCAGCGAGGGAAATCACCCTTGAGGACTTGATGCCGGGTGCGGGCTCAAGTTCATAAAGCGTAACGACGGGGCCCGGCCTGACAGCCACGATTTGCCCCTTGACGCCAAAATCTTCCAGCACACCTTCTAGCGCCCGGGCGTTTTCTTCCAGGGTTTCACGGGAAATTTCGGTTTGCTTGCCAAGTTTCTTGGGTTCCGACAACAGGCCGAGATCGGGCAGATCAAAATCAGCGCCATGCCGTGCCCGTTTTGGACCGCGCGAAATTGCCGCTGGGGCTGAAGCCTTGCGTGGCACGATGGCGAGAGGAACAACTGGTTCTTCATCGCCATCGACGTCATCTCCCGTTTCGGATTGATTGTCTTCATCTGCATCGACGTCATCGGCAATGTGAACTTTACGGCTGCGCACCAGACCAGGCGTGGGCACAAGTTGCCCGTCTGCATCGGTGTCGGCATCATCTCCTGCCACGATGGGACGTGATAGGCGGCGCGTGGCAGGTTTGATTTTTTCTTGCCGTTTGAAAAGACCAATCGCTCCTGAAAACAGCGGCAAGAGTTTAGCCGGATTCAACAGGCGTGGCACGCCAGCAAAACCAAGCCTGAGAATCCGGGCAAGGGCCATGAACAGGGTGCGCGCTTCATCTCGCGACATTTCAATGGCCCGGAGTATGCTCCAGAACATCAAGGCAAACCCGGAGAGGCTCACCAGTAGATTGGCAATCAGGCCTTTGACACCGATGGCCAAGGCAGAAATCAATCCGCCGCTGATCACATCACCAACTTGCCCGCCCATCCCGGCAGGCATCGGCCAAAGTCCCGGTAATGGCAGCGATGACAAGGCCATGGCGGTTGTCAACACGGCAAGTATCCAAAAGCCAAAACTGCGGCGCGGCGATTCCACACTTTCATGGGTCACCAGACGTAAAGCCCAGGTCAAGGGTATGAACAATAGCGGAAGGCTGGCAAGGCCCAGCAGCCTGAACAGTTGATCCGCAATAATGGCACCAGGCCTGCCCAACCAATTGCGCGGCAGGGCATCGGTGGCATGGTTCATTGAAGGATCTTGGGCAGACCATGAGGCAAGCGACAGGCTGGCGACAATAATGGCGGCAAGCAGGGCAAGTCCGGTCAATTCCCCGGCCCGCCTTCTGACAAAGCGCCGAAGTCCTGCCGGGATGACGCTGTCGTCGGTATCATAGGTGTCGTGCAAGGCCATGCCTGTCTCCATCGCTGCAAGCCGATGGCGGCAGGCAGCATAACAAATGGTTAACAGCAGTTTGCCGTTGGCTTGGTTAAGGGAGACTTAACAGGTGAAATTCTTCACGGGTATTTCAAAAATGCAAACCCCTCCCGCCAATTGGGCGGAAGGGGAGATGTTGAATGTTGGGGCGGGATCAGGAATAGGCCCGCTCACCATGGCTTGAAAGATCAAGGCCTTCGCGTTCGGCCTGTTCTTCAATCCGCAGACCGACGGTATATTTGCAGATCAGAAGGGCAACCACACTGACCACAGCCGAGAGAGCTGCTGCGGTAAGCACCGAATAGATCTGCGCCATGATTTGCGTGCTCATGACAAAATCAGCGGTTTTGGCGGTTGCGTCAACGGCAAGATAGTCCACCACACCCTGGCCCATCCAGCCACCCGTCCAATTCGGGTTGACGAAGATGCCGGTGAGCAGTGCGCCAACAATGCCGCCAATGCCATGCACACCAAACACATCAAGTGCGTCGTCATAGCCCAGCTTCTTCTTCAGCCATACCACAGCCAGGAGACAGACAGCGCCAGCGATCAAGCCGATGACGATGGCAGACATGGGGCCCACCCAGCCACAGGCCGGTGTAATCGCCACCAGACCAGCCACCATGCCAGAAGCCGCACCCAGGAACGAGGCATGACCACGGGTCAGCCATTCGCCAAACGACCAGGCAAGCGTTGCCGCAGCCGCACCAAGAATGGTGTTGAGCATGACGAGTGCCGTAAGACCATTGGCTTCAAGGTTGGAACCGGCATTGAAGCCGAACCAGCCAAACAACAACATGCCCGTGCCAATACCGGCAACCGTCAGGTTATGCGGTGCCATGGCTTCACGGCCAAGACCCACACGCTTGCCCAGCATGATGGCGCAGACCAGACCTGCCACACCGGCATTGATATGAACGACGGAACCACCGGCAAAATCGAGGGCACCCTTGTTGAACAACCAGCCATTGGCTGAAGCCACAGCGGCAGAATAGTCCGAGAGCACTATTGCCTTGGCTGCATCATCAGTCGCGGCAACAAGTTTCGCCAAGAAGTCTGTGGCCGCTGCATCACCCACACAAGCCTTCACCGTATCGATGGCGGCAGCACTGAGCGTGTAGCAGTCGGGTCCGGCCCACCACCAGACCATATGGGCCATCGGCAGGTAGGAGAAGGTGAACCAGATCGTCAGGAACAGCAGAACAGCTGAGAACTTCATGCGTTCAGCAAAAGCCCCAATAATTAACGCTGGTGTGATAGCGGCGAACGTCAGCTGGAAAGCCAGATAGGCGAATTCCGGAATATAGGTTTCCTTGGAGAACGTCGCCGCCATGGAGCCTGTGGTGATGCCATTCAGGAACATCTTGTCAAACGAACCGATGAAGCCATTGCCATTGGTGAAGGCCAATGAATAGCCGTAGACCACCCAGAGAATGGAGATCAACGAGAAGGCCACAAACACCTGCATCAGAATAGACAGCACGTTTTTGGAGCGGACCAGACCGCCATAAAACAAGGCAAGACCGGGAATGGTCATGAAGACCACAAGTGCTGTGGCGATCAACATCCAGGCGGTGTCGCCCTTGTTGACACTGGCAGCGGCCAGGGCTTGTTGAGCCGGCAGCAGGGCAGCCAAAGCAAGACCCAGTGGAAGGGCCATCGCCTTGTGGCTGAAGATGTCTCGAACGGACATGTAAGTTTTCCTTTTTTGATGAATGGGATTAGAGGGCGGCAGCCCCGGTTTCGCCGGTGCGAACCCGAAGCGCCAATTCGAGCGGCAACACGAAGACCTTGCCGTCGCCGATTTGTCCGGTTTGCGCAGCCATCTGAATTGCTTCGATCGCCTTGTCGGCAATCGCTGATTCGACAGCGATTTCAATTTTGATTTTCGGCACAAAGCTCACGGCATATTCAGCCCCCCGGTAAAACTCCGTATGGCCCTTCTGCCGCCCGTGGCCTTTGACTTCGGTGACGGTGATACCTTGAATGCCCAATGCCCCCAGTGCTTCGCGCACCTGGTCAAGTTTGAATGGTTTGATAATGGCGATAATGTATTTCATGCCTACCCCTTTCCTGTTGTGACTCACCCTATCAAGTGCCGTGCCAGTCAGTAGAGGATCGTAAGCTATTGAAAATAATGATTTAAATTGTAGGTATCCCCGACAGCCACTGCTTCATTGTGATCAATAAATAGGCAGTACTTTAATCGTGATTAAAAGTTATGCATATTGAAGTCGTGACAAAACCTTAAACCGGGCTATTTTGGTCCAGATATGAAAACAGACGTTCTGATCATTGGTGCTGGGCCAAATGGACTTGCGGCAGCGCTCGCATTGGGCGGGGCTACACTTCGTTCGCCGCTCAATGTCATCGTCATCGATGCCCGCAATCCCCGGACCTTTGCGGCAAGCGGCAGCGATTCGCGCGGCACCGCCATTACCCGAACAACCCAATGCATGCTGGCGGCCTTGGGTCTCTGGCAAGACCTCGCGCCCCATGCCGAAGAAATGCGCGATATCATCGTCACCGATGGCGTGGGCGGTTTTGCCCAACGGCCAACACTGCTGTCATTTGCCACCGATGATAGCCATCGGGCCGCCGCCTCGATCATTGAAAACCGCCATATCGCCAGCGCCTTGATGGCAGCTGTGGATCGTTCTCCCGCAATCTCAGTATTGCCGGAAACGGCGATCGACGGGATCAAAACTGATCGTGGTTTGGCCGAAGTAACGACCAACAATGGTGAAGTGATCCGCGCCAGTCTCGTCGTTGCGGCAGATGGCAAGGCCTCGAAGACCCGGGCGCTTGCAGGTATCAAGGTCCAGGGCCATGCCTATCGGCAAACCGCCCTTGGGTTTTCGATTTCCCATCAACACCCCCACAATGGCCAAGCCCAGGAACATTTTTCGCCAGACGGGGTTTTTGCGTTTTTGCCACTTCCCGAAAACCGCGCGTCAATCGTCTGGGGCACCAGTCCCGAGGAGGCGGACCGTTTGATGGCTTTGGCCGAAGCGGATTTCCTGTTTGAGCTAAATCACAAACTGGGATCGCAACTCGGCACACTCGCTCTGGAAAGCCCGCGCGCCGCCTATCCCCTCGCCTTGCAGATCGCCGACCAGTTTATTGCCCCCCGCACAGCCCTGATCGGTGATGCGGCCCATGCCATTCATCCCCTGGCGGGCCTTGGCCTCAATCTCGGTTACAAGGATGTGGCAGCCCTGGCTGATAGTGTGGCAGCCGCATTCCTGCGCGGCGATGATATTGGCGGAACGGCCGTCCTCGAAACCTACCAGCGCAGCAGGCGATTTGATACCTGGGCGACTGCGGCTACCATGGAAGCCATGAACACACTGTTCAGCAACAACCTGCCGCTGCTTCGTGATGCGAGAAAAACCGGACTGAAATTGATCGATCAATGGCCACAAGCCAAATCATTTCTGATGCGTGAAGCGGCGGGAGAAGCTCAAAATCTGCCCAGGCTCATGCAAGGCCTGTTGCCGGGTTAGCGCGAAAGTCCAGCCGTTTTCAGTTTGGCTTCATAAGCCAGCATCATCGCTTCACCTTCCACGCCCAGCTTGGCCAGATAGGACCATGTATAAAGTCCGGTGTTGTGACCATCATTGAAATGCAGCCGCACCGCATAATTGCCAACCGGTTCTACACGCGTGATGAACACCAAGCGCTTGCCCCACACCAGTTGTTCCTGGCCCGGTCCATGGCCTTTGACTTCGGCACTGGGACTTTCCACCCGCAATAATTCTGCGGCAATTTCCCAGTGCTCACCACTGTCCATCACCAGGTTGAGATTGCGGCCCTGGTCAGAAAGTCGCAACTCCACAGGCCATGGTGCCGACAAGCTTTCAGCCATCGGCAAGCTCCCGGGCTTCTTCAGCCAACATGATTGGAATGCCATCGCGGATCGGATAGGCAAGGCCAGCGGCCTTGCTGATCAGCTCTTGCCTTGCCTCATCATAGGAAAGCCTGGTCTTGGTCACCGGACATACCAAGAGCTCAAGCAGCCGGGGATCACAACGGGGGAGAAGTTCTGTCATCTCACTGCAAGGTCGTATTCAGGCTGCCACCGGATTTGGCCAATGCCAGTTCCGTCAGGGCAATCAGCATGTCGGCCCGGGACTTGAGATCAGGCGCTTCCAGCAGGGCCTGTTTTTCGGGAGCCGGATAGGGTGCAAGCTGTGACAAGGTATTGACCAGATTTTCGGTGGAAACCTTCTCCACCTCTTGCCAGTTCGCCGACATGTTGTTGGCTTCAAGATAATGTCGAAACGCGGTGATCAAGGCATTGCGGTCAACTGCGAGGGCCTGATTCTCGGCCACCAGATCAGCCGCAAAACCATCATAGGTCACAGCACATTGCCGATAGGCTGTGGCAACTTCCAGCTCATGCAGAATTTCAAAGCGGCAAATGCCGGTCAAAGCCACCAGCAACCTTCCGTCATCAGTTTCTGAAAGCGAAGTAATGCGACCCGCACAACCAATTTTGCTGAGCCGCGGTTGATCCTGTTGGCCGCCAGATTTGTCCGGGGACTGCGGCTGGATCATGCCGACGAGGCGATGTTGGGCAATCATGTCATTGAACAGGCTGAGATAGCGCGGTTCAAAAATATTCAGCGGCAATTCTGCGCGGGGCAGCAACAAAGCGCCCGAAAGCGGAAATACCGGCAGCGTATCCGGCAATTCGGCAATGGTTTGATAGCGTTTCACTGGCATTGGGTCACCTGAATAGCACAGATGAAAGACGCCTGCGACCCAACAGTGTCATTTCATCCTTGGGCCCCCAGGCCTCAAAGAATTGCACCAGTTGCTTGCGTGCCCCATCATCATTCCACGTCCGGTCCCGGCCAATCACCGCAACGAGCTGTTCAATGGCGGCTTCGCGCTGGTTGGAGCCATTCAGCAGAACCGCAAGTTCAACCCGCGCTGCATGGTCGGCGGGATTTTCAGCAATGCGGCGTTCCAGTTCGCCCATGGCACTGGTATCAACCGGATTGAGCAGCAAGTCCAAAGCCGCCTTGGCACTGATGATATGGGGATCAGCAACTTTGTCGGCAGGCACGGCGGCCAAGGTGGCACCGGCCTGTTCAAGCTCACCCAATTCCATTTCAGCCCTGGCTTTCAAGGCATAAGCTTCGATTTGGGCGGGATCAGCACCGAGGATTTGGCTGGTGATATCCAGCACGGTTTCCATGTCCTTTTGTTCAAGGCCCTGCCGTGCCATTTCCATGCCCTGGGCAATCTGCGCCGCCATGCCACCCATTTTGCTCAAGCGCAGGATGAATTGACGGATCGTCGATTCAGATTGTGCGCCCATGAAACCATCAACAGGCCTGCCATCGACAAAGGCAAATACCGCAGGGATGGACTGCACCCGCAATTGTCCGGCATATTGAGGGTTCTCGTCGATGTTGACTTTGACCAGCTTCACCTTGCCATGGGATTCCCGCACGACTTTCTCGATGACCGGCCCCAATTGCTTGCAAGGACCACACCACGGCGCCCAGAAGTCGACGATCACCGGCGTCTGCTTTGAGGCCTCCATGACATCGACAACAAAACTGGCATCGGTTGCATCCCTGACGATTGATTTTGCGGTGGCGTTTGATGGATCAAGCAATGTCATGGCAGAAGTCTTTATGATGAGAAGCGTCTGGTTGTGAGATAATGGATTGCATCAGTTTTACAAGGGATCACTGACGGCGACAATGCGCGGGGCATGGCCACAGGAAGCAATAAACCTTACGAGGTCACTGGATTTGATGCTTGTCGTCGCATCATTGCGCAAGGGGTGAAAATTCAAAACCTCACACCCCATCATCGCTTCATCCAGAATCACGTTGACCCGCAACGCCTCATCATTGATCAAGCCAAAGGGCGTGACTGATCCGGGTTCAACACCCAGGATTTCCATCAACAGGTCGGGCTTGCCAAAACTCAGGCGACGCGAACCAATTTTGCCAGGCGCTGTTTTGAGATTGATAACCGAATCTTCAAGTGCCACGATCAGCCAGAGCATGGCTTTTTCATCTTTGCAAAACAGGTTTTTGCAATGGCCTCCGGCAATTCCGTCATGGATCTTTTTGGCTTCATCGACAGTAAAGACCGGAAGATGGTCGTGGGTGGTTGTTGAAAGGCCAAGTGATAGAAGGCGTTGCAGCAGCATTTCGCGACTGGCGGGCATGAAAATAACTCCGGAAGCAGGTATTTGGACAATCTCTAATGTGCTATTGCATTTGAACAGGCTTAGGCAATAAGACCGCCAATTGGAACATATCAACCGTCGTTCCAAGGCGCCAAGCGGGCGTAGCTCAGGGGTAGAGCACGACCTTGCCAAGGTCGGGGTCGAGGGTTCGAATCCCTTCGCCCGCTCCAATTTTCCCAATACAATCAAGAAATTAAGAGATGACCTTCGGGGCGTTTCTTGCTTACTCTGTCGCCCTAATGCTCAATGTAAGCTCTTTGTAAGCACGGATAGGCGTAATCGATTTACGCCAGGCGCAATGTTGCCGATCGCACACATTGTTGACAAGGTGAAGTGTCAACAACACGCGCGGTGAGCTTGCCCCACTGTCTTGATCTTGATTGCCTCGACGTTGTCTCAAGGTGACGTTCCATCGACTTGGTTCCGTGGTTG
Source organism: Hyphomicrobiales bacterium (assembly GCA_031417515.1). Taxonomy (GTDB): domain Bacteria; phylum Pseudomonadota; class Alphaproteobacteria; order Rhizobiales; family Aestuariivirgaceae; genus Aestuariivirga. Next base: position 23,507 of record JANOVS010000210.1, read on the forward strand.
TAAATCGACATGCCATTTGACTCAGCACAAGCATCCAACAATGACCCGCCCTCTATGCAATATTCGCAAAGGATTCAAATTGGTTAGCGGTGAATCAGGGCTCCGAACTCAAGTTAACGGGGCTTAACCCTTTGCATTTTGTGTGATTCCATGGGCCTCCCTGATTCGGAGGCTCACCATGGACATCACACTTGAAGAATTTTCGTCGAAACCGCGACTGAAGTCGCTTCTCGA
>JANOVS010000211.1:0-2895 GCA_031417515.1 Hyphomicrobiales bacterium
TCCTGCGCGTCATGGGCAAGGGCCGCAAGGAGCGGCAAGTGCCGGTGCTGGCAATTGTCGAAACAGTCCTGCACGATTACCGCGAAATCTGCCCGTTCGCGGAAACACCAGAGCGCCCGTTATTCGTCGGCGAAAAGGGCAAACGCCTGCATCAGGGCGTGGTGCAGAAAGAAATGCGCGAGCTCGAAGGCTGCATCATCAAGCTGCTGCTCTTGACGGGGTTTCGTCGCCTGGAGGGCCAGGCGATGCAACGTGATTGGCTGAATGCAGGCGGAGGCTTTGTGGCGTTCCCCGACACGAAGGGAGACGCTCAGCTACGAGCGGTTGGCGCAGCCGCGATCAAGCTGATCCAGGACCAGCCCGCTCTTGCCGGCAACCTCCACGTATTTCCTTCTGTGGACACCAGCGGTCCGATCACGACCGCCCGGGATTGCCTCGCGCGCCTATGTGCGATCGCCAAGATCGCCGATGTCACCCCGCATACGCTGCGACATACCTTTGGCAGTGTGGCCGGCGATCTCAGTTTTTCTGAACTGACGATTGCCGCGATGCTTGGACATGCCGCGCAAACGGTGACGCAGGGCTATATCCATGTGGATGAGGCATTACGCCTCGCCGTAGCTCGCACGTCGGAGGAGATCCTCACGATACTGAAACGCGGCGCCGACCGTGCCGATCGCCCACTTCGACAGGCCGCCTGAACCTTCTCGTTCTTGATAGGGGGTAGCACTCGGCAACCCATGCAGCTTTTTCAAGGGTAACCCGCCCACCACCTCGCGCTGGAAAATTGCCTGAGGCGTCCGCCCAGCAACACGCCGTCATCTCGGTCTTGTAAATTAACCTCTAAGGTGTATATGTCGTGACGTTAAAGAGAAGGCCGCATCACGATCTTGCCGCTATCCAGGCCAGATTCTGTGATGTGGGTAGCCTGGAAATCACGCTCAAGGCGACGCGCGATGCCCAGGCCCTGGGCTATTCGCTCGAGGATGTGGTCGATGTTGTGCAGGCGCTGGAGACGGGGGATTTCGTGAAGTCGGAAACGGCCCACAGTCCGCCAAATTCGAAAGTCTGGCATGACAGTTACCGCATCCCGTTCGATGGACTCTGGCTCTATCTCAAGTTCGCCGGTGAGACATTGATCGACATCGTACTGACGTCTTTCAAGGAGGCATGACAGTGACACAGACCCGTATCCATCCGGAGACCGGCCAAGTTCTGAGCCGCTCATCCCGGCAACAGACCGTCAGTGTCGGCTCGCTGGCGCGCACGGTCGAGGTTCCCGGCTGGTATCCCGATGACGACAGTGACTCCATCCATTCGGGTGCCGATCTGCAGGCACTGAATGATGCCTACAAGGAATTGCGGGCCGCCTATGCCGCGCGGGTCAAATCTGTGCGCAAGAAGCTTCGACTGACACAGGAAGAGGCTGGGAGGATCATCGGCGGTGGGCGCCGCGCCTTTCAAAAATACGAGAGCGGCACCACCCCGCCGAGCGATGCTGCCGTCGGATTGCTGGAGATACTCGACCGACATCCGGAAGAGGTGGAAACCTTGAGGTCGATCCGCTCCGTGTCCCCCGCCAATGCCATTGTCAAAGAGGGTGCCTCTCTCATTCGGCGTGCGGCGGGAGCCAAGGGCATCAGGAGGGCCAGTGCCGCCAGATGACCACGACCGGCAGCACTCGGTTGGGTTGTACGGTGCGGGCAGGCGAACTGAAGCGTCCCGGGTTTTCCGGAGGCTCCTATCTGTGAGAAGGAGCTACGATGACGACAAGGAACAAGTTTTCGCCTGAGGTCCGCGAGCGCGCGGTTCGGATGGTTGACGAGCACCGGGCCGACTACGGTTCGGAATGGGCGGCGATGACCTCGATCGCAGCGAAGATCGGCTGCACGGCGGAGACGTTGCGCCGCTGGTGCCGTGAGGAGGCGAGCCGACGATCGGGGCCAGCGGCGCTGGCTGCCAATGACCGGGATCGGCTCAAGCTGCTGGAACGGGAAGTGAAGGAGCTTCGCCGTGCCAACGAGATCCTGCGCAAGGCATCGGCATATTTTGCGCAGGCGGAGCTCGACCGCCAAGGCAAATGGTGATGGCGTTCATCGACGCAAACGCCAAGGAACTGGGTATCGAGCCGATGTGCCGCGAGTTGGCAATCGCCCCATCGTCCTACCACGAACACGCTGTCCGCCTTGCCGATCCTGGCAAGCGTTCAGCCCGTTCCCGGCGTGACGACGAGATCAGGCAAGAGATCGGGCGGGTCCATGAGGCCAGCTTCGGCCTCTATGGCACCCGCAAGGTCTGGCACCAGTTGCGGCGCGAGGGGATCAAAGTGGCCAAGTGTACCGTGGAGCGGCTGATGCGGGCCATGGGGCTGGCGGGCATAAGGCGCGGAAAGACGTGCGTTACCACTGTCAGCAACCCGAAGGCACCATGCCCGCTCGACAAGGTCAACCGGGAGTTCCGCGTCAGCCGGCCCAATGCGCTGTGGGTGGTCGACTTCACCTATGTCCATACCTGGACCGGGTTCGTTTATGTCGCCTTCGTGATCGATGCCTTCGCTCGGCGGATCGTTGGCTGGAAGGTAAGCACCAGCGCCACGGCGGGCTTCGTCCTCGATGCACTGGAACAGGCGATCCATGCCCGCAGGCCTGCGCCTGAGGACGGACTGATCCACCACAGCGACAGGGGCGTGCAATACCTGGCCATGAGCTACACCCAGCGCCTGGCTGAAGCCAAGCTGGTGCCCTCCGTGGGCAGCGTCGGTGACAGCTATGATAACGCCTTGGCCGAGACCATCAACGGCCTCTACAAAGCCGAGGTCATCTGGCGGCAACGATCATGGCCGAACGCTTCGGCGGTTGAGATGGCGACCCTGCGCTGGGTGGACTGGTTCAACAA
>JANOVS010000212.1:0-17443 GCA_031417515.1 Hyphomicrobiales bacterium
GGACCTCATCCGCCCCGTTGGGGCACCTTCTCCATCTGCGATGGAGAAGGGACAACATTTGCAAGCTGTCCCTTCTCCAACGAAGTTGGAGAAGGTGGATCGCGCCTCTTGGCGCGAGACGGATGAGGTCCCTTTGTCGAAAAGCGACACCCCTCCCCACAAGGAAGAAGGGACATCTCGCCAAGTTCGATCGAGCGGAAAGATTCATTTCAAAAGGCCGCAAACACTGGCACAAGTCTGGCATCAGACCATGTATTGTCCACCATTTATTGAAAGCGTTGCCCCTGTGATGAAGCCTGCATCATCGGAAGCCAAAAACGCCACAGCCCTGGCAATTTCTTCCGGTTCGCCCAAGCGGCCCACGGGAATATGGGGGAGAATGCGTTTTTCCAAAACATCCTGCGGAATGGCACGGACCATTTCGGTTCCGATATAACCGGGACAAATGGCATTGACGGTAATGCCCTTGGCTGCGCCCTCTTGCGCCAGGGCTTTGACAAAGCCCAATTCGCCAGCCTTGGCGGCGGAGTAATTTACTTGTCCCATCTGGCCTTTCTGGCCGTTGATGGAGGAAATGCAGATGACGCGGCCAAAGCCCCGGTCGCGCATGCCGCCCCAGACGGGGTGGGTCATGTTGAAGGTGGAATTGAGGTTGGTGTTGATCACCGCCTGCCATTGTTCCAGGGTCATCTTGTGGAACATGGCATCCTTGGTGATGCCGGCATTGTTCACCAGAATGTCAATCGGTCCGAGCGCCGCTTCAACCGCCTTGATGCCATCGGCACAGGCTTGTGGCGATGACACATCCCATTTGAAAACCGGAATGCCGGTTTCGACCTTGAAAGCGTTGGCCGCCTCGTCATTTCCGGCATAGCTTGCCGCGACGTTGCAACCCGCCGCCTTGAGGGCCTTCGAAATCGCCGCACCAATGCCGCGTGAACCACCTGTTACCAATGCAATGCGTGCCATTATTCTCTCCGGTTATTGTTCCGACAATTTCATATCAGCAGAATAGCCGACCTGCACGGTTTTTGTGATGGCCTGGCCGCAGATGATTTTCTTCAGTTCAGCATCATGGGTCACCGTGGGAGAGCCATAGAGTTGCCAGCCCTGGCTCAGCGCTTCCGAAACACGATGACAAAAACTTGCGTCGTCGGGTCCGGTGAGCAGTCGGTAGAGGGTGGTGGTCATGGCGATATCAATTTCTGCTGTTGCATGGCTGGCTGATTCATTGCTGCGGTCATAGCGTGCCGGGTTTGAGGCGTTTCAAGAAATCCGGCAAACTGTCGTCGAGTTTTTTGACAAGGCGTCCGCGATTGCGGTGCAGCATCAGCCCCAGAAAAATGATGAGCAGCCCAATGCCCGACAAGGCAAAGGAAAACAGGATCATGTCCTTGAAGGTATTGAAAGCCAGTTGGCCGAGATAAATGGCAATCCCCAGACCGCCGAAGATGGCATATATCCTGCGGTCAAGAAACAGGCTGAAGCCGAGCAGTCCGACGTTGATGAGCAGATAGATGAATTTCTGCAATTCGGTGCCGCCATCACTGGCCGAAAGGCCACCCCAGAAGGCGGCGGCCCCTGCGATGTGCAGCCAGAAAGCCATGTCGGAACCTTTGCGCCGTTTCAGGTCCATGACCCAGGCGGCGATAATGACCACCAGGCCGACAACAAGCGAGACGAAGCGTCGGGTGTCGAAATCAAAATTATAGTCATTGGCAGTGAGCGGTGTCCGCAAAAACCAGATGGCGACATCCATGGAGAAAAACCATAGGGCCACGGCGGCAATCAACAGGATGAAAGAAAAGCGATAGAAATATGCGGCAATGGTGGCAACAACAACCGTGGCAATTTCCATATAGATCCAGCTGCCATGGATATAGGGAAACAGATTGCCATATTGACCAGGATCGCCTTGGGCAAAGCGCCAGAGATCAAGCGCATCCTGAATGCCATAAATGATCATCGGCACCATGGAGACCGCTGCGGCAATCAACAGACCGCCGGGAATGCGCAGGGATTTTTTGATCCACAAGTAATGTCCTGCTACACCCAAGACGATGGCATAGGCCAAGCCGCAGGCCGTCAGCGCCCAGCCACCCATGCGGTTGAAGGCATCATTGGTGAACAGGCCCATGGCCCCGATGATGATCAGGGCGCCGACATACCACAGCACATGGGTAAGATCGAAACGCGGCGTGGTGGTTTCAGGCTGTGTAGTGCGGGCCGCGAGAAAAGCCGAAATCTCAGCCATCTTGGCGGCATCGATGATGCCGGCGGCTTGAAGGGCCAGAATGTCGTCTTTATTCAAGGTAGAGTTCCTTTGGGCTTGCCGACTTGGACAGACTACAGTTTTTTAGCTTGCAGGTGAAACACTTGTTTGCATCAAGAAAACCCGAAAGCATTCAGCGTTGCTGTTACTTGACAAAAGGTAACGTAAGTGTTACCTGTGGCCATGGCGGTGTTGCGATATTATCTGGATTTGAATGGTACAAGTCCATTTGAGAAATGGCTATCAACTCTGGATTTTCAGGCCGCCGCAAAGGTTACGACGGCGCTTGTTCGCGTTGAACTTGGAAACGTGTCGAATGTGAAGTCGGCTGGTTCCGGCATCTTCGAAATCAAAATTGATTGGGGACCCGGTTATCGTGTCTATTTCGGACGTGATGGTGGCGGCTTGGTAATTTTGCTCACGGGCGGAAGCAAGAAGCGTCAAGATGAAGATATCAAGGCAGCCAAGTTGTATTGGCAGGATTACATGCGGCGGCGCAAGCCGTGAGGAGTTTCATATGGTACTGACAAAAAGCTTCAAAGCGCTGGTGCAAACGCGCATGACGAAGGACAAGGCTTTCGCCGATGCGCTGTTGCGTGAAGGTGTGGATGCCATGTTGTCTGGTGATGTTGAAACCGGCAAGTCGATTTTGCGGGACTACATCAAGGCGACGGTTGGCTTTCAGCAACTTGCTGATGCCATAGATACACCCGCAAAGAGTCTCATCCGCATGTTCGGGCCAAACGGAAACCCGCAGGCCCGAAATCTGTTTGGGGTTATTGGTTATCTGCAGGAACAGGCAGGCGTGGAGTTGCGGGTGGTGGCGAAGTAACTATCGCTCCACACACATGGAAATGCCCATGCCGCCGCTACTGACGTGACGCAAAAAGTGCGGGTACCAAATTCAAGATGTATGTTTGACGTACATCATGAATCGCTGTAACAAGGGAGGGTGATCCAAAGCTACAAAGACAAGCAGACTCAAGCTTTTGCTGACGGCGAAACGGTCCGCCGATTTCAATCTTTCGGTACGCAAGCTTATCGACGGCTGGAGATTTTGGACGCTGCGACCAGCCTTACAGACTTGCAGCAGCTGTCAAGTAACCGACTGGAAGGCCTGAAAGGCAAGAGGCTTGGTCAATTCTCAATCCGGATCAACGATCAATGGCGGATATGCTTTGAATGGCCAAAAAGTGCCATGGGTCCGTTGAAAGTCGAGATAGTAGATTATCATCGTTAGCAAAGGGCAGACAATGGCACGACCAGCAATTCATCCAGGTGAAATTCTTGCCGAAGAACTCAAGGAATTAGGCGTTTCTGCAACTGAACTGGCGCGTCAAGTCAAAGTTCCTGCCAATCGCATGACTCAGATTGTAAAGGGAAAGCGCGGCATTACAGGAGACACTGCGCTGCGTTTAGGGCACTGGTTTGGGACAAGTGCATTGTTCTGGCTCAACTTGCAAAGCGCACATGATCTCCGCTTGGCTGAAATCGAAGCTGGCCGGGTCATTCAGAAGCTACCGCGCAAGGTGGCAAAGGCAGCTTGATAATCAAATAAATCACCGAGCGATCAAAAAATCAACTTGCTCCGCTTCCCATTGCCGGAATGTAATGTCACTTCCCTTGAGCCGCCAAGCAGTTTGGCCATTTGCGGACCGCCCATTTACGACTGCAGCTGCTGCGCTTGGGCTATTGAATACATAACTCGACTTGAAAACTCGTTGACCGTTTTCGTCTGCTAAAATGCCCTGCTCGAAGAGCGTCTGATACAATTTTGAATAACTACTTTTAGCACTGGTATCACCGATCCAACTGCCCCTTACGATGGAACCTGCTTGAATTGTAAACTCTCCCTCTTGGAGAATTGCTGTTGCGTTCCATTCGCCATTTTTTTGGCTGATCAGTTCAAATGTCGCAACGGGAGACGCAACGCTCGCCTGCGGAGTCTGTTGAGCTTGAACACCGGATGGACGCTTGCGTTGCACAAACATGTCGATCCTGATGGCAGGAAGCACCATCAACAAATAAGATAAAAAAGATTCCATGTTCGACTGCGCTGCTTCGGAGAGGCTTGAGCGCGGCGGGACATTTCCATTTTCAAGCTTAATTTGGTTAAGCTTGATTGCTTCTTCAACAAGACGAGATTCCAAGTATTTAACATGCGCCTTGTTCAAACTGTTCGCAGACGAGGTTATGATGGCTACACTTGTCCACCAATCCTTGTTCTGCACATGCTGCTTTAACCGGAGATCAATTTCTTCCGCCTCGCCGATGTAGGCGCAGGGCTCGTCATCTTTCTCGCCAAGCAAGATGTAGACGCCAGTATGTTTTGCCTCTTTGCGGGCAAGTGCTGCGGAAATATTTGTTCTGGGGCAATAAAGAACATGGCCAGTCCAATTAAAAACTTCCGCAGTCAGCATACCGTCAGGTTTGCCGTCGACAAAAAATAATTCAAGCGATCTACCGTCAGTAATATTGCTCATCTATAGGCTTTTACCGCTCCACACACATGGCAATGCCCATGCCGCCGCCGATGCACAATGTTGTGAGGCCTTTTTTGGCGTTGCTGCGTTTCATTTCATGCAGCAGGGTAATCAACACACGCGCACCAGAAGCACCAATCGGGTGACCGATGGCGATGGCGCCGCCGTTGACGTTGACCTTCGCGGTATCCCAGCCCATGTCTTTGTTGACGGCACAGGCTTGGGCTGCAAAAGCTTCGTTGGCTTCTACGAGGTCAAGATCAGCGGCTTTCCAGCCGGCTTTTTGCAAAGCCAAACGAGAGGCCGGAATCGGGCCTGAACCCATGACTGCGGGATCAACGCCAGCCGTCGCCCAGGAGGCAATGCGGGCCAGCGGTGTGAGACCGCGCTTTGCCGCTTCGGCTGCCGACATCAAGATCAGAACCGCTGCACCATCATTGATGCCGGAGGCATTGGCGGCGGTCACCGTGCCGTCTTTCGAAAATGCCGGGCGAAGTTTTGTGACGCTATCGAGGGTTACTCCCTTCTTGATGTATTCATCTTCTGACACAATCACATCGCCCTTGCGACCTGCAATGGTCACGGCGCAAATCTCGTCTTTAAATCTTCCAGCCACTTGTGCGGCTTCGGCCTTGTTTTGCGAGGCAACAGCAAAGGCATCCTGCTCTTCACGGGTGATCTGCCACTGCTTGGCAACATTTTCGGCCGTGGTTCCCATGTGGTAGCCATGGAAAGCGTCCCACAGGCCATCCCGGATCATGGTGTCGATGAAATTCCAATCACCCATTTTGATGCCATCACGCAGATGGGCGGCATGGGTGGATTTGCTCATGGATTCCTGGCCGCCGGCAGCGACGATCTTTACATCACCGGAAGCAATTTGCTGCATGCCCAAAGCTACTGCGCGAAGGCCGGAACCACAGACCTGGTTAAGGCCCCAAGCGGTTGCCGTGTTGGGAATACCGGCATGAATGGCTGCCTGGCGGGCCGGGTTCTGGCCTTGGGCTGCGGTCAGAACCTGCCCCAAAATCACTTCACCTACTTCATCCGCGCTGATGCCCGCCCGTTCGATGGCAGCTTTCAGGGCGACCGTGCCAAGTTGGGCGGCAGTTTGCGAGGCCAGCGCCCCATTGAAAGACCCGACAGGCGTGCGGGCGGCGGATACGATGACGACTTCTGTGGACATGGTGCTCTCTCTCGATATGGATTTTGCTGGTTATGGCAGAGATTGACCTGATGTTGCAATGCGAAGCCACGTGATTGTGCGTTGCCCCTTGTTTTTGCCCTTGCAATTGTGCGGTGCAGAGCGCAAATTTTTAAAAAGTACGGCGCGTAACAGGAGATCAGCGTGAGCGAAGACCAACCAAAGCCGGAACAAGCCAAACCCAAGAATGCCACCGTGATCAAGAAGTATGCCAATCGCCGACTTTATAACACGGCCACATCAACATACGTGACACTTGAAGACCTTGCCAAGATGGTGAAGGAAGGTGTGGATTTTGTGGTGTTTGATGCAAAGTCAGGCGAAGAAATCACCCGCTCGGTGCTCACCCAGATCATTTTTGAAGAAGAGGGCAAGGAAGGCAACACGTTGCTGCCGGTGAATTTTCTGCGCCAGCTCATCCGCTTCTATGGTGACAGCATGCAAGGCATGGTTCCCGGCTTTCTGGAATTCTCCATGGGCAATCTGGCACAGGAGCAGGACAAGCTGCGCCAACAAATGGGTGCGGCAACGGGTGGTGATGCCTTTAAACTGATTGAAGAGACGACCAAGCGCAACATGCAGATGTTTCAGGACTCGCTGAAGATGTTCACGCCGTTTGGCGGCGGTGTTGCCGGTGGGTTGGCCAACGGTTTGGGCGGTGGTTTTGGGGGGGCCATGCCGCCGGGATTCGTCAATCCCTTTGCAGCGGCAACGTCGGCCTCGAAGCCCGCAAATCCTGAGCGCAGCGCTACGAGCCGCGATGATCTACAGGTTCTCAAGGAGCAGATGGCGGCCATGCAGGAAAAACTTGAGGCCCTCAACCGGAATTGAGGGGGCAAGGCTGAATGGACGACAAGTTCAGGAGGCCAACTTGACGGCCTCCGGTTGCTGGCCTGATGGGTTCAAGGCTGCTGAAAATTCTGCGAGGATTGAATTCAGCAGGCCAAGACTTTCGTCCGTCGCGGTTTGCAACGACCAATCATCAATGTCGGGCTGTGCTGCGGATGCCACTTGACTGGGCATCGCCACATCAAGCGTTGCAGGTTCTGCTGGCTGATCCGTTGTTGGCATGTCGACGATTTCTGTGGGGACATGCTCAAGCTCCGCCATGGCAGGTGAAACCTCATCTGCAGGGGCAAAGGCTGGGTTGGTTTCAGGTGCGGCTTCAGATTGACCGACCATGAAAGTTGATGGTGCGATATTGTTGGTTGTTGCTGCACCGTTTTCAATAGCGAAAGAGCGGTGCACCTGGGCTGCCCAGGGAGCCTCGACCGAGGCTTCGCCAAAATAGTTGCCTTGCAGGTAGTCAACGCCAAGGGTGCGCAACATCTCGGCATCAGATTCGTTCTCAACCCATTCCGCCACCAGTTTCAGCCCGAAGGAACGGGCAAGGTCAACCATGCTTTTGACAAAGATCTGGTTGTCGGTCTTTTGGGTGATATCAACACAGAAACTGCCGTCGAGCTTGATCATGGTAAGGGGAAGCTGCGTGAGATTGCGGTAGGACGTATAGCCCGCGCCGAAATCATCAAGCGCCACACCGCAACCATGGCGCTGCAGTGCGGTCAGGAAAGTGTGGGAGGTGTCGAGATCGCCTAGTTTCGATGTTTCGGTGAGTTCAATGACCAGACGCGGTGCCAATTCACTTGCCGCTGCAATCATGTCGATGAGTTGTATGTTCCAGCGCGGGTCATTGGCGGTTGTGGCTGAAATATTTACCGACAACCTGGCTTCCGGATAGACCTGCAGGGTTGACAGGGCCAATTGCAAGACAGCCCGGTCAATCAACCGTATAAGGCCCAACCGTTCGGCAATCGGCACTAGGTGCCCTGCGGTAATCATGGCACCGGTATTGTCGGCCATGCGCAGCAGCGCTTCGTGCAGAATCACGTCGCCTGTAGTGGCATCGTAAATCGGCTGGTAGGCCAATTTGAAAACGCCATTTTGCAGACATTCGACAATTTCAGTGGCGCAACGGGCGTTCAGCAGGCGTTGGGTTTTGCGTTCCTCTGAACTTGTGTAGACGACATAGCCATCAGATGGCAGGCGGAAGGATTCACTCAAGGCTTCCTCGGCATGGGCAATGGCCTTGGCTGCTGTATCGCCCAAGGCTGGCAAGCTGACAGCACCAATGCTGAGCAGCGCCCATACCGGACCGTGCCTGGTTTCAATCACACTGTCGCGCACGGCCCGCATGAAACGTTCAAGGGCAAAAATCAGCTCCTCTGGCCTGCAGCTGTTGAGAATGATGCCAAACTTGCTGCCGGAATAGCGGGCTATGCCATCGCCCAACCGCATGACATGGCGCAGGCGCTGGCCCAGTGCCACAACCACTTCGTCGGCGACTTCGAAACCATAGGCCTCATTCATCACATCGAGGTTGTTGATGGCAAGAATGGCAAAGGCGCCGGGGGATTTTTCGGATACCGCAACGGTAATGGCCTCGCCCAAGGCATCCTGCATGCGGTTGCGGTTCATCATGCCGGTGAGGGGATCACAGTTGCTGAGAAAGTTCATGTGCTGGTCGCGGGTGTGGCGCTCGTTGGCTTTGCGCATGATGCCATAGACATCCGTCGGATAGCCCCTGGCGTCGGCAAACCATTTGCCGGTGTCCTCTGCCCACATGGTTTCATTGGAGTCGCGGCCGCCGGGGCGCAACATATACTCGATTTCAAAGCTGACACCTTCGCCAGCATCTATGGCCTTGGTGCGCATGACAGCGTCATAGCGGCTGGTAAAGTTCTGGTTGTCAAGCAGGCTGGCGAAGGCTTTGCCTGTGGAAATGCAATCCGGCGACACACCCAACAGGGATGGCGCATTGCCGCTCCATGAAATTCTGTCCGTGGGGATATGCCAGTGATAGGTGACGGCCGCAGCGGCATCCTGGGCCTTGTTCTGTCCTGCAATATCCAATTTGAATTCAGGCGGGCCGAAGTCCACGGCTTGGGGAAGCAGAGGCCAATTGGCTTCAGCAGCGGGTTCTTGCGATGTTTGGGGGCGATCCTGACCCATTCCCTCGAGAAAGGCCATGTGGTTGATCTTGAAAGCTTCGTCCTGCAAGGAAAAACTCTCTACCGGGGCACCCTTGTTGTCTGGTGTTTCCAGGAAATCACGAGAATCGGACAATACTGACAAAAACGCCTCCAAATACGGGGTGGAACCTTGTGAAAGTGCTTAGCCAGGATGTGCCACCGACCCCACTTGGGATACCAGACTAAGGCAATGCGGTAAATTTTCGGGCAAGCCGCATGGTTAATGGTTGCTGAATATGGCCTCTGGTCGATCTGGTCGTTCTGGTCGATCTGGTTAATCTGGTCGATCTGGTCGTTCTGGTCGCCGTTTTTCCAATGGGCGCTTAAAAATGGCGCAATAATGCTGCATTGCAACCTAAATTGCCAAATTGATATGCAAATTTAAGATACATCGGACATAAAAAGCCAAATGTTTTTGCTTTTGTTATGTTTTCGTCGCCAAAACGATTAAAATTTCCCCCTAAACGGAACAACTTAGTCACGCGAATGTTATTAATTTATCGTAAATCAATGGCTTATTAGACGCGATGATAGATATGCAAAATTTGCATTGCTATTTTTGCTGCATCGCACATATATTTCGTTTGTCGAAAGAAAATATAGACCACCCGGAAATCCGTCCGGTCCGAAACTTAACGAAAGGACTACACCATGTTTGAAACACTCAAAACCCGCATCACCACCTGGAAGCGTTACAATCGTACGGTATCCGAGCTCACCGCTCTGTCGAACCGCGAATTGGCCGACCTCGGCATCATGCGTTCGGATATCAGCCGCATCGCCCGCGACGCCGTCCGCTAACCCCATTTTCTCCGAAAGGACATGACCATGTTTGAAACACTGAAAACCCGTGTTGCCACCTGGAAGCGTTACAGCCGTACAGTGGCTGAACTTGAATCACTGTCGACCCGCGAATTGGCCGATCTGGGGCTTGGCCGCTCTGACATCCGCCGCATTGCGCGTGAGGCTGCCGGTTCATGACCAGCTTCACAATGTTCGGGCGCCTGCTTGAGCGCCGGGCTCAGCGCAAGGGCTTAGATGCCACCCGCCGTGCCATGGCAAACCTGTCGGACGCCGATCTGGCCGACATGGGTGCCAAGCGCTACCACGCCAATCAATTGGCGAATTTCTGATCTGATTTAAGGTCGGACAAACAAGTTCCTCCCAAGGGGCGCTGTTCAAACTGTGAGTAATCACAGGGCGGGCAGCGCCCCTTTCCTTTTGTCACCCCTCAATTTCAGTTCATGCAGGACGGTGGCTTATGAGTGAAATCATTGTGCCGAATGGTCGCAGCATTACCGACGTGTCAGCAGAAATGGGTGTGTCGCGGCAGGCGCTGAGTACAGTATTGAACGGCCATGCCAGCCTGAGCGCTGATATGGCGCAGCGCTTTGAACGGCATTTCAAGATCAGCGCTGATACCTTGATGAGACTGCAGACATCATATGATTTGGCGCAAGCCCGCCTGCAATTGGCAGGTTGAAGTGGTCGTTCGGTAGTCGTGAGACGTTCGCGTTTGTTTCTCGAACGCCCCAACACCCGTCATTCCAAAGCGGCGCGGTGAGTGTGCGGGATCTGGAAAACGCTTTGCTGCCAACACTTTGAAAAAATAATAACATCGAACCCCACTTTTCTTCTCCCTGCCCACAAGTGGGAGGGATATTTGGGGTGTAGTCGTCCCGCAGCAAGAGCCGATTCAAAAGAGCGTTACAGGTCTGGCGGTTGTTGCCTTAACTTTAACGTTTCTCAGTTCTAACGACGGATACAGCCCGTACTCAGAGAAGCATATACAGAATGCTATTTCTGACATAGATTTGCTATCAAGGGATTTTATACGATGACCAAAGCAGAACAAATACCTACTGACCTAACACTTGCCCTTGGTGGCGAGCTTGCTCCTGATGATTTTGTTTCTGCGGTTCGTAATTTTTTTGGCTTTGTGAATGAAATTACCCAATCTCAATTCGGCGATGGTTCTGATGTAAGTTGGGTTGTAAAGGTAAAAGAGGGCAGCAGCTTAATTGGACTTGAGCCTGTGTCCCCAGCGCCCAGCTCTCGGTTAGCTATGATCTATGAGAAAGCGCGGCATGCTGCCCATTCTGTCAATCGAGGAGATATCTTAGGAGCTGGCCTGACAGAAAAGGGCATCGGTTATCTAAAAGGGTTGTCTGATTTGGCTGCACGAGGTGGGCCGAACCAAACAATAAACATTTGGGTTAAACACGAACCAGTAAATATCGGGATAGGAGTTGCAAAACTAATTCAAGCAGAAGGAAACAGTGCCTACTATGATTTAGGGACAATAGAGGGACGACTTGAAACCATTTCCGACGCAAACGGCGGAATCAAAATACGGATTAAGGACTTCTTATACCAAAAGGCAATAAACTGCATCATCCCAGAAACTCTTCTGAATCAAGTGCTTGCGAATTTTCGTAGGCGTGTCGAAGTCGAAGGCAAAATTCATTATCGTGCAGATGGAACTCCGATCAGCATTGAGGCTACTCACATAGATGTTTTGCCGGAAGATAGTGAGTTGCCTTCTGCCTCAGAAGTGAGAGGAATAATGGCCGTCGCATGACCATTGAAAAAATTTATTGGGACTCCGATTGTTTCTTGGGCCACTTTCAAGCTGAGATTGGAAAAGCAGATAAATGCGACGGGGTGTTGGAGCGAGCCGAACGCGGTGACGTATTAATCATCACGTCTGCATTGACAATTGCTGAAGTGCTTTGGATGCGAAATGCGCCCAAGTTGACTATTGATAAAGCCACAACCGTCCAAAAGTTCTTTCGACGATCCTATATCAGGGTCGTGAACGTGACCCGCAAAATTGCAGAGTCAGCTCAAATTTTAGTTTGGGAGAATGATATTCGTCCCAAAGACGCAATTCACGTAGCAACCGCCATTTCTTATGGCTCATTTGCGCTCGAAACTTTTGATATTGGTCTTATCGCCAAAAGTGGAAAAGTTGGAAATCCACTACTTTTTATTCGGGAACCTCAGGCGGCGGCACAAACTAGGATGCCGTTAATTGCGCCCTAACTTGAGTTGTCAAAGCTGATAGTGTTACCTCGCGGCAAATCGCCCTCAGAATCACTGTTGCGAGTCCCTTTCGCCTGTGATGCCTCCCGCAGCGCGGCACTATAAGATGCACACATCTTTCGTAGACAAAATTCTATGGTACAAAAACGCCACTTTTCCCATTGAATACGTCATCCCGGCCTTCGCCGGGATGACGGAATTAATTAATTAAAACAATGACTTGAATTGTAGATGGATATACATCTGCAATTGGTTACCACAATGCAAAAAGATGTGTGAATCTGATAGCAGCGCGGCAGGGGAGGCTCTGATCCGTGGCGTTTGGTAGGAGCAAAATCCTGCTTCGCGTGTTTTCCTGATCCATAAGCGAAAGATTAATCGTGGCAACGGCGGATCATGCTGCCAGTGTTGCCGCCGGAGCAGGCGGATGGATTCGCGGAAGCATGCGCCTTGATCGTATGACGACCTTGCAATAGCCCCTGCAGCCCGGTATGATTAATTCATACCAGAGAGGTTTCCATGTCCGCGACGGCCAAACGCACGATCAGTCTTCCGCCAGAACATGCGGCCTATATTGATGCCAAGGTTGCCAGCGGTGACTATGCGTCGGTGAGCGAAGTTGTGCGCGAGGGTTTGCGCGCGCTCAAGGCCCGCGACGACGCTATCGAGGCGTGGTTGCGGGGACCGGTTGTTGAGACTTATGACAAGATGCGCAAAGATCCATCGAGGGGCATTCCCGTCGAAGAAGCATTCAATATGGTGAGAAAGCGCACACGCAAATGAAGCTTTGTCAGAACCAAGACGATAAAGTGTGGTGTTTCTAGCTTAAGTATCGCCAGCAATCAGCATGAATCCTACATCATTGTCATTACCGGACTTGTTCCGGTAATCCATGGTTCAACGGGCGTCATTTATCCGGAACGCTCCGCCCCTGTTGATCGATGGATTACCGGAACAAGTCCGGTAATGACAGTCTTCGCGAGATATGCCCCAAAGTCACCATGGCCACTTTAACTTGGCTGGACCCGCAGCTTACCAACTGCGACAATAAAGTACCGCTGGAAAATCGTCTTTTCTCAGGCCCATTGAAGCGCGCAGCTGATCGCGACAACCCGTCCCCAGAATCACAGTTGCGAGTCTGTTTCTCCTGTGATACCTCCCGCAGCGCGGCAGGGGTGGCTCTGTTTTACGCGGCTTGAGGCTTGTTCATTCCTCAAGCTTGTCAGGCACAAAACGAAAGATCCAACGTGGCAACGGCAGATCATGCAGTTTCAGGGGTGGCGGGGCGTTATGCAAACGCGCTGTTTGACCTCGCAACCGAAGATAAATCAGTCGCCCAGACAGGCGATGCGCTGCAATCATTTCAGAGCCTGATTGAAGGTTCCGATGATCTCAAGCGCTTGATGTCGTCTCCGGTTTTCAAAACCGAAGACCAGCTGGCGGCCCTTGATGCGGTGGCCGCCAAGGCCAAGATTTCAGGCCATGCCTTGAATTTCCTCAAATTGATGGGGAAGCATCGCAGGCTTGGCGCGGTATCAGGTGCGATTGCGGGCTATCAGGCATTGGTTGCCAAAGCCAAGGGCGAAGTTTCCGCCGAAGTCACATCGGCTGAGAAACTCTCGGCCAAGCACATCACTGAATTGAAAGCCGCCCTCAAGGCCTCCATTGGCTCTGACGTGTTGCTGACAACCAAAATTGATGCCTCCATTCTGGGTGGCCTGATCGTCAGGGTCGGCTCGCGCATGATGGACAATTCACTCCAGACCAAATTGCAAAATCTCAAAGTCGCTATGAAGGGGACCCAGTAATGGATATCCGCGCTGCCGAAATTTCTTCCATTCTGAAAAAGCAAATCAAGGACTTTGGCAAGGATGCCCAGGTCTCGGAAATCGGCCAGGTGCTGTCGGTCGGCGACGGTATTGCCCGCGTCTACGGTCTCGACAATGTGCAGGCGGGTGAACTGGTTGAATTCCCCGGCGGCATCAAGGGCATGGCGCTGAACCTTGAATCCGACAACGTCGGTTGCGTGATTTTCGGTTCCGACCGTGACATCAAGGAAGGCGATACCGTCAAGCGTACGGGCAACATCGTTGAAATTCCGGTCGGCAAGGAATTGCTCGGCCGGGTGGTTGATCCGCTCGGCAATCCGATTGACGGCAAAGGTCCGATCAAGGCCAAACTTAAATCACGCGTTGACGTCAAGGCCCCCGGCATCATTCCCCGCAAGTCAGTGAATGAGCCAATGGCCACGGGCTTGAAAGCCATTGACGCTTTGATCCCGGTTGGCCGTGGCCAGCGCGAGCTGGTGATTGGTGACCGTCAGACCGGCAAGACTGCCATCATTCTTGACACCATTCTCAACCAGAAGCCGATTCACATCGCTGGTCCGGAAAAAGACAAGCTGTATTGCATTTATGTCGCGTGCGGCCAGAAGCGCTCGACGGTGGCGCAATTCGTCAAGGTTCTCGAAGACAACGGTGCCATGGAATATTCCGTGGTGGTTGCTGCAACGGCATCGGACCCCGCACCGCTCCAGTATCTCGCTCCATTCGCAGGTTGCGCCATCGGTGAATATTTCCGCGACAACGGCATGCATGCGTTGATTGCTTACGACGACTTGTCGAAGCAGGCTGTGGCCTATCGTCAAATGTCGCTGCTGCTGCGCCGCCCACCGGGCCGCGAAGCTTATCCCGGCGACGTGTTCTATCTCCACTCCCGTTTGCTGGAACGCGCTGCAAAGATGAATGATTCGCTCGGTGGCGGTTCATTGACGGCACTTCCCGTGATTGAAACCCAGGCCAATGACGTGTCGGCCTATATTCCAACCAACGTGATTTCGATCACCGATGGTCAAATATTCTTGGAAACCGATTTGTTCTATCAGGGCATTCGTCCTGCCGTGAACGTGGGTCTTTCCGTGTCGCGTGTGGGTTCTGCGGCGCAGACGAAAGCCATGAAACAGGTGGCCGGTAAAATCAAAGGCGAACTCGCCCAGTATCGTGAAATGGCTGCCTTCGCCCAGTTTGGTTCGGACCTTGATGCTGCCACACAAAAACTGCTGAACCGTGGTGCGCGTTTGACTGAACTGTTGAAGCAGGGCCAATTCTCGCCATTGAAAATGGAGGAGCAGGTTGTGTCAATCTACGCCGGCGTCAACGGTTATCTCGATGCGCTGCCTGTTGCGAAGATCAAGAGCTTTGAAGAAGGCCTGCTCCGCACCATGAAGGAAAAACATGCCGGAGTCATGGATGCCATCCGCACCGAGAAGGCGATTTCCGACAAGACCATGCCGTTGCTGAAGGCAGCGGTTGAAGCTTACACCAAAGCGTTCGCTTGATGCACTTTGTTTTGCACATCACCCTACAACCGTCATTCCCGCGAAGGCGGGAATCCCGCTTGCTTCATGCGGGTGAAGAAAGCGGGATGCCCGCCTTCGCGGGCATGACGGGGTTAGGTGGCTACCTCGTTAATTTGAAGATGGTGTCTCCATGGCTTCACTAAAGGATCTCCGCAACCGCAACGCCTCGGTCAAGGCCACGCGAAAAATCACCAAGGCCATGCAAATGGTGGCGGCGGCGAAACTTCGCCGGGCCCAGGAAGCGGCTGTGGCTGCACGTCCTTATTCAGAGCGCATGGCTGTGGTTCTCGCCAATCTGGCTTCGGCCATGGAGGGAAAAGCCGGTGCGCCGAAATTGTTGGCAGGTTCCGGCAGCGACCAAGTTCATTTGCTTGTCATCGCAACAGCTGAACGGGGTTTGTGTGGTGGCTTCAATTCCTCTATCACCAAGCTTGCCCGCGAACATGCTGAACGGCTGCTGCGCGAGGGCAAGACCGTGAAGATGATGACCGTCGGCAAGAAGGGCAACGATGCTCTGAAGCGCGTCTACGGCAAATACATTGTTGAAGCCGTGAATTTCCAAGGTTCGAAATCAGTCCAGTTTGATCACGCCAGCGGTGTCGCCCACAAGGTTCTCGCCATGTATGAAGCAGGCGAGTTCGATGTCTGCACCTTGTTCTTCTCGGAATTCAAATCGGTGATCCAGCAAAAGCCAACGGCTTTGCGCATAATCCCTGCATCCTATGATGCGTCGAAAGTGCCTGATCTCGGTGGCGCGGTTTATGAAGCAGAACCCGAGGAAGGCGAAATTCTTGACGAGCTTTTGCCGCGCAATATTTCCATTCAGGTGTTCCGTGGACTTTTGGAAAATGCAGCGTCGGAACAGGGTGCCCGCATGAGCGCCATGGACAACGCCACGCGCAACGCCGGCGACATGATCAACAAGCTGTCGATCAAGTACAACCGCCAGCGCCAAGCCCAGATCACCAAAGAACTCATCGAAATCATTTCTGGCGCGGAAGCGCTCTAAGGTAAGGACAAAACGTCATGGCCAAAAAAGCAACAGCAACAAACTCAATGTCAGGTGCCACCGGACGTATCACGCAAGTCACGGGCGCCGTCGTCGACGTGACCTTTGAAGGTGGTCTGCCGCAGATTTTGAACGCACTCGAAACCATGAACGGTGAAAACCGTCTGGTGCTCGAAGTCGCACAGCACTTGGGTGAAAACACCGTGCGCTGCATCGCCATGGACGCGACTGAAGGTCTGGTGCGCGGACAAGCGGTGCGTGACACGGCGTCGTCGATTTCCGTTCCCGTGGGCGAAGGCACGCTTGGCCGCATCATGAACGTCATCGGCGAGCCGATCGATGAAGCGGGCCCCATCAAGTTCAAAATCCGTCGCCCGATCCATGCGCCAGCGCCTGACTTCACGGAGCAATCGACAGAAGCTGAAATTCTTGTGACAGGCATCAAGGTGGTTGATCTCCTCGCCCCCTATGCCAAGGGTGGCAAGATTGGTTTGTTCGGCGGGGCCGGTGTGGGCAAGACGGTGCTCATTCAAGAGCTCATCAACAACATCGCGAAAACCCACGGTGGTTATTCGGTGTTTGCAGGCGTGGGTGAACGGACCCGTGAAGGCAACGATCTCTATCACGAATTCATCGAGTCCAAAGTCAACGCCGATCCGCATGACAAGGACTCCAAGGTTCAGTCGAAGTGCGCCCTGGTGTTCGGCCAAATGAACGAGCCACCGGGTGCGCGTATGCGTGTTGCTCTCTCGGGCCTCACCGTTGCCGAACATTTCCGCGATGAGGGACAGGACGTGTTGCTGTTCGTCGACAATATTTTCCGCTTCACGCAAGCCGGTTCCGAAGTGTCGGCGTTGTTGGGCCGCATTCCCTCCGCCGTGGGTTATCAGCCGACGCTGGCCACCGACATGGGTGCGTTGCAAGAGCGCATCACCACAACAACCAAGGGTTCGATCACCTCGGTGCAAGCGATTTACGTGCCAGCCGACGATTTGACCGATCCGGCCCCTGCCACATCCTTCGCGCATTTGGACGCAACG
>JANOVS010000213.1:0-11527 GCA_031417515.1 Hyphomicrobiales bacterium
GGGAATCAGCATGGAAGCGTTGGGCGGTGCCCAGAAAGCGGCCATCGGCAAAGCCAGGGAAATGTCAGCAGCGGGAACGAAGATCGAATATCTCCGCTCAACATTCTCCCCCGATGACGGACGGTGCATGTGTCTCTTCGAGGCTGGCTCCGAAATGGATGTCAAGAAACTCAATGATGAGGCTGGCTTGCCCTATCACAAAGTCGTGCATGCACTTGACCTCACGCCTTGATTTGTAGCACGCAAAACATGGCGGTTGGGCTCTATTAGAGCGGTTCCAAATTTCTTGGAATCGCAGTCTCACTCACGCAGTGTCATCCCCACGAAAGTGGGGAACCAGACTTTCAACCAGTTCATACGCGGAAAGTCTGGTTTCCCGCTTTCGCGGGAATGACGGTGTGCGTGAGTTGCGGGGTCGAACCACAGCGAAACCGCTCTAATTGCTGGCAGGATCATCGGCACTACACCTGAAGGAAGCATGATCCATTGCTATCCCCACTTGGCTGTAACCAGACGTAGCCCGCAATATTGAAACTGGGGCAAAGACTGGTGCGGGCGGCGGGACTCGAACCCGCACTTCCTTTCGAAAAACGGATTTTAAGTCCGTTGCGGCTACCATTACGCCACGCCCGCATCTGGCATCAAATGCAGCGCCATGTAGTCCGACAGCCACAGCCTTGACAAGGCACAAAGGAAAATGGAACCTGTGTAAATCCAACTGCTTTGGACTTGGACACAAAATGCCCAGGTGGGTCATGACAACACGATGAACAATATTGCTGATAGCCTGATGACGCTCAATAATTTCCCGGGCCATCTCTCCTATTTGTTTCTCGCAATCTCGTATTTCCTCACCCACATTTTTTGGCTGCGGGTCACCGCCATGATCTCCATGGTGCTGGAAATCGTCTATTTTGCCTATACAGGCGGCAACCTGATGGTGGGAATCGGCTGGACGGTACTGTTTATTTTTATCAACGGTTACCAGTTGTTTTGGCTGCTGCGTGATCGCTGGAGCCTGCGATTGCCGGAAAAGGAAGGTCCGCTGCTGCGTGAAGCGCTGACCGGACTTGATGACGCGCAGATTGCCCGACTTCTGAAAGCAGCGGAATGGAAAAATTTCCAACCCGGTGATGTACTGACACGGCAAGACGCGCCGGTTGATGCGCTCTACTTTCTCTGTTCAGGCCGTGCCAATGTCGAGGTCGACAAGTCCATGGTCACCTATCTTGAAAAAGGTTCCTTCGTCGGCGAAATCGCCTACCTCACAGGAAATCCCGCAACGGCCACTGTCGTCATTGACGAACCCAGCCGCGCTCTTGCGTTCAGCCGCATGCGTTTGGCAAAAGTTGTTGCCGCCGACGACCAGATCAATGGCATCATCTATCAAATACTCGGTCGCGATCTTGCAATGAAAATGCGCCGTTCAAACACCCGCAGGGTATTGTTGGCTGATGATCAAGTCGTCAGGGTTTGAACAAAATGAGGGCCAGCAATAAATAAGTCAGGTGGTGCAGCACCTGGTCGCCTGTCAGTGCCCACCAGAAATAGTTGTCGTCCACTGTCCATCCCTGCTGGCGCAACAGCCGCTCTTTGCTGTAGTCGATGTGATAGTGCAGCAGGATATCCAGCACGACCAATGGACCAGCCAGCGCAAGTGGCGCTGCAAACAGCAATAGAACAACCGATGTGCCCGCACCATGTATCAGCGCATGGATCACGCCTTGCTTGCGGCCATAGAAGCCTTTGGCTTTCACCATGGCCAAAGTCTGCAATGGGCCATCACAAACAAAGTGCTTGATTTGCAAGCACGCCACGAATGCCAAAGCCGTTGTCAGTACTGAATCAAACATGAAAATCCATATACCCCCTTGGCCATCAAGATGGCCATTCAAGTTTTGAACTATGGCCATTTTGCGCCAAATGCAAAAGTGAACTGCCTGTTGCCATTGGCAGGCCACAGGTTTATCCTGTCATTGGGGCCTACTATACAAATGAGTTCGAGGTAAAGCATGCTCTACATGCCAAAAACAAACCGCCAGCTTGCCCTATGCGCGGCTGCTATCGCAATATGTTGTGGGAGTTCTGCTTCCTCTGCCGCCACAAAGATCGGTGATGTGGCAGGCATTTTGGGTGCACCTTCCGCATCAGGTGCAGGTGGCAATCGTTTCCTTGAAAAAGGCAGCGATGTTTTTGAAGGTGACGTTGTCAAAGTAACCGAAGGCAATGCCCAAATCATTCTGGATGATGGCACCAAGCTTGTTGTTGGACCTGATTCGACTTTGGAACTCAATCAATTTCTGAAGCGCGGCAAGCGTGTTGACAAGATTGCCATCAAGGCCCTGCATGGCACGTTTCGTTTTATCTCGGGAAAGAGTGCAAAAAAAGCCTATGACATCACAACCGCAAGCGCCACCATTGGCATTCGTGGAACCGGTTTTGATTTCTGGGTGAAGGAGAAAACCGGTGTCATCGTCATGCTGGGTGCCGTACAGTTGCGCGGCAACAATGGTCAACTTGTAAGCATGACCGACAATTGTGATCTGGGTGTTGCAGGCGAAGGGGCCGTTGCTGCCGAGCTTCTGACCGGCAAGCAAAAGAGCGATACGATCAGTAAGAACCTGGTTTTTATTGCCGATCAGCGCCGCCTGCTGAAATCCTTTCACCTGCCCATCAGCAAATGCCGCAAGTTCCTTCAGGCAAATTAACATAGAAGCGTTTTCCACTTCAACCAAGGCTCCACGGCAAAGCAATGAATCTGGCCAAACACTTGCCCGCCCTGTTGTTTGGTTTGCTTGTACTTGCCGGAACTTTTCTGCTTCGCATCGCTGATCCCATCCAGATTTCAAGTCAGCGCGCAGCGGGGTTTGATTCGCTTCAGCGGTTTTGGCCACGCAGCAACGTGGAGCCACAACCCGTGCGGATCGTCGATATCGACGAAGCCTCATTGGCCCAGTTGGGCCAATGGCCGTGGCAACGCCAACACCTTGCCAAACTTGTGCAGGAATTATCAGACCTCGGTGCCGCTGCCATTGTTTTCGATATCGTATTTCCTGAAGCTGATCGCATGTCACCCCGGCACTTGGCAACCCTGCCCGCTTACGCTGGCGTGTTTGGCAAAACCGATTTGGCAACCTTGGCCGATTTTGACCGTGATTTTGCAGCGGCCATGATTGGCAAACCCGTTGTCCTTGCCTATGCCATGGGCAAAGGGGCAACTTCCGCCACCATACCCGCCAAGGCTGGTTTTGCCATGACGGGTGCCAACAGCATTTTGGCTCCCGAACGCATTGGCAAGGTTACAGTCAATCTGCCCATACTTGATGCCGCTGCCGCTGGCGTTGGCAACATCAATATCGACCTTGCAAACGAACAGGGTGTTGCCCGACAACTCTCACTGCTGCGAACCGACGGCAGCCGTTTTTATCCTTCACTGGTGGCCGAGGCCCTGCGCATCGCCCAAGGTGTTGATACCTATGTCGTCAACGGCGACAGCGAAACTGAAAACATTATCGAAAGCTTGCGCATCGGTGATCTCGAAATCCCGCTGGCAGAGGATGCTACCCTGTATCTCCACTTCCGTCCCGATTCACGCGACATGTACGTGTCTGCTGCCAAAGTCATCAACGCAGAGGGTCGCGAGGAATTGCGGGCTTTGCTGGAAGGACACATCGTGTTCATCGGCACGTCTGCCGTTGGTTTGGTTGATGCCCGCACCAGTCCGCTGGGCGTCAGTATTCCAGGCGTCTCGGTGCATGCACAAGCCACCGAGCAGATCCTTGCAGGTCAGTTCCTCGTGCGCCCCGCGTATTTTGTCGGATTTGAATATTTCATGACAGCCCTTGCCGGCCTGATCTCCTTGACCCTGGCCAGTTATGCCAAACCCTGGACCAACATTCTTGTCACCGGCGCTATGGGATTGGGCATCGCTCTTTTGACGATTTACCTGTTCCGCCAGCAGGGCATGTTGCTTGATGCAGCATTTCCGGGGTTTTCCCTCGGCTTGATGTATTTGGCCTGCACGGCTTTTCGCTTGTTGGTCACAGATCGCCATGGCCGACAAATGCGCAACATGTTTGGTCATTATGTTGCGCCATCTGTACTGGCCGAAATCGAAAAAAATCCGTCGGGCCTCAAGCTGGGTGGCGAGGTGCGCGATGTCACCGTGATGTTTGTTGACATCGCCAATTTCACGCCCCTCAGTGAAAAGCTCAAACCCGACGAACTGGTGCAGGTTGTAAACGGGCTGTGGGACGTTTGCGCAGATGCCGTTCTCGCCGAAAAAGGCACTGTCGACAAATTCATCGGCGATGCCATCATGGCCTTCTGGAATGCCCCCTTGCCTTGCGAAGCACATCAGAAACGCGCGGCCCAGGCGGCGTTACGCATTCGCTACGCTGTCGCAAAATACAACGAGCACCCGCCGACAAAAACTCTGTTGATGGAGCGCGGGGCTTGGCCAATTTCCATGCGGGCCGGCATGGCCAGCGGTCCGGCTTGCGTTGGCAATGTCGGTTCAAAAGACCGCTTTGATTACACGGTGCTTGGCGAAACCGTGAATATCGCAGCCCGGGCCGAAGGCGCTGGCAAACAAGTGGAACATGATATTGTCGTTGCAGGCAAGCTGGCCACAGAAACCATGGGGTTGGCCATTCTGCCTGCGGGCTTTGTCAAACTGAAAGGCAAAACCGCGCGTGAACCACTGCACATTGTGGTCGGCGATGAAACTGCCGCCGCCTCTGAAAGTTTCTTGAAACTTGTCCGGGAGCATGACCAGCTGGTCGAATTGCTGAAAGGTCCGAAGGCACAGAAAAACCAACAGGTGGCAACGCAATTGCTGAATGAACTGGCCATTCACCATCAGCCGCTCGAAAAATTCATGAAAGCTCTACCCGGCCGGATTGTCGATTTCGAGCCGGACTAACAGTTTGCTGAAAATGCCATCATTACCTTGGCGCATCCTTCGAGGCCCGCAAGGGCGGGCACCTCAGGATGAGGTAACTCATTGAAATCCCTCACCCTGAGGCGCGAGCCCTTGCGAGCCTCGAAGGGTTGCCTGGGTTGATTTCAACAATTTCAGCAAATTGCTAAAACACCTCACGGCGTCGCCCGATCCCTGATCGGGGTTGCAAATTGCAGGTCCATGTCCCACGGCAAATAGATCCAGGTATCCTGGCTGACTTCGGTGACAAAACTGTCAACCAGCGGACGTCCCAATGGCTTGGCGTAAACCGTGGCGAAATGGGCCTTTGGCATCATTTCCCTGACAATCCGTGCCGTCGCTCCCGTATCCACCAGATCATCAACAATCAAAATGCCTTCGCCTTGGCTCTCCCCCGCAAATTCAGGCGCCACACCTTTTAGAACCCGCACCTCACCTTGCTTGTCATATTCATAAGACGCCACGGAAACCGTTTCGATGACGCGAATGCCAAGTTCGCGCGCCACGATGGCCGCAGGCACCAATCCGCCGCGTGTGATGCCGACAACCGCCCGAAATGGCCCCGCCGACGACAACCGCCACGCGAGTGCCCGCGCATCACGGTGGAATTGATCCCATGACACGGGAAAGCTCTTTTGCCATTTTTCATCCATGACCAACTCCTGGTTCGAACAATTCTGCCCAATATCTTGCAATTGCGCCACTTCATGGGGTCACAGCAAGGTTTGCTTCATCCTTTTCCACATAGAATGACTTTTTGACATCAAACCGACGAGCCACGGCACCCCC
This sequence comes from Hyphomicrobiales bacterium, assembly GCA_031417515.1. Lineage (GTDB taxonomy): Bacteria > Pseudomonadota > Alphaproteobacteria > Rhizobiales > Aestuariivirgaceae > Aestuariivirga. The sequence goes on from JANOVS010000213.1 coordinate 5,732, forward strand.
CATGATTTCCAAAATGATCGAAGCCTTCAACATTGCCAACGTCGAGGCCTTGGCCATGGTCATGCCTGCAGCGAATGTCGTTGGTGTTACGCAACCGTTGCTAAAACACTGGAACGTCAAATCCGAATCCATAGTCGGCAAGCAATTGTTGAAAACCGGCACTGGCATGTTGTCGGCGCGCCAACTGACTCACTTGGATCAGCCAGGTATGGCTCCGATGATTGAGGTTTCATTTTCGCCACCGCTTGGAAAAACCCTGGTTGCGAATTTCCGTGCCCAACGATTTAGCGATGGCGGTGTCGAGTATCTCGTACTGTTGGGCCAGCACACCAGCATTGAACAAACCGATGAATTGGCAGAAAATGAAAAGCGCCTGAACCTTGCTTTGCGCTCTGGTGGCTATGCCTTGTGGGATCACGATTATGAATCCGGCAAGACTTTCAACTCACCGGAAATGTTTGAACTGTTTGGCAAGTCAATCGGCAACAAAGATCTGGACTTCCTGTCCTTTGACACTTTGATCCATCCTGACGACCGGGACAAAACCCTCAGCAATGCCATCCGCAAGGCCCCTTTTGGCTCAGAAGTTTTCCAAACCCGCTACCGGGTCAAAACCACTGGCGAAAAATATACCTGGATTGAATCAGTCGCCGGCGTCCAGCGCAATGCCCTTGATGGTTCCCCCATCAAGGCCGTTGGACTGTGCCGCAACATCGACGCCCAGATGGTCGCTCTCGAACGCTTGAAGGCGTCTGAGCGCAATCTCAAGCGTACACAAGCGGCGGCAAGGCTCGGCAGTTTTTCATTGCGCGTCTCCAGCAATGTCTCGCGCCTGACATCAGAACTGGCCCTGCTCATCGGCAAGGCCGATGACATGGTTCACCCCACCCTGAAAACCTTCATAGATCTCATCGACAACGGCGATCGTGAGAAATTCTGCGAAGCCCTCGAATTGGCCAAATTGGGCCAGCATGTCAAAAACCTTGAAATCGCTGTTCGCCTGCCTTCCAGCGAACTCACCTATTTCGAAGTCAGCATGGAAGCGGAGCGCGACGACGCAGGCACCATCGAAACAGTTTTTGGCTGCTGCCAGAGTGTGACTGAACGCAAAGCCCTCGAACGCAAATACCACCAGGCCCAGAAAATGGAAGCTGTCGGCCAGTTGACCGGCGGCATTGCCCATGACTTCAACAACCTCTTGATGGTTGTCATGGGCAACCTGGAAATGGTGCAGCAAATGGTGAAAACCGATGAACGCGCCACCAAACGCATCAAGGCCGCCATCGACGCTGCCGAAAAAGGCTCGGACCTCACCCGCCGCATGTTGGCCTTCTCGCGCCAGCAAACCCTGCAGAACAAGGAACTGACGGTCAACGATCTGGTGTTCAGCATGAGCGATCTGCTGACCCAGGCCCTGACTGCTGTTGTTGATCTCAAAATCATTCCGGGCGAAAATACCTGGGCTGTCAAGGCCGACAAGACGATGCTGGAAACCGCCATTCTCAACCTGGCCATCAATGCCCGCGATGCCATGGCGCCCAAAGGCGGCGACTTGATCATCGAAACCTGCAACCGCGCCTTGACCGAAGACTATTGCAAGGATTTCGAAGACGTAAACCCCGGCGATTATATTGAAATTTCCGTCACTGACACAGGCTCAGGCATAGCGCCCGAAAACATCGAAAAAGTCTTCCAGCCCTTCTTCACCACCAAGGGTCCGGAAAAAGGCTCAGGGCTCGGCCTCTCGATGATCTATGGTTTCGTCAAGCAGTCGGGCGGCCATGTCAAAATCTATTCGGAAGTTGGCCATGGCACGACGGTAAAACTCTACCTGCCCCGCCTCAAGGACAGCGAACTCAAACGACCGCCTGTCAAACCTCAGGGTTGGCAGGCAACTGTCATCAAGGACGTAGCTGAAAACAGCTTTGACAACATCGTCCCCTTGCAGCTTGCCGACGCCGAAGCAGCGCCCCTTGTCCAAAAACAAATTGTTTTGGTCGTCGAAGACAATGACTCGGTGCGCGAAGTGGCGGCTGCCATGATCGAAGAAATCGGTTACGAAGTCCTCACTGCCATCAATGGTCCCGAAGGCCTGAAAACCATCCAGAACCGCCTCGACATCAGTCTCGTGCTGTCTGATGTGATCATGGCCGGTGGCATGAACGGCCCCGAATTGATTTCCAAAGCCATGAAGCTGCGGCCTGAACTCAAGGTATTGTTCATGTCGGGCTATGCACCGGGTTCGGTGCGCCTCATGCAGGATATGCCAGACACCATTGAACTGGTGAACAAACCATTCACCCGCAACGACCTGACAGAAAAAGTCCGCCGTGCCTTGGCGGCTTAAACTTCGTGCCAGCCCCGGGCTTTTCCTTCCCGGAACAATTCTTCGGTTGCTGCCATCACTTCGCTTGTGGCTGCGGCAAGTGCAGCTTCATCGCGCCCGCGCAACACCAGATTGGTGGCAAAGCCCTCTGGTGATTCAAACGGGTATGAGCCGATGGACAACATCGCATAACGCAACTGTATGTCCTGCAACGGCTTGGCAATGTCACCTTCCCCGCCAAGAAAGGCAATCGTGCGACTTTGCACCGGCGCACCCCGCGACAGACTGGGTGCCAAGGCATCCATCATGGCATTCATGACTTTCGGCACACCCGCCATGACAAACACATTTTCGAGTCTGAACCCCGGTGCCTTTGAAACCGGGTTTTCAATCAGTGTCGCACCATGCGGAATACGCGCCATGCGCATGCGGGCTTCATTGGGTTCGCGGCCCATCGTGGCAAAATGCTTGAGCAGGATTTCTGATGCTTCAGGATGATGCGAAATGCCAACACCAAAGGCTTTGGCAATGCTGTCCGACGTAATGTCATCATGGGTCGGCCCAATGCCGCCTGTGGTGAAAACATAGGTGTAACGTGCCCGCAAGGCGTTTACGGCGGCAACGATATCAGCCGCATCATCTGCCACCACGCGGGCTTCTTTCAGGTCAATGCCCATGGCATTCAGATAGTCAGCAATAAATCCCAGGTTCTTGTCCTTGGTGCGACCCGACAAAACCTCATCGCCAATCAACAATACCGCTGCGTTAGGTGCATCCGTCATCGCGTCTCTCCAATTTGAGCTGGACTTTTGGCAGGCAAGATGGTCCGTGTCAAAAAAGGACTTTCACATGCAATTCAAAACCCCTTTGCAACGCGGAAAACTGCTCAAGCGCTACAAGAGGTTTCTGGCTGATGTGATTCTGGAATCAGGAGAATCTGTCACCGCCGCCTGCCCCAATACGGGCGCCATGTTGGGGCTGACCACGCCGGGTGCTTTGGTTTATCTATCCCGATCGGAAAGCCCCACCCGCAAATATCCCCACACCCTCGAAATCGTCGAGCGGCCAGGCTTCGGCCTGATCGGCATCAACACCTCACATCCCAATAATCTTTTTGAAGAAGCCCTGACCAACAAATTGCTGCCCGAACTGCTGCCCTATCAAACCATCCGGCGAGAAGTGAAATATGGCGTCAACAGTCGCATTGATTTGCTTTTGCAAGGCATCGGCTTGCCTGATTGTTACATCGAAGTGAAAAACGTCACGCTCTATCGCCAGCCCCGCCATGCCGAATTTCCCGATTGTGTGACAGAGCGCGGCACCAAGCACTTGCATGAACTGGCCAGCATGGTCAGCCTTGGCCACCGCGCCATCATGGCCTATGTCATTCAAGGTGGGGGTGCGCAGGATTTTTCACTGACAGCCGACCTCGATCCGAAATATGTTGAAGCTTTCCGCCGTGCCACATCACAAGGGGTTGAAGCCATGGCATTGACCTGCCATGTCTCGCCTGACAGAATTGCCATTGAAGGCATGGTTCCAATCCTGGATTTGAAATGACGACCGTTACTGACACAAACAGCATTCGCATCAAACTGCACAGACCGGAAGATTTTGCCGGCATGCATGCGGCTGGCCGCCTCGCGGCCCAATGTCTCGATCTGCTGGTTGAATCAGCAAAGCCAGGGGTGACAACTTCCGCACTGGACCGCATGTGTGTCGAATTTGCCCGCGATCACCAGGCCATCCCCGCCACGGTCAATTACCGGGGCTACAAGCATGCCCTATGCACCTCGATCAACCATGTGGTCTGTCATGGCATGCCGAACGACAAACCCTTGCTGGATGGTGATATCGTCAATATCGACGTCACACTGATCCTCGATGGCTGGTATGGCGATACCAGCCGCATGGCCAATGTCGGTGCCGTGTCGCGCAAAGCCGAACGCCTTGTCGAAATCACTTATGAAAGCCTGATGCGTGGCATCGCTGCCGTAAAACCCGGCGGTCATTTCGGCGACATCGGACATGCCATTCAATCCTATGCCGAAGCCGAACGATGCTCAGTTGTGCGCGATTTCTGCGGTCATGGCCTTGGCCGGGTGTTCCACGACACCCCCAACGTGTTGCATTATGGTCGCAAGGGCGAAGGCGAAGAATTCCGGCCCGGCATGTTTTTCACCATTGAACCGATGATCAATTTGGGCAGAGCCCATGTCAAGGTCCTCGGCGATGGCTGGACCGCCGTTACGCGTGATCGTTCATTGTCCGCCCAATTCGAGCATTCGGTTGGCGTTACAGAAACCGGTTGTGAGATATTCACGCTATCACCCAAGGGCCATCACAGCCCGGCCCATCGGGTCTGACCCCATGGTAATCAAGTAATGCCAAAGCTGGCGAAAGGTTTTGAAGACGCCGCACCGCCCCAGCATCTTGGTCACCGGGAACGCCTGCGCGACCGTTTCATGACCGGTGGTGCAAATGCCGTTCCCGACTATGAACTTCTTGAAATGGTGTTGTTCCGTGCCGTCACCCGCGGCGATACCAAGCCCTTGGCCAAAACCCTCATAGCCCGGTTTGGCAGTTTTGCTGAAGTCATCAGCGCGCCCGCCAACCTGTTGATGGAAGTCAAAGGCGTTGGCCCTGCCGTGGTCACTGAACTGAAACTCATCCGCGCTGCCGCACTGCGCTTGGCCAAAGGTGAGATCGTCAACCGACCCGTGCTCGGCACATGGCAATCCATCCTTGACTATTGCCGTGCCGCCATGGCTTTTGAGGACATCGAGCAGTTCCGCATCCTGTTCCTCGACAAGAAGAACCAGTTGATTGCCGATGAAGTGCAACAGCAGGGTACAGTTGACCATACGCCCGTCTATACCCGCGAGGTCATGAAACGCGCCCTCGAATTGGCGGCTTCCGCTATCATCCTGGTGCACAATCACCCGTCGGGCGATCCCACGCCCTCCCTGGCCGATATCGACATGACGAAAAAAATCATTCAGGCCGGCGAAAAACTCAACATCCTGGTCCACGACCACATCATCATCGGCCGCAAGGGCCATGTCAGTTTCAGGAGTTTGACCTTGATTTAGAGCGGTTTTCTCCCGAGTCATTCAATCGCATAGGGATAAGGAAATGCCCTCACCTGACGCGTTCCGCGTCATCCTCTCCCGCATGCGGGAGAAGGTGGATAGAGCGCAGCCCGAGACGGATGAGGGACTTTTTTTGAGCTTAACTACACAATCTACGCGCGTCTTTTCAATTGACCTTTTATATTATAGCCTGCTTATCCGGGAGCAGGCGAAACAGGAGAATTCCATGTTGAGATTTATTGCCGTTGCAGCGTTGGTATAACGAAAGCGGCACAACCGAAATCACCCTGTATCCAAAGCCTTGAAGCAGTTTAGCTGTATCCCCCACCTCCGCCCTTCGGGCACCTCCTCCCCGATGAAGAATCGGGGTGGAGGGTG
>JANOVS010000214.1:0-91536 GCA_031417515.1 Hyphomicrobiales bacterium
AAAACCAGCGGGATCGATGTAGTTTTCCATATACCACTTCTTCAGGTTCATCTGAATGGTGGAGTGACGGAATTCATCGACCATTTGCATGGTCATGCCGGTGCGGAGTTCTTCGCCTGGTGCCAAACGGGCAACCATGGCCATGGAACGCGCTGCTGAAATTTCTGGAAACGGAATGATCGCCAAAAACAGCTTCATCCATTCAACCCAGCGGGGTTCAACATTGCGGAACATGTCACCGCGCAGGGCGGCATCCAATGCGCCGTAAACGCGGTTGTCTTTTTCTTCCTGCATCGGGAAGTTTGACCGCAGAACCTGCTTCATCGGATCGCGCGGCGTCTTGGTGATTTTGTAGTCGGTCGGGAAGGTCATGGCTTCCTGAACGTAGCTCGGCGTCCAGCCAAGATCAGCAACACGGCTTGCAGCTTCTGCAATCGTAATGCCTTTCTGTGCTGTAATTTTATTAAGTGTTAGACTAGCTGACATACTCTTCTCCTCTTCAAAATATGCGAAAGAAAATCTAGGTGCATAACTTCGCTACTGTACTGACCTCAGACAACGCAGAAACAGAAAATTGCTCCATTCCTGCGTTTTCGTCGGCTTACGAACATCCACAGTTTGCACTGTGGGTGTGGGTTGGTTTGATGCCCGGTTTGGCACCGTCGTCGCGTTTGATCAGCGGCTTGCCTTCGGCAATGAAGCGGGCTGACAAAACAAGTGTTCCCATGGCAAAATCCTTGCCGTGTTCAGCAATCATGGCCTCGGTGAGGCGTGCCAGCTGAACGAAGTAAACGTCTTTGGACTTTTCTTCGGCGGTCATCGTTGTCGTTTCAGCTGATGGCAGGGGACCAAAGCGATTTGTCTGGCTTGCAGTGGTGGATTTGAGTTCAAACTTTTGCATCATGAATGTCCTGCGCGTTGATGTTCAGTGGATGAAGGCCCGGATTCAAATTCAAGCAATGACGTGTTGAGCCATTCACGTTCCACAACCAGACGGTGGTGTTCTTCTTCCAGCTTGTGCAGCCGAGCCGTCACAGTGTTGAGTTCTGCTTGAGCTTCAGTGCCCGCACCGGGAGCATTCAAGTTTCGTATCGCAACTTCTCGCTCAATTTCCGCACCGCCGCGCGCACTTTCATTTTTCAGTTGCTGTTCGTTGTTTTGAATCATACCCATGATGAGCTTGTGTCGATCCAGCATGTGTTGCCGGGCAAGCTCAAGTTCCTTGGCTTCGTCTTCAGTTATTTGAGGTCCGCGACTGCTGGCATTCATGTGCAACACCTCACCAATTGACCCAATCATGGAATTAACACTGCGCGACCATGGATTTTTCCATGGTGGAGATCATGCAAGGCATCGTTGGCCTGGCTGAGTCTGTATTCCTTGGTATGAAGGTTCACGAGGCCACGGTCAGCCAATGCCATGAGTTCAACCAGCTCGGCGTAAGTTCCGACCAAATTGCCCACGATGGTTTTTTCCGACGTGACCATGTCGAGCGTCGGCAGTTCGATTTTGCCGCCATAGCCGACGATGTAGTAATAGCCGCCGTTTGAAGTCATGGCCAAACCCTTGGCAATTGCTTCGCCTTCGCCCACAAAGTCGATCACGGCTTCGGCACCGCGACCGCCGGTGAGGGCCAGTACGGCCTCAACTTCATTGCCATCAGCTTTCACCAGGTGATGGGCACCACAGGTTTTAGCCAACTCCAAAGATTTATCTGAACGATCAACAACAATGATCTCGGCCGCACAAAGTGCCGACAGAACCTGAATGCCGATGTGCCCAAGTCCGCCCGCACCAATCACCACAGCATATTCACCTGGCAGAAGATGACGCGAGGCTTTCTTGGCGGCGCGATAGGCCGTGAGGCCCGCATCAGTGTAGGGGGCGACGTCTTTGGGTGAAAGCGTTTTTGGCAGCTTGATGAGTGAGCGCTGACCAGTCAGCAGATATTCGGCATAGCCGCCGTTGGCGTTGATACCAGGGAATGAACTGTCGGCAGCGTGCATATCATTGCCGCGGCGGCAAGCCAAACAATGGCCACTGGTGACCAGCGGATGACAGATCACGCTGTCACCAACCTTCACACCTTCAACACCGGGGCCTACGGCTTCAACCCAGCCGGCATTCTCATGGCCCATGATGTAAGGCAGTTTGATGTCAACTTTACTGCGCCAAATGCCTTCCACGACATGAAGGTCGGTGCGGCACACACCAGCGCCACCGATTCGCACGATGACATCGGTTGGCCGGGTGATCTTGGGATCGGCAACATCCTCGTACTTCACAAATTCTTTGGCTGTGAGTTTTTCGTCATAGGCGTGAAGTACTGCAGCTTTCATAATTCCTCCCAAAGGACTTTAATTTTATACCTAGCCATGTTTGATACTGGCCTTGTTAACTTATCAGCAAGTTTTGTGCCAGTTTTTAATGTATTGATATTTCAGGGTATTATCCGAATCTTGGTTTTTCGCCGCGTTCCGCTGGGGAGCACTTCCTGCAGTTCCATTGTTCCGTGACGGAGCACTCTAAAAATGCGGCGCTGCAGCAGATAATATCCGGCACAGACTCTTCAGAACTTGGCCCTTCCAGAGTTTCGGCGAGCCAAGCCACAGTACCACTCGCCAAAAAAAATTCCCCGCAAACCCTGCGGGGAATTAATAGTTTTAGACGGAAAACCTATACTGAGACGTTGGTTTTTACATTTACTGTCTTCATGATCGAATGCGAATAGGGACATACAACATGACCACGTTTTGCCAAATCATCTGCCGCAGCCTTGCTCATGCCTGGCAAATTTACATCCAGCGTGATTTCGAGGCCGAAACCTGCTCCATCATCGCGTGGACCGATGCTCACATTTGACGATACAGTTGCGGCGTCGGGCATTTCAATCTTTGCCTGACCCGCAGCATAGCGCATGGCTCCCAAATAACATCCGGCATAACCCGTTGCAAAAAGTTGCTCGGGATTTGTGCCTTTGCCAGAGCCACCCATTTCGGTAGGTGTAGCAAGTGTAACGGTTACGCGACCATCATCAGTTTTGCTGAGACCTTCGCGGCCGCCGCCATTTGCCGTGGCATGCGCTGTATATGCAATCTTCATATCGTACTCCCGTTTGTAATCTAGCTTTTATCAATTCACTTCAAAGCTTAAGCCTTGACGACTGAGCCGACAATTTTTTCGGAAACATAACCAAGAATGTTACCGACAACCAGTGATATGGCAATCGCCACGCCAACCTTGACAATGCCGCCAGGGCCTTCACCGTAAGCTGCTCCACCGAGAAGAAACAGTGCTGCTGTGGATGCATAACCGTATACCGACGATGGAATGGCACTGATCGCCGGGATCTTCGCACCCATGATCAGCACAACGATCGAGATGCCAACACAGATGCCAGCCATGAGGGCGGTGACGCCAATAGATGTGAGTGCAATGAGTGCACCAACGGCACAGATCACGCCCCAGACGTTTGCAACTGCAGAACTTTTAAGTCCGGCTTCTTTGCCGCCGCAATGATAAAAACTTCCCCACGCCACAAAGATGGTCCAGATCAAAAGATAAGGGCTGCCGATTGTAATGGCTGCCCAAGTTGCAATGCCGCCCATGATGCCAATGACCACGGCGAGTGATGTAATCAAGTCCATTCTATCCTCCTTGTTGTTGTTCCCATTTGGACAATCATCAACTCGAGCGCCGAACTTCGCCTGCTTGACTACTTTATTTTGTTGATGATCCCAACCCTTGCTATACCGGCCGCGTTTTAGCCCGGCCTTGGAGAAGGCTAAGCAAGGACCATGCCAAAAGTTAATGCTTGATTAAACTCGATTATTTATCGGCATGGAAGTTCTTTCGCTGCGACAGGCAACAAGTTTGTTTCCATATGTGTTCCGTCGCTGAACATGTTTTACTGAAATGCAATGAGTGCCATTCCGGTTTGTGTTTCAAATTTTTTTGTGTATGTTCGGGACGGGAATGAACGCCGACGAAACGAACTGCGATGATCGAAGAATCATGAATTCGTTTTGATATTTTGAAGGACAGATAATGCTATCTGCCAGTAAGAGTAATGATCGTGCCAATATGGTTTTGGGCAACCATGGTTCGTTGTCGTGTGACGTGTTGACACCAGATATCTATGACAGTTGGATGCGCTGTATCTCATTTGGGTTAGATACACGTCATCCGCCTCCGCCTGAAATTGTCAGCATGGCAGTTTTGCGCCGGGAGCAAGAGCGCTATTCATTGACGCGTGGCTTGGCTTTGGCCGAGATGCATTCCTTGCATCAGCAAATTGCCGGATCAAATTTCATGATCGCCTTTGCAACACCTGAAGGAATTCTACTCGACTTTGTATCTGACCGCAGCTTTGAGGATGCATCGGGCGCCGCTTCCATCCGCCCCGGCTCGGTTTGGTCAGAGGAATTCTGCGGCACCAACGGCCTTGGCACCGCTGCCCATTTGAAGCGCCAAATCGTTGTCCACGGCGGCGAACATTTTTTTCCGCGTTACAACAATCTGACCTGCACGGCGTCACCGATTTTTGCGCCTGACGGTTCCTTGGCCGGCATCCTTGATGCATCGTCAGATTGTCTTTCGCGCCAAACCCACACCCAGGCGCTGGTCGGCATGGCGGCAACGCAAATTGAAAATGGACTGTTTCGCGAAACAAATCGCGGCAACATGCTGATTGCATTTCATAATCGTGGCGAATACTTGTACACAATCAGTGCCGGACTGCTTGCTGTTGACAAGGATGGCGGCATTTTGGCTGCAAATCGTGCTGCCCGTTTGTTGCTGCATGGACTGCCGACGGCACCCGGTTGCCGGTTCTCAGATATTTTCCGCACGAAGTTCAGCACATTTGTTGATGAGGGACGCCGTCACGAGCGGCAAAAATTACACGACGATGTAGGCAGTCAATTCGTTGCAACAATTGAAAACGCCCGCGAATTTCCGATGGTTCAGCCGGTTTCCAAACCCCGGATGGCCCAGCCGCCTGCCATTGCCACACAATTTGTGTCGTCTGATCCTGATGTCGCGAAAGTTGTCCGGCAGGTTCAAATGGCGGCCATTCGCAAAATGCCCGTGCTTATCCGCGGCGAAACCGGAACCGGCAAAGAGCAGTTGGCGCGCCATGCCCATGTCGCAAGCGGTCGTAAAGGTGCCTTCATCGCTGTTAATTGTGCCGCCTTGCCCGAAAGCCTGATCGAAGCCGAATTGTTTGGCTACGTTGAAGGCTCATTCACTGGAGCGCGCAAAGGCGGTTCCAACGGTTTGTTCAGAGAGGCTGATGGCGGCACCTTGTTCCTTGACGAAATTGGCGACATGCCAATCGCCTTGCAAGCTGTGCTCTTGCGTTTTCTTGATGATTGGACAGTTCGCCCCGTGGGTGGAAGTGCACGGGTGGTGGACGTTTTCCTGGTTTCGGCAACCAATTCCAATCTTGATGTGGCTATTGCCAAGGGCCGTTTCCGCTCAGATCTGCTTTTCAGACTCAATATATTGGAAGTCACATTGTCACCCCTGCGGGAACGCAAGGATTTTGGCGAAATTGCGCGCCATCTCGTTGCACTGATCGATTCAGGCATGAGCCTGACCCAGGGTGCCATCGATCGGCTTTCGCAACTGGAATGGCCGGGCAATATCCGGGAACTGCGCAATGTGATCTCGCGGTTGTCGCTGAATGAAAATGCTGGCCTGATTGATGAGGAAACAGTGAACCTTATGCTTGGCCAGTCGCTGGGTGAAAGACCAAAACACAACAAGTCATCACCCGACAAATCCAGCGGCGATCATCTCAAAGACAATTTGCATGACGTGCAGTTGGCCCAGGTTTTGGCCGTTTATGCAGAAACCGGACATAATATCAGCAAGACCGCACGCAAACTTGGTGTTTCCCGCAACACGATTTATCGAACTTTGCGCAACCATTAGAATTGAACTTGTTTAACAGGAGTAGGCCGTGTTCGAACCGGAAAACAACCTAGAAACTCTCATGCAAGCCGCTGTCAAAGACCCGAGCGTGGCTCCAGAATTCTATAAGACTCTGCTCGAAACCGAGATCTATATCTTGACCCCTGAAACGCCGATGACTCCGGGCAAACGCCGGTCGATGAAATATGAAGAAAAAATCAATGTCGCCACCGTCGAGTATCAGGGCCTGAAATGGCACCCCGCTTTCACATCGAAGAAGCGCATTTCCGATTACGTGAAGGAGCAAGAAGTCTGTTTGGGTGCCGTTTCGCGCAAGATTTTTGAAATGCTGCCCGAGTCCAATTTTTGGTTCAATCCCTTGTCAGAATGCCAAAAACCAATGCCGGCTTCAGAGGTTGCGCTACTGCTGAATGGCAAGATTTTTGAGAAGCTTAAAGCGGAAAAGTAATCAGTTATTTTCAAAAGGTCATTTGAAATGACTTTTTGTATCTGACCAGTTTTGCTCAATTGTCCCCCCTTGTAGGGAGGGTGAAGAGAGAGTGAACGCATGCAACGGCTGGCATCATCAACAAACATCTCAAGGTTGTGCAATCGAGTTTGCACTTCAAGTCATTGAAATTTACTTCCTTTTAATGGGTAGCGCCTATTCTAAGAAGCCGAACCGTGGAAGGATGGAAACTGATGAATAGACGTGACGTAGCTTGGGGTAGTACATTGGCAGCACTGGCAGTTGTTGCCGGGACAGTTGGCAGTTCTGTTGCTTCGGCAGATAGCACTGGCGATGTTTTGTCGGCGATTGAAGAATACCGCAAAGCAATGGTTGATGGAAATGGTGCGCGACTGTTGGAAATGTCCGCCGATGACATGTCATTCGGACATGCCAATGGCGTAGTCCAGACCAAAGTCGAATTTGTCAAAACTGTCGTCGATAAAGTCGAAGTTTTCCACGGGATCAAGCTGTATGACCACAGCATTCGCGTGTCAGGCGACTTGGCCATTGCGCGACACACATTTGATGCTGATGTGTTCTTTCAAGGCAAAGACCAGAATTTCCTGCTGAGTGTTATTCAGACGTGGAGAAAAGAAGATGGTCGTTGGCGCTTGTTTGTGCGTCAGTCTTTCAAGCCATTGACCTGATTTAGCAGCACTTTACGCTCGCAATTCAAACGCGGCAGTTTCCCTTGGTGGAACTGCCGCGTTATTGTTTGCCCGACAGCTGGACTTTGCCAACACGAATTCTGACTTTTTCCAGCGACACCATCGCCACAGCTCCACGCTTGGTTTTAGTTGCAAAAGCCAGAGCCGAAACATGAAAATAGGCAGGAAGACTGCCTTCGTCGAGCGTTTCGTTCAATTTGATGGTAAAAGCCCCGGACTCAATCTGGTCAACGTCCCAAACCACTTTGCGGCTTTTACCTGCAATCTTTATGTCAATGCGGGCAGTGGAACCGGCAGTTTTGACCACGTGTCCGCTCAGTTCAATGATCATATAAGGCGAAGTGACATAGCCTGGCTCATGAATGATCAGGCTTCCTTCGACACTTGCGGAACCCTCTTTTCTGGGGCCATCAGCAGTTGCGACCAACGGGTCAAGTACCCAAGACAAATCAACTTCTTTTTGATCGGGAACAGTAAATTCATCAGGAATCACTGCTAAATCGTTGATTTTAGAGGTCTTTACAGGTTTTGTAATCGTTCTTTTGGTGGCTGCTTTTTGCAGCTTGATTTTGGGTTTCTGCTGCAGGATTTGCGCTTGGGCTTTTTTAGGACGCGGCATAGACGGCAGATCAGCTGCACTGGCCGCCCAGCCAATACACATCAAACCCACCGCAATTGACAGACTCCTACGCCGGATCATTCACAAACCCCAGTTTATTAAGGATTAGTAAATCACCAGCAATCGTTTATCACGTCTTTTTTCGAGGCCTGTGGACAACTGCGACCATGTGGTCCGGCAGAATATCAATATACTCCAAAGCCCAAGGTGTTGGAATATCACTTTGCCGCTCCGGCACTACTGCATAAATTCGATCATCTGCGGTTCGAACAAAGGTGTTCAGTCCGAACACGATGCCTTTTCCGATAGCTTTCAGACCTGCCTCCTTGGCTGTCCAACTTTTTAAAAACGCCAAGCTTTGTTGGGGCAGGGGCAAATCGCTGATGATCTCAGCTTCCTGATTCGTAAAAAATCGGCGAGCGAGTGCGGCCGCATTCTCAATCGGGCGTATGCGTTCGATGTCAACGCCTACATCGCATTCGCTTGACGCGGCAACCAAAGTTGCCCCGGCACTTGAGGAAAAAGACAGCTGATAATGAGGCGCATTCAGGCAAACCGGTCGATGATCTTGTTGATGAGCCAATGCAATCTGTTTCGGATGTCCGGCAAAATCCAGAAGTGCCTGAAGAAAAACTCTTTGAAAGCACCTTCGGAAAACAAAGTGCCGACTTTCAATTGGATCAGTGAGCAAGTCTGCCTTATTCAGTTCTTCATCAGAAAGATTGGCTGACAAACTGGCGTTGCTCATGGCTCCACCGTCGACTGCAACGGCCAAAGAAATGTTGCCGTGCCCCGGCTTTGCCCAAAACAGGGCCTCAGAAAACGAATTCGACGGGCTCCTCAGATTCAATTCAATTTACATCCCATAAACCAACAACACCAAAACCTGAATCCACTGACCATAAAAAGTCAGTCGAACTCAAAATTTCTACCTGATTTTAAGAGGTGCATGCCTAGGTTTCCAGTGAAATGTAATGCGGTTTGGATTGCTGGAAGGCCCAGCAACCCGACGTTCGATTTAATCTATGAACTAAGGTGGGACAGATGAAACTCATACTTAAACTAATCCCGGCAACTATGTTGCTGTCAACGACAGTCCTCCCTGCTGCAGCAGTAGCAGAGACATGGGATATGCCAACAGCCTATCCAGCGCTGAATTTCCAGACGGTCAACGCCCAGGAATTCAGCAAATGTGTTTCAACAGGAACCCAGGGCGACATCAATATTGTGATTCATCCCAACGGCTCCCTGTTCAAAGGCAACGACATCAAGCGTGCGGTTCAGACCGGGCAAACACAAATCGGTGAACGGCTTCTGTCATCTCACGAAAATGAGAACCCGGTTTTTGGAACAGACTCAATTCCATTCATCGCCACGTCCTATGATGACTCTGTCAAGCTCTTCGGTGCAGCCAAACCTGAGCTTGAGAAAGTTCTGGAAGCGCAGGGCCTGAAGCTGGTGTATTCCGTTCCTTGGCCTCCGCAGGGGCTGTATTTCAAGAAAGACATCAACTCTGTTGCCGATATGGCCGGCGTAAAAGTACGGTCCTACAACAAGGCCACCGCACGACTTGCAGAACTGACCGGCATGGCGCCAATTTCCATTGAAGCTGCGGAAATCAGCCAAGCCATGGCAGCAGGGGTGATTGCATCGCTCATAACATCAGCCGTGACTGGCCAGGACAGCAAGGTCTGGGAACAACTGGACCACTTCTACGAAGTGAAAGCCTGGATGCCACGCAACACCATTATCCTCAACAAAGGCGTCTGGGATGCCTTGAGTAAAGCCAAGCAAGCAGTGGTTTCGGACTGTGCTTTAAAAGCAGAAGCTGCAGGTTTGGAAAAGTCCAAACTCGCCAATGACAAAGCCTTGGCGACTCTCAAGGGCAATGGCATGAAAGTGTTGCCACCTTCAGCGACATTCGCCACCGAACTGGACAAGATTGGCAAAACAATGTCGTCAGAATGGGCAACCAAAGCCGGGTCGGTTGGCAAAAACATTATGACAACCTTTACCAAGTGAAACTAAGACTTTCGCTCAACTGTGGTTGAGATTGTATATGACACTTGCAAAAGCTGAAGCGATTTTAAAGCGCCATCCACTGGATGGTGTTTGGAAAAACTTGGACCGCTTGTACTTGGCTTGCGGCTATCTTGCGGCTTTCTTTTTGCTCTGCATATTTCTTGCGACAATGCTGCAAGTCGTCAGTCGATTAGTGGGTATCAATATCAGTGGCCTGACTGATTACGCGGGTTACTTCATGGCATCGTCTGCATTTTTCGCTTTCGCCCATGCTTTCAATCGCGGCGCACATATTCGAATTGAACTTTTTCTGTCAATGATGGGGCGTTTCCGGATCTATGCCGAATGGTTTTCGTTTCTGGCATCTTGCGTAATAACGTTTTGGTTGGCCTATTTTGCCTGGGCAATGATCTATTGGTCGTGGGTGTTAAACGATATCAGCCAAGGTCTTGACGCGACACCCATGTGGATTCCGCAACTCTCCATGGCAATCGGCATGACCGTGTTGTCGATCAGTGTGCTTGATCACAGTTCAAGACTGTTGCTGACGGGGAACCACCAAATTCCTGCTTCGCCAGACGCTTTGTAAGGGTAGTTTTGAGGCATGGAGAACTTTGAACTACTCCTTACACTTCTCGCGGTTCTGGCGGTATTGCTTGCCTCGGGCACTTGGGTTGGTTTCACGCTTGTGGCAGTTGCTATTGTGGCAATCGAGATTTTTGCAAATCGATCTGCCGGGGCACCTGTAGCAACCACGATTTGGTCTGCCTCTTCGTCCTGGATGCTGTCGTCACTTCCCATGTTCATCTGGATGGGCGACATTCTGTTTCGAACACGACTTTCTGAAGATCTGTTTCGTGGTCTCGCACCCATAATGGGTCGATTGCCCGGAGGGTTGTTGCATACCAACGTGATGGGATGCACGATTTTTGGATCGGTATCAGGTTCATCGGCTGCCACGCTCTCTACTGTCGCAAAAATGACAGTGCCGGAATTGAAAAAGCGCAACTATCCCGAACACTTGATTGTTGGAACGCTGGCAGGGCCAGCCACGCTGGGCCTGATGATTCCGCCATCCATCATCATGGTTGTTTATGGCGTCATGACCAGCGAGTCGATTGCGGCAATCAACATTGCAGGCATTTTGCCCGGTTTCGTCCTGGCGGCAATGTTTACAGTTTACGTTGTAATAGTATCGAAAACCGACAAGCGCTATCAGCCAACCCCGGAACCTGCAACAACCTGGCGCGAGAAACTGAATGCAGCGTGGTTGCTGGCACCAGTCCACATCCTCTTGTTCATTGTGCTGGGATCAATGTTTGCAGGCTATGCCACTGCAACTGAATCAGCTGCAATGGGCGTTGCCGGTGCCCTTGGACTTGCTTGGTGGCAAAGAACCCTGAATTGGCAGAATTTCATGGAAAGCCTCATGGGGGCAACCAGCACATCTGCCTTGATCGCCTTGATACTTGCCGGTTCTGCCGCACTTTCCCTGGCCATGGGCTATACAGGTTTGCCGAACGATCTGGCAAACTGGGTGAAAACCCTGGAACTTTCCGCCTTTGGTCTGTTGATGGCTTTGCTGGTTCTCTACATCATTCTCGGATGTTTTCTGGACGGCATTTCCTGTGTTGTGTTGACGATCGGCATCGTTGAACCAATGGTGCGGCAAGCCGGCATCGACATGGTTTGGTTTGGAATATTCATCGTTCTGGTTGTCGAACTGGCCCAGATAACGCCACCTGTGGGCTTCAACTTGTTCGTGCTGCAATCCATGACCGGGCACAACATTTTCAAAATTGCCCGTTGGTCTCTGCCAATGTTCTTGATCATGCTCGCCATGGTCTTCATGATGATCGCGGTGCCCGAATTGGCGACATGGCTGCCAGCGCAAATGTTGCCCACAACAGTGCAGTAGGCAGCTACACGCAGCTCGAAGATATCGTTGAACACAAAAAAAACCTCGGCGTTGGCCGAGGTCTTTGAATTCCAGATGTGCAGTTTGTGCTGCTTCACCCTGTCAGGCGACTGCGCGTTGGCACTCGGGCGGCAAGGCGACAATTTCAATCCAGTAGTGCCCAACAGTCCGAACGATATCGACAAGCTTGTCAAAAGAAACCGGCTTGCAAATGAATGAGTTCACACCAAGATTGTAGGTCTTGATGATGTCTTCTTCTGCTTTTGACGTCGTAAGGATGATGATGGGTATCCGATGCAGAACAGGGTCACCCTTGATTTCCTTCAATACCGTGCGACCGTCTTTGCGCGGCATATTGAGGTCAAGCAAGACAAAGCCGGGGTATGGCTGCCCTGCAAACTCCGTATACGGACCTTCACGACGCAGGTACTCCAACAACTGTACGCCATCTTCGACAAAGTCTACCGGGTTGGATAACTTCGACTCTTCAAAAGCGTCCTTAATCATCATGCGGTCATCGGCGTCGTCGTCAGCTACGACTATTCTTACCGGAAAACGTTTGTGTATCATACCGTTTGGTCCTTGATGGTCTGGTCGAATGGGAGTGTGACATGGAATGTGGCACCAATGTTCAACTGACCATCAGCATTGATGGTTCCGCCGTGGCGCTCGACAATTTTCCGAACTGTGGCAAGGCCAATCCCTGTGCCTTCATAGTCGTTGCGACTGTGCAAACGTTGGAAGATTGTGAAGATCTGATCTTTGAATTGGTTGTCAAAGCCAATTCCATTATCTTTGATTTTCAACACAACATGTGGAGTGTCCGACTTGTCTTCATTGTTGCTGACAATATCAGCAACAACATGGATGATCGGTGCAACACCAGGCTTTCTGAATTTCAGCGCATTGCCCAGAAGATTCTGCAACAATTGCCGCATCTGCATGGGTTCGCATTCGATGGTTGGCAATTCGTCGAACACGATTTCCGCGCCCGTTTCCTCAATTCTGATCTGGAGATCAGACATTACTTCTGTCAACACTTTGGTCAACGAGACTTTCTGGAAGGCTTTTGCATCTGTCGTGACGCGTGAATATGACAGGAGGTCATTGATCAGTTTGCGCATCCGGCCTGCCGCATTCTGCATGCGATCAATAAACATCTTGCCATCATCAGGCAGGGTCAGGGCATACTTGTTTGCCAGGCGCTCGCCAAATGCCTCGATTTTACGGAGTGGCTCTTGCAAATCGTGTGAAGCAACATACGCGAAGTCTGCAAGCTCACGGTTGGAGTGTTCAAGCTTCTGCGTATATTGCAACATTGTCGTTGCGTTTTGTTCCGTTTCTGTGATGTCCTGGTAGGTCGCAATCGTTCCACCATCTGACATCGGCTCGTTCATCACTGCGATAACCCGGCCGTCTTTCAAGCGCTGTTTGATGATGCTGCGTTTGCTCAGCTGGCTCGGATCGTTGCGTTCAGCAAGCGCACGCTCAGCCTCTTCAGCCGTATAGTTTCCCAGGCTCACGCTGTATTGCATCAACCCGCGCAATGTAATGCCGGGTTTGACGACATCAGCAGAAAAGCCATAAATATCAAGGTACCGCTTATTGACAACAATCAGCTTCTGATCTTTGTCGAACATGCAAAGACCCTGAACCATGTTGGTCAGAGCAGTATCAAATTGCAAATTGCGTGCATGAAGCTGCTGGGATATCCGCAACATCTCGATTTCGCGCAACTTCAATTCTGTAATGTCTGAACGCGTACCAACAATGCCACCGTCGTTGGTTCGCTTCTCCGTGATAAGCAGCCATCGTCCATCTGTGAGTTGAACTTCAATAGGCTCTTTCGGATTGCGATGGCGCTCGAGCCGCCACTGAATGTAGTCCTCTTCCGACATGCCATTGAGGACGAATGCCCCGCGGCTGGTCGATTTCCGGAGAATTTCTTCCTTCGCTGCGCCTGGCATGACAACATCGGCAACGAGAGGGCTGTAATCCACGTATTTGCGATTATAGAGCACGATGCGATCGTTGGCGTCATACAGCGCAAAGCCATCTGCCATCACATCAAGTGCATGCATAAGCCGGGATCGTGACTGTTCAGCAATCATTTCATATTGCGAATTGAGATCAAGCCCGGATGCTGGAGCGGTAATTTCCCGGGCTGTTTCCACGACCGTACCGTTTGGCAGACGCCGCCGCCGAATTTCGACGATACTTCCGCTTGGGGCCGTGTATCGGAAACTGTAAGCTGTTCCGGGATCCAAACGTTCCAAAATTTTTGAAACTTTATCGTCAATTTCATCTGCCGGAACATTCAGCCGGCTAAATGTGACGCGCATCAATTTTTGCAAGTGAACGCCTGCGGACAAATCTGAACTCAAATAACCACACAGGGTTCGATACAAATCATTGCAGGCAAGAAGGCAGAGTTGGGAGTCAAACAATGCCAACCCAACATCCGCGCCAGCAAACAAATCTGCGATGCCTGCATTGTAGTTTTCAGGTATCATTTCCGGATGACCAAGTTGGTTAGGCCGCTGTATTGACGTTATTCGGTTTTCGTTGTGCACAATTGTCCCCAGTCTTCGACCTTTGCTTATACGCCTAAAGCTATGAACGAACGATGAAAATGGATAAGAATTCACGCTGCTTTGTGTTTCTCCAAATTTAACGAATTTCTGCCAAGAGTGGGGTTGTGTAAATTATGCAGGGTAAAATAATCGCTCTGCTTGGGGCGAAATATGTTGTCAAATGTAGAAAGAACAATTGCTTGCTGGCTGCTGGCTGGAACCCTGCTCGCAGGCTTCGCCATACCAGGCTTGTCTGAATTGATGCAGCCCTTCACGACGATTAGTCTGCTTCTGCTGATCATCATGTCACTGCTTCCCATGGGCCGAATGGAAAGCGAAGAAGTTTTCAGCCTGGACTCGAAGGTTTGGCAGATTGTCATGTGGCAGCTCCTGGCCTTGCCCGCGATTATTGTTTCTGCGGCCCATCTATTGCGTGTGGATGCCGCAATAACACTGTTGTTGGTGACAACGGCCTCCGCTGGTTCACTGTTTGCATCTCCGACCTTTGCTGAACTGCTTCAGGTCAACAAACAAAAAGCCTTGCAGTGCATGGTGCTGTCCACTTTCCTGATGCCGCTGTCATATTTTCTTTTCTTTACTGTCGTTTTGCACGCAAAAGTCGATATTGATATTTTGCCATTCATACAACAATGCATGATCTTTTTGGTTCTGCCATTAGGTCTGTTTCTGGTTTATATGGGCATTGCTGGCAGTATTCCAAAACATGTTGCAGAATCCATTGAAGGGGTTTCCCGGCGTTCGACCATTCTTGCACTCATGATTTTTGGGATTGGCATCATTGGTCCGGCCCGTGACCTGTTGTGGAGCGAACCCAGCCGTTTTTTGCTTTATCTCGCAATCGTTACATTGTTGGGTGCAGGCATGGCCTATCTCACAGCCATTGTGATGTTTCGGCAAGGCATCAGTGACTCCTTGACCGCCAGCATTGTCAGCGGTTTCCGCAATGTTGGATTGGGCTTTATTCTGCTTTCAGGTATCGCAGGCCAAACCATGGCTGAATATGTTGGTGTTTCCCAAATTCCAATTTTTCTTGCGCCGTTGGTCCTGAGCTTTTTTGTTCGAACCAAACAACCGACAACCAGTCTGCAAATGGCAAATTGAGGCCGGTATGCTGCTTGGAGCGTCGGGAATTTAGTTGCATACGCACTACCGTCATTGCTGCGAAAGTGGGAATGACGTTTTTGCTGCGTGTAATCCCGACTGAATGCCCGAAATGCCAGCCACTCTGCAGTCGATCGTGAAACCGTAGTTTCAAAAGTTAGAGATGGGTTAACTCTAATTTCCATTTGTCATTGAATATGGCATTGCTGCCCCTGCGATTTACGGTTGTTTAGTTGCGACCATGTTAGTCTGTTTCCATAGTTTATGTGGGGCGACTAAATTGAGCGGCGTGAGTGAGAGTGAATTTTCCAGCGGTGTAAACACGGATGATGTAATCCGGTCGTTGCGTTCCGCTTTGACTGACAAGGCCCAGGCTTCATCGCCAGTTGCTCGTTCAGTTCAAACACCAATTTCAATAACTAAAACTCCAGCAGTTGCTAAAGCAGCAAAGCCTTCCGGTTCGAAACGCTATATGCTGGCATTCTTTGCAGCCACCTTGGCAGGCATGGCTTCTATTTGGTTTGCAAATCAGGCCTACGCACCTGAAATGTACGCTGATGGTGGAATGGTGGCAGCCGCTGAAGCCCATGCAAAAAATCAAAATTACGCAGTCTTCGATCTCAATTTGAACATTCGCGCACTTCGCGAAGAGCAATTGAAGCGGATGACCAAAACGCCAGATGTTATTCTGCTGGGTGCCAGTCATTGGCAGGAAGGCCACAAGGGGCTGCTTAAGGACTACGATTTTTTCAATGCCCACATTCACCGTGACTACTGGGAAGATCCACTGGGCATGGTGGAACTTCTGGTGCGGAGTAATCGTCTGCCTAAGAAACTGATCATCAGCATCCGGGACAATCAGTTCAAACCAGTTGAATTGCGTAAAGACTTTCTCTGGGAGCCAGGTATTCCTGCCTATCGCAGGATGTCTGCGCAATTGGGTCTTGAAACCCAAAGCATCGTGAAAACGCTGCCTTATGACCGCGGACGCGCACTTATTTCTTTGCCCATGCTGTTTGAGAATTTTACGCGCTGGTACAATGCCTCTGAGCGCCCAGGCCCATCTGAGAATACTCATTTTGAGACATTGGATGCACTGCTGCCGGACGGTTCAATTGTCTGGTCCAATCAACGCATGCATCTTTTTACAGCTGAGCGTACAAAAATTGAGTCAGATGCATTTGCCAAAAAACGTCGCAATGACCCGCCTGTCTATGAACAGAAAGGTGTTGATGCCTTCAACACTCTTTTGAACTACCTGAAGAAAGAGGGTGTGAGTGTTTACTTGGTGAAGCCACCCTTCAATCCGACTTATTACGATCAGCTTCAAGGCACGCCTTATGCCGAAGGTCTCGCAAAAGTTGATGCCTTGATCAATGGAATTGCTGCTGACCACAAATTGCCGGTCTTTGGAAGTTTCAATCCGCACGAACTGGGTTGCACAACTGCCATGTACATCGACGCTGAGCATTCCAACGAAAAATGCTTGCAGAAGATCTTCGATCAATTCGTTGCCATAGACTCAGCGAATGGTGATCTGTAATGTCTTTCACATCACTCCAGTTCATATTCGTATTTCTGCCGCTGGCCTACCTTGGTTTTGTTTTGGCCCATCGTTTGAGTGGCGCGCAAATGGCCATCAATGTCTTGGCCGTCGTCTCACTTGTATTCTACGCGATGTTTGGCTCGCAGCTTCTTCTTGTTCTGCTGGTGTCAATGATTTTCAATTTTACAGTTGGCAACGTCATTGCGTGTCTGACGGAACACCCAAAAGTGGCTAAAAACCTGCTGTTGGGTGCTGTGGCGGCGAATTTGGGCCTTCTCGGATATCTGAAGTACACCAACTTCTTCATTGATGTTGCAAACCAGATTGCTGGAACGGGCTACGCGCATTACGATATTGCAGTGCCACTGGGTGTATCTTTCTTCACATTCGTGCAGATCGGATATCTTATTGACTCCTACAACGGGCAACTACTGAAACACGATTTCGCGCGTTACATCGTTTTCACTGCGTTTTTCCCATGCGTAACAGCAGGGCCATTGGTCATGCAGCGTGAGATGATGGGTCAACTTCTGGACTCAAAGTCACCTGCCTTTGATGTGCGCCGTGTGACGATTGGACTGACCATGTTCGCCATGGGCCTGTTCAAAAAAGTTGTGCTTGCTGACTCAATTGCGCCCTTTGCCAATAGCGTATTTGACGGCGCTCAAAGTGGTTTCTTGTTTGATGGCACGACCGCATGGATTGGAGCCTTGTGCTACACCCTGCAGCTCTATTTTGACTTCTCTGGATATTCGGACATGGCAATTGGTTTGGCGACAATATTCGCGATCAAATTGCCGTTGAATTTCGACTCACCATTCAAGTCGACCAACATCTCGGATTTTTGGCGTCGTTGGCACATGACAATGACCCGCTTTTTCACAGCCTACCTTTATTCAGGCATGGCGATGTATGGCATGCGCAAAAGCGGCGGATTGCGTCTTGGTCGTGTTGGTCGCTTTTTGCTGGTCGCCGCCTTGCCCTCGCTCCTTACATTTATTGTTGCGGGCGTTTGGCACGGCTCGGGCTGGACCTTCGTGATTTACGGTGTGATGCATGGTCTCGCTGTTGCTGCATTCCTGGGTTGGCGCGAGTTCTCCCGTGTAACTTTGCCAACTCCCGTTGCCTGGCTTCTGACCATGGTGACCGTGGTATGTGGTTTGGTGGTGTTCCGCGCCCCTGATGTTACAACGGCATTGTCCATGCTCGGCCACATGTTTGGCTTGTCCGGTGGATCGGGCGTCGGTCAACTTCTTTCAATCGACAGTGCCAAAGCCGCTTCGATGATTGTCATCATGGGTGCCATTACGCTTCTGTTGCCGAATACGCAGCAAATCCTGCATCACGAATGGCCAGTGGTTGACACGATGCCAGCAGAAACCGCGACCGCAGCTGGTTTGGTTGCGTGGCGACCAAGCTTCGGAACAGCCTTTGTCAGCGCCTGCATTTTTACAATTGCAATTACCTCAATCGGATCCAGTTCTGGATTCCTCTACTACAAATTTTAACGGACGGGAAAATACCAATGAATACGCACAACCATCAATTCAACGAGATTGTTTTGGAACTGCCACGTGCAGTCGATCATGAAGTTGCGGGCGACATTGAAAAAGAGTCAGTGTTTGTTTCGCCCTACATCGATCGTATTTTTGTAAATGCCGACGGGCTTACAGCGCGCGTCGTGACCCGGCCTGGTGCAGACCTTGTAGAAATCAAGGAAAAAGCCGCCCGCTTTCTTGAAGTGATGGTGAAGCAGGTTTCTGGTTTTGAAATCAAGGTGTTCATTGACACCAAACGCAAAGACACCGGCCCATATTTCACCGGCGTGAACGATGAACTGGTAAAGCGTGGCTGGATGCATGACTATGGCAAGGGTCAAGTGGCCTACAGCGGCCCAGTTTTGAAACTGGCGAAGCTGATCAACGACAAGTCGGGCGAACTCTACAAAGCGGCCTTTAATGCGAAGGACTCGCATTTCCCCGCGATGATTGACGCCGACACTTTGCACAAGTGCGGATATTTTGACTCGCATCCCAATGCAGTAACCTTCGTTGGCAACGTCGTTGAGGATTTTGATGCGATTGAGGAATTTCGTCGTGCCAATTCTTGTTCTGAAGGCGCCCTGTTGCCAAAGCAGGAACACATCCACATCGATGGAATGTGTTTGAACCCGGCAGCATGTTTCCCGTGCTATCCAACGCTTACCGGCCAGGACTTCAAGGAGGGCCAATGTTACACGTGGCTTGGCCGTGTATTCCGCTATGAATCGCGCAACATCAATGGTCTTGACCGCTTGTATGAGTTCAACGTTCGTGAACTCGTGTTTGTCGGCAGTGAAGAATACGTGCGCAGTTGCCGCGCCAAGGCTTTGCCCATCGTGGAAGAGTTGGCTTCATTCATCGACATTGATTGCCAGGTCCAGACTGCAACCGATCCGTTTTTTGCAACTGTTTCCGCCGCAAAGAAATTCTGGCAGGCGGCACAAGAAGTTAAAAACGAAATAAAAATTCCTGCGCTTGGAAATGACGGCAGCCAAAAAATGTTGGCTTGCGGGTCGATCAATTTGCACGGGAATTTCTTCGGCAAGCGCTTTGGCTTTACCTGTGAAAATGGCGAACCTGCGCAAACAGGTTGCGTGGGACTTGGCATTGAACGTTGGGTTCTTGCCGCCTTTACGCAGCACGGCTTTGACGAAATGCGCTGGCCTGAAGCCGTTCGAAACAACATTTTCAAATAACAACAATAACAACAACAACTAAAAACAAGGAAGCAAGAACATGCAACTCTATCAACTCATCGGAAAAGTATTGGGTGTTAACCCGGCAGAATTGAATGAAGATTCAAACGCTCAAAACACCCCAAAATGGGATTCACTTCGTCACATCGAAGTTGTGTTCGCGATGGAAAACGCTTTTCACGTCCGCTTCACAATGCCCGAGATTTCGGGTTTGCGGAAACTTAGCGACATCCGACAACTTTTGTTAACTAAAAATGTACGTCTCAATGAGCAAGATGAAGAGCGAAAGATTGCTTGATCAAGAGGTTCAGTATCAAACTCTTTCAAAACGGCGGTTAGTATTGTGTTGCCAGACAAAACAGTAAAAGTGTTGATTGTGGACGATGATGAGGACGACTTGTACCTCATCAACGACGCGTTGGGGGAAGTAGAGCGTACGCGCTATGCTGTCACCACAGCATCTTCAATTCTGCTGGCCATGGTGGCGTTGTCCAAGGAGAGTTTTGATGTCATTTTCAGCGATTTTCGTCTTGGTGCGTTGACAGGTATCGACTTTATCAATGGTGTCCGCGCGGCTGGCATTGATACGCCAATTATTTTGTTGACTGGCGTATCCGATCATCTTGTCGACAATGCTGCGCTGAAAGCGGGTTCATCTGATTTCATTCCAAAAACAGCAATCACTGCAAATGTTTTGGACCGGTCTGTTCGCTACGCATTGGCGCATGCTGATCGACAACGTTTGCTGCAAAGTATTCTGAAGAATACAAAGTCTGCGATCACGGTTATTGATGCGGATGGCCAAGTTTCACTCTCGAACGCACAAATGACCAACTTCGCTCACTTGGCGTTTGGCGAAGTGCCAAATGCGAAGCAACAGTTGATCCAATTGGCATATGCCTCGACTGAAAAAGACATTGTGGTTGGATCAATTGTTTTGGAACCCCACATCACGAAACTACCAGACAACAGTTCAATTCTGGCACTTCATGATGTGACGGACCGCGTAAACGCCTTGCGCGCTCGGGAACAGGCGGAGGAGCGTATCCGTGCCATAGCCATGCAAGATGGCCTTACCGGAATTCCAAACCGTCTTGCTTTCAATGAATATCTCGACGATTGCTTGTTGCAGGCCAACACGGATAATTCAAAAGTTGCGGTGCTCTTGTTTGACTTCAACAGGTTCAAGGAGGTCAATGATCTGTTTGGGCATGCTGCAGGCGATCATATTTTGCGAAACGCCGCAGCGGTGGTGCAATCCATTCTGAAGGGCGACGAATTTTGCTCACGCCTCGGTGGAGACGAGTTCGTTCTCATTCAATGCAACAGCAATCGTGAGAAGGCGCTTGAGCTTTCGTCGCGGATTGTTGAAAGCTTGTCAGTTTCATTGAAGTGGGACGATAAAACCATAGAGTCCAGCGTTACCTTGGGGGTTGCACTGTTTCCTGACCATGGCGAGGATCGCCAGGAACTTTTGGCCAATGCTGATCTTGCGATGTACCGGGGCAAGTCGGCGCTTGATCGCTCGGTGTGCATATTTGATGCGAGCATGGACAAATTCGTTCGTGAACGCCGTGGCATAGTACATGATTTGCGCCATGCCATTGAGGGCAATGAGCTTAGTCTGGATCTGCAGCCGCAGTTCGCTGCGGTAACCGGAAAACTCCTGGGTTTTGAGGCGCTTTTGCGTTGGTATTGTCCAAAACGGGGGCGCGTGTCGCCAGCCCAATTCATTCCGATTGCTGAAGAAACCGGACTCATTATCGAAATTGACAAGTGGGTACTAACCAAGGCCTGTCAGTTGTTGGCAGAACATGACTGGCTGCAACGTCTGGCCGTCAACCTGTCAGCCCGTGCGATCTGCCAACCATTCATCGTTGAACAAGTTCGTTCCGCTCTGCTTACAAATGGAATTTCGCCAAGTCGGTTGGAGCTTGAAATAACCGAAACGGCTTTGATTCACGATCTAAATCGGGCACTTCATAATCTTCGGCAGTTAAAGGCGTTTGGTATCTCTTTTGCGCTGGACGACTTTGGAACGGGCTATTCATCCCTGTCGCTACTCAGTTCATTTCCCTTTGACCGCATTAAGGTCGATGGTTCATTTGTTCAAATGACAGGAAGTGATGGGCGTTCTGATGCCCTGTTTACCGCAGTCATTGGACTGGGCAGGGCACTCCGTGTTCCTGTCTTGGTCGAAGGAGTTGAAACTGAACAGCAAATGGCATTTGCGGAAACTGCCGGTTGTGATGAAATTCAGGGATACTACACTGGCCGCCCAATACCTGCCACAATGATTTCAGAACTAAGAACTGATTTGGGAAATTCCATCTCAATGTCGAAAATGAAATCATGGCAAGAGCGCAAGGCTCAGCATGGGAAAGCGCCTGATCGACAACCGATGCGCGAAGTCTCTTGAACTCAAATTGAAATTGCGCCCGCCCTTTGATCCTTTTGGAAAGCGGCATTGTCTTGCCATTGCTGCCGGAGCACAGTAACGTATTTCTCTTAACTGTATGTTTGGGGAGTCAACAATGCTCACTCAAGATGTTCACGGTAACTCACTTTCAAACGCAAGCAATGATACGACGAGCGCCTTCATGGATGCCGTCCAGCAGCTCTCGATCTATGCAGGTGACCCGCTGGGTGCCGCTGAAAAGATCATTGCTGACGAACCGCAATGTGTGATGGCCCATGCATTGAAGGCTTGGCTCTATCTGCTCGGCACTGATGCGAAAGCAGCCCGTGAAGCAAACGCGATTATTGCCCGGACCGATGGACTCAAAACGACAACCCGTGAAAAAGGCCACATCTCCGCCATCAAGAAACTTGCCAATGGCGAATTCCTCGCTGCATCGCGCATCATTGAAGATATGAATGTAGAGCATCCACGCGATCTTCTGGCTCTGATCGTGGGACATCAACTCGACTTTTTCACAGGCAATTCGCGCATGTTGCGTGACCGCATCTCACGCGCCATGCCGCACTGGTCCGCCAGCATGCCTGGATATCATTCTGTGCTGGGCATGCATGCCTTTGGCCTTGAGGAGATGGGCAACTATGCGCTCGCCGAAGCCAAGGGTCGTGAAGCGTTATCCCATGAACGGCGCGATGGCTGGGCGAAACATGCTGTGGCTCACGTTTTGGAAATGCAGGGCCGACAGCATGAAGGCATTGCATTCATGCAGGACGATGTGGAGGGGTGGACGAAAGACAGTTTCTTTGCTGTCCAC
The DNA here is from genome assembly GCA_031417515.1 of Hyphomicrobiales bacterium. Taxonomy (GTDB): domain Bacteria; phylum Pseudomonadota; class Alphaproteobacteria; order Rhizobiales; family Aestuariivirgaceae; genus Aestuariivirga. Next base: position 22,866 of record JANOVS010000214.1, read on the forward strand.
AATTGGTGGCATTTGGCGCTTTACCATCTTGAGCTCGGACAGTTCGACGAAGTTCTCAAACTTGCTGACGGGCCGATTACAACAACCGTACAGGACCAGATGATCGATCTTGTTGATGCGTCAGCCTTGCTGTGGCGACTTCATTTACGCGGCATTGATGTGGGTGACCGTTGGACGAAACTGGTGAAGCGCTATGAGAACCTGTGGGTTCCCGGTTATTATGCTTTCAACGATCTGCATGCTGTGATGGCGTTCCTCGGTGCGGGCCGCACCGATCTGATCGAAGCAACGCTTGAGGCGCAAGCGAAGGTCGAAGCTGATAACGTCATGTTTTCCGGCGACGTCGGCCTGCCGTTGATCAAGGCGTTCATCGCTTTCCACAACGGAAAATATGCGGACGCGATGAAACTGATGCGGCCGGTGCGTGGTATCGCTGCGCGCTTTGGTGGCAGCCACGCGCAGCGCGACGTCATTGATCTCACAATGCTTGAGGCCGCGATCCGCGCTGGCAATATGGAACTCGCCCAAGCGCTTACAGCCGAACGCGCGCTCGCCAAACACGACAGCCCATTGGTAGCACTTTTCACCAGCCGCCTCCAACCGTCTCACCACTAAATTCAAGTAGTCGTAGGTATTATTTGTTTCTTTTCGTATCTTTGCAGTAGATGTCGTGCAACAACGTCAGCAGCTGCTGCACTTCCTTGCTGGCTAACGAATAGTAGATTGTTTGGCCATCACGCCGTGTTGACACCAATTTCAAATTCCGCATTTTCGCCAAATGTTGCGAAATGGCACCTTGGGTGATTCCGCTGTTGGCAACCAATTCATGCACGGGTTTTTCACCCTCCACCAATGAACACAGAATGAGCAGGCGAACCGGGTTTGCCATTGTACCAAGCAGACTTGCAACCTCTGTAGCTTTTGCAGCCATGCTATCCATAGTCATGGGTCTATTGGTGAGTGCGTGTTGCATGACACAGTTTCTCTTGACACATTAGAATATTCGAATATGTTAATTTTCAATCGAAATCAAGTCCCCAGCGAAAATAGTCGAATAAGGAACACGCATGCCTACAGAATTCACACCACTTGCCTCATCTATCGGCGGTGCCATGATTGGGGCATCAGCGGTATTGCTGATGGCCACGCATGGTCGTATCGCTGGCATCAGCGGCATTGCCGTGCGCATGTTCCCGCCCTACCTCGACAAAGACGCTGCGGGGCGGTTGGTGTTCATGCTGGGGTTGATTGCGGCGCCATTGCTCTATGCAACACTGACGGGGGCCTGGGCCCCAATGACAATCGCAACAAGTTCGGGTCTGCTCGTTGCTGCGGGATTGCTTGTTGGTTTCGGTTCAGTCTGGGGCAATGGCTGCACATCTGGTCATGGCATCTGCGGGCTTTCACGCTTGTCCGTCCGCTCATTGGTTGCGGTAGCCACTTTCATGGCCACTGCCATCATTACTGTTTTTATCACCCGTCACATGATCTGAGGTTACAACATGAGTTTGCTCGTTCAATTTTTCATCGGTTTGTTGTTTGGTTCAGGCCTCGTTGTTGCTGGCATGTCTGATCCGGCCAAAGTGCAGAACTTCCTTGATCTCGCAGCGATAACAAGCGGCGGCTGGGATCCAAGTTTAGCCTTCGTCATGGGGGCAGGAACGCTTGTGACGTATTTGGGCTACGCACTGGTTTTGAAGCGGAAACAGCCGATGTTTGACAGCCAATTCCATTTGCCGAAAAAAACCGCCATCGACGCTCCCATTGTTGTCGGTCCTGCGATATTTGGCATTGGCTGGGGTCTTGGCGGATTCTGTCCTGGTCCTGCATTCACAGCCCTCGGGACTGGTTCTGTCCAAGCGATCTTGTTCGTTGTCGCCATGCTTGCGGGCATGGTGGCTGCTCGACTTTTTGCACTCAGGCAAATTGCAGCATCAACTCCCACATCCAAGGCATGACAGAGTTCCAAGGAGTTTGACCATGACAACTCTTCCTTTCAAACCCGATAGTACATTGAAACCAGAAGTGACGGCGTTCTTCGACGAACCTACAAACACCGTCACCTATGTGGTGAAAGATCCAAAATCCAATTCCTGCGCCATCGTCGACAGTGTGTTAGACATCGACTACGCGGCCGGGCGCATTTCATATGGATCAGCGGATCAAGTGATCGACTTTGTGAACAAGAACGCTCTCACCGCTGAGTGGCACATTGAAACCCATGTGCATGCCGATCATTTATCGGCGGCGCCCTACCTGCAAAAAAAGCTGGGTGGCATGATTGGCATTGGTCGCAACATCACAGTCGTGCAGGAAACCTTCGGCAAGATTTTCAATGAAGGCACCGAATTCCAGCGTGACGGCAGCCAGTTTGATCAGTTGTTTGATGATGGCGACACTTATCAGATTGGTTCAATGAGGGCGCAAACCATTCACACACCTGGGCATACACCAGCTTGCATGACCCATGTTATTGGTGATGCTGCTTTTGTTGGGGACACATTGTTCATGCCGGACGGCGGTTCAGCCCGGGCTGACTTTCCCGGCGGCGATGCACGGACACTTTTTCGTTCCATCAAGCGTGTTCTGAGCTTGCCCAATGAAACCCGCCTGTTCATGTGCCATGACTACGGCCCCAATGGTCGCAACATCAAATGGGAAACCACGGTTGCAGAACAACGCGAACATAACATTCACGCCAGGGATGGTGTGACAGAGGATCAGTTTGTTGCGATGCGTGAAGCGCGCGACAAAACTCTCGACATGCCAAAGCTGATTATTCCCTCTTTGCAAGTCAACATGAAAGCGGGCGAGTTGCCGAAGGCAGATGAGGGTGGAAAACGCTTTCTGAAAGTGCCGTTGAACGTGCTTTGATGATTGCCATGAAACGTTATTTCCCAATTCTCGGCTGGGGCCGCAACTATACGCGCGGCAGTTTGGCGAACGACCTTGTCGCCGCTGCAATAGTCACAATCATGCTGGTGCCCCAGTCTCTGGCCTACGCCTTGTTGGCGGGGCTCCCGGCTGAGGTCGGGCTTTATGCGTCCATGTTGCCACTGGTTGCCTATGCCATTTTCGGCACCAGCCGCACGCTGGCTGTGGGACCTGTGGCCGTTGTGTCGTTGATGACAGCTGCAGCTCTCGGTAAACTGGGCCTCTCTGGAGCCGCCGAATATGCTGCTGCGGCTGTAACACTTGCGGCACTGTCAGGCATCATGCTTCTGGCACTTGGTGTTTTTCGCTTGGGCTTTTTGGCCAACTTTCTATCGCATCCTGTCATCGCCGGTTTTATCACGGCGTCCGGACTTTTGATCGCGGCGGGGCAGCTCAAACATGTTCTTGGCATTAAGGCAGGTGGCGAAAACCTGATTGAAATCTTCGAGGCACTTCTGCCCAATCTCTCGCAAACCAATGTCATCACTCTGGTCATTGGTGGGGCGGCAACGGCATTCCTGTTTTGGGTGCGTAGAGGATTAAAACCCTTGTTGACGCAGCTCGGATTAGGCCCGCGTCCGGCTGATCTGGTGGCCAAGACAGGTCCCATTTTGGCCTTGGCTGCCACAGCTTTTGCGGCGTGGATGTTTGACCTGGGAACGCAGGGTGTAAAACTCGTTGGTACTGTACCGCAGGGCTTGCCAGATTTTGCGCTGCCAGAATTTTCGACACCACTTGTGCAAAGCCTGGCGCTGCCAGCCCTGTTGATTTCGGTCATAGGATTTGTTGAATCGGTTTCCGTAGGTCAAACACTTGCCGCAAAGCGCCGCCAACGCATTGAGCCGGATCAGGAACTGATTGGTCTTGGCGCATCAAACCTGGCGGCTTCAGTGTCAGGTGGCTTTCCGGTGACAGGTGGTTTTGCCCGTTCAGTTGTAAATTTTGATGCAGGTGCCGAAACGCCCGCCGCAGGTGCTTTCACCGCCATTGGCCTTGCCGCAGCCACTTTGTTTCTCACGCCCCTGCTGGCTTACCTGCCGCAAGCAACTTTGGCGGCAACGATCATCGTTGCAGTTTTGTCACTTGTCGATCTTTCCATTTTGAAGCGCACGTGGAATTACGCCAAGTCGGATTTCGCCGCCGTTATGGCAACCATTCTGCTTACATTGGGCGTGGGCGTCGAGGCAGGCATCGTTGCAGGCGTTGTACTTTCCATCCTGCTGCACCTCTACAAAACCTCAAGGCCGCATATTGCCATTCTGGGACGCGTTCCAGGCACCGAGCATTTTCGCAACATCAAACGACACAGCGTTGAAACCGATGCAACACTACTTTCCATGCGCGTCGATGAAAGCCTGTATTTCGCCAATGCGCGTTTTCTGGAAGATCAAATTTATGCGCGTATTGCAGAGCATCCTTCGACCAAAAATCTCGTTCTGGTTTGCCCCGCCATCAACGACATTGACCTGAGTGCGCTCGAAAGCCTGGAAAGCATCAATGCCCGACTGAAAGACGCTGGCGTCACATTCCACCTGTCTGAAGTGAAAGGTCCGGTGATGGACAAGCTGGAACGCTCGGGATTCTTGCCACACCTGACAGGAAAGGTGTTTCTAAGCCACCATCAGGCCGTAAAAGGGCTACATGAACGAGCAGAACCACAAGGGTCTCTCACGCCAGCATGACGCTTTACATGGCCGTCGGCAGTTGTGCGTATGCGATGTCACCGCAGTTCATCCACCCTCACCACACGATAGGTTTGTAGTTCATCATCTTCGCTAACAGACACGTATTCACCGGGTTTAAAAACGTGATCGCCAAAGCGATAGCCAGACTCGTCACCTTCATTGTCGCTGAGGATGTCATAGTGAAACGCCCATGATCCGCCGGGCCTTCGGACGAGGTGACCGATGTCATCTTCTTCACCGCGACGGAAACGCCGGACACGGCAACGGTCTTTGCTTTTGTGCCAGAGCTCCGGTTGAATGTGACCGGTGTCGTCGAGAGGTGCCGTGAACTCGTAACCGATCCCACCGTCGCCCTGTGGGTGTTCGTGCGTCCGTGCCAATTCCAGACGGATTTTGCTGAGCGCTGTCATTTCAGTGACTCATCAGAACTGGTATATTGAGGTTGCGGATGATGTGCCGGGTCGCACCGCCGAACACAAACTCGGTAAAGCGACTGTGGCCATAAGCTCCCATGATGATCAGTCCGGCACCCTGATCATGGGCGGTGCGCATCAATAGTTCACCAACACCAAGGCCAGAGGAACTCATGGTCATGGTTTTCGCCTTGATGCCGTGCCTGTCGAGTGCTTCTGCAATTGCAGCACCTGGAACGGTGCCGGGGCCATCAGGATCAAAAGTGACGACATGGGTTCTTTGGGCCAACTGCATAAACGGAACCCCGTCAAAAACCGTGCGCGAAGCCTCGCGGCTGTCATCCCATGCCAAGACGATCTCTTCCATTTTGGGCCACGATTTTCCTTTGAACGGCAATATGAGGACCGGGCGACCAGCCGCAATGACCAGATTCTCGACGAAGTCATTTTCGACACCAACTGCTTTGTCGCGATTGGTTGCAGAAACGACAATCAAGTCAACAGAGCGGCTTTGTTCGACGACGTCTTGCAAGATGTTCGGCATGATGGAATCAACGTCGTGAAAGTCGAAACTCAATCCGTCTTGCTTCATCGCAGTTTCGAAGTCTGAACGAATCTTCGATATCTTCTCCTGAAAATAGACCCGCTTTCCGTCATAGACTGAGGCCCCTACGGCGGAAGCTGGCTCCGGATAGACCTCAATACCTGGAACAACATAGAGTCCGGTGATATGTGCGCCGAATTTCACGCCAAGATTTCTGGCCATCGCAATCAGCTGCGGCAGGCGCTCAATTTCGTTCAGGCAAACCAGAATTGTTTTATAAGCCATGATCTTTCTCCACGTTTTGTCTGAGATTATGACGGAGGAAAGCCTTGGAAATTGATTTTGATCAAGCTGACTGCTTTTAGCAATTGAGATTTCAGTGCAGGGGTTTTTCCTGCATAAAAAACATGCTTAAGTCTGCTCATGAAAACAGTTGCGTTTACTGCAAACACAGTGACGACTGAAACAGGGTCGTCGCTGAAGCTCGCAGTCTTGTTCGGCGGAGGACTTCTTCTCTACAGCTTAAGCCAATGGCTGGCCTTCGCAACGCGCCTGCAACCCGAAAACATGCCTATTTTCTGGCCGCCTGCGGGCGTGATGCTGGCTTTGCTCGTTGCCGCACCAATCAGGATATTTTGGCCGATCGTCTTTGGATTGGCGGTTGCAACGCTGATCTGCAATCACCTCGCAGGGCGTGAATTCAGTTTGAATGTCTTGCTGACCTGCAATGACATCTTCACTGGCGTGGTGGGCGCTGCGTTGTACAAAAAATGGCTCGGCAAAGCTTCTCCAGTATCGGGGACGCGGCCCTATGGCACTTTTCTTGTGATTATTGCGCTATCCGCCATCTTGTCGGCAACGTTCGGAAGCTTCATTTTGCGATACCAGTTCGGTACTGCTCCGCTTGATGTTTGGCATCACTGGATTGGTGCAATGGTGCTCGGCCTGCTCGTGGCTACGCCTCTCCTCATCTGTGCCAATGAGCGCAGCATTGTTCCCAACTCGTTCAAGTTTGATGCTGAACTTTTGATAGTTTTGATTTTGGGCAGTATTTGGCTCTTCATTGCTCAATCAGGCGCCACTTCTTCACAGTCAATGCGCCTCGCAGCTGACATTGCCATGATACCGCTGTTGCTTTGGGTGGGCGTCCGCAGGACGGCGCTTGAGGCGAGTTCTTTTCTTGCTATAGTTACGACAATCAAAATCTTGGCATTGGCGCTGGATGCAGGGCCGGTGAGTCTGAAATCCTGGCCAATTCCAGATGGTGTTTCATGGGTCATGGCAGTGTTTGCCGTGCAATGCGGAGCGGTGTTGATGCTCGTTGCAAACCATAGTGAACAAGGGGCGCTCCAGCTTGACAAGGCCGAACAGACAGCGCGCATGCGCTCGATCATCGACGCTGCGACTGACGGCATCATTTCCGCAGACCACAAAGGAAAGATCGAGACATTCAGCCGTTCAGCCGAGCGGCTTTTTGGCTATCAAGCGGGTGAAGTAATAGGCAATAACGTCAAGATGCTGATGCCCAATCCCTATCGCGATCAGCATGACGGCTATCTGCAACATTATGCTGATACGAGTGAAAAAAAGATCATTGGCATTGGCCGCCTCGTCACCGGATTGCGCAAAGACGGCACGGAGTTCCCGATGGAACTTTCGGTGGGTGAAGCATTGAACGGCAGCCAGCGCGTATTCACTGGGTTCATCCGTGACGTCACGGAACATAAAAAGACCGAGCAACGCATGCATGATCTCCAGGATGAACTCCTGCATGTCTCGCGTCTCAGCGCGATGGGTGAACTTTCATCGGCCTTGGCACATGAACTTAATCAGCCACTCACGGCAATCAAAAACTATGCACAGGCTGCGGGCATCATGTTGAAAAAGGACATGGGCAAAGAAGAATTACCCGGAATTCTGGCGAAGACTGTGGAGCAAGCCGGTCGGGCCGGCGACATCATCAAGCGACTCAGAAGCTTTGTCACAGCGAGGCATGTTGAAAGATCGGATCACACGATAAATCAACTTGTTGATGAAGCCTGTGCGCTTGCCTTGATCGGAGCGCGCGAAGATGGCGTCAAGGCCAGAATCATCCACGGCAACGATATACCCAACCTGAGAGTTGACCGCATTCAAATCCAGCAGGTGTTGATCAATTTGGTGCGGAACGCCTTTGATGCCGTTCGGCAAAGCCCGGTGCGTGATGTTTCGGTCACTTCAGAAAGGCGGGCAGACAGTGTGTTGATTTGCGTGTCTGATTCCGGGCCAGGCTTGGCACCCGAAGCAGAAGCCAATCTCTTCAAGCCATTTGTAACGACAAAGCCAGGTGGCATGGGCATTGGATTGTCTTTGAGCCGAGGTATTGCCGAAGCCCATGGTGGCACGTTAACATACCAGCGAAACGCAGGCGGAGGAGCAGACTTCCTTCTGACCTTGCCAATAGAAACAGATGACAAAACAAGCAGCTAGAACGGTCCATATTGTTGATGATGACTCTGCCCTGAGAGATTCTTTGAGCGTGCTGTTTAAAGCGCACAGTTTTGATGTGATAACTTACGAGAGTGCAGCAATCTTTCTGCGATCGCTGCCGAAAGTTCCGGGCGGGTGCGCGCTGATTGATGTAAACATGCCGGGTATGACGGGAATCGAACTTCTGGGCGCTATCAGAACTGCAGGCAGCTCTATTCCCTGCATCATCATGACCGGGTTTGGTGAAATTTCCCTGGCTGTCAGTGCCATGAAGGCCGGCGCTACTGACTTCATGGAAAAGCCGTTTGAAGACGACATTCTGTTCGAAACCGTTACCCACGTTTTCGCAACGCAAATGGGAGATGGGTCTTCGCCTGATCCGCGTTTGGCAAAGCTGACGGCGCGCGAACGTGATGTCATGTTGGGAATTGCCCGTGGCCACCAGAACAAGATGATCGCCCACACGCTCGGCATCAGTCCCCGAACAGTTGAAATTCACCGGGCCCGTGTCATGACAAAGCTTGAAGCTGCAAGCGTGGCCGATGTCGTGAAGTTTGCACTCAATCTCGGTCTGCCGACGGGTTAACAATGTGGCAGGTTGTGATGCTGATCAATGTGCGGGGCTGCAGTTTGCCCTGATATTGGCAACCGACTTTGAGTGAAATGCATGACGCGCCATGATTGCCAGATTTTTGTAGTGGATGACGACGATGCCGTGCGGGATTCGTTATGCCTAATGTTGCGGACTTCGTATCAGAATGTAATTGGATATGCTTCAGGTCCGGAGTTTCTTTCTGGCCATCAACTGCGCCAGCGCAACTGTCTGATCATCGACATCCACATGCCTGAAATGACAGGGATTGATGTCATCGACAGGCTTGCCGAAATGCATGTTCGTATCCCCGCTATCTTGATGACCGGTCGGATCGATTCCACACTGCGTGCACAAGCCCTTGAATCAGGCGCCTATGTTCTCCTCGACAAGCCCATTGAATTTGATGAGTTGACAAGTGCAATCGACGGAGCATTTGCCACCTCCAGGCTGCATTGATCGGGGTGCATACGTAGTTTCCCCTACGTAATGATCCGAACTATTTATTGGACGATTTCAAGTTCATGTTCATTCAATCAGCTCATGCAAAACAAACGCCCAATGGCTGAAATGATTGGAGATCTTGTCATGCTTAAAACAGCCAGTTACACAGAAAATCACGAAGTATCTGCGTTGGCAATTGTTGGAGAAAATGATAGTCGAAGCCACAGTTTCTTGACGGCTGACGATATCAATCAACTATCCCGCGGTCGCTGCGTTGTCCGCAAACTTGAGGCCGGTGTGACACTATTTGATCAGGGATCACACAGTGACGGAGTCTACGTCCTGCTGGAGGGTTGGGCGTTCTGTTACAAGGTGTTGGAAGATGGGCGCAGGCAAATTCTGGATCTCGTTTTGCCGGGAGGTATACTAGGTTTCAATGCCTCTGAGTTTGCGCAACATGGCGTGGAGGCCAAGACTGAGTGTAAATTTGCGGTGTTCAAGCACCAGGTCTTCACGTCGATACTTCTGCAGAGTCCGACACTATGCTTGAAGTGCGCCAACCTGTTTGCCCATGCCGAAACGCGCGCATTTGAGCGGCTGTCGCGTGTTGGAAGGCTTTCGGCTGTTGAGCGGGTTTCGGGTCTGATCGTCGAATTGGTGATGCGTCTACACGCTGTCAGTGAATCGCGCACGAGTGTGCTGAAGCTCATGCTGACTCAGGCCGAAGTTGCCGACATGCTGGGACTTGCCAAGGAAACGGTGTGCAGGGCGCTGATGTCACTTCGCCGCGCCGGACTCGTGCACTTGGAGGGAAAAGTGCTCGATATTCTCGATTTCGATGGTCTTCTCGAAGCCGCAGGAGATGAAAGTGAAGACAACTACGATGAACGCTTTACCCATAGCCAAATAGCTTTCGCCAGAATTGCGGCTTGATTTATCGCAGCCCGCGCCAGCCATAGTCGAACCGACTGTGGCTGGACATTGTTTTCAACTGTTGCGTGGAAGGTTGGTCTCGCAGGTATTCATGCCCAAGATCGAATAGAGCGGGCAAGTGCCAAAGACTCCAGTCAGGATGGGAACGACACCGATCCATCCAAACCAACTGTAGGGCGAGGCTTGATAATACAGGGCATAGGCAATCAACACCAATCCCAAAACCACACGAACGTAGCGGTCTACGGTTCCAACATTTACTGTCATGACATCCTCCTGTTGATGCGAGCCAAATTAAAGCAGAAAATCGGAGCGGGAATTGATCCCTGTCAATGGAAATGGTTTTCGCTTGCCAATTGATCACAATCAATTCCAGCTGCATTCACCTGCCTTAGGTTGAGCCGACAACCAATCCACGAGGTTCAAATGGAAATGAAATCGCTTCTACCACCGTTGAGCCTGCCCCCGGCCCAGCCAAGGTTGATAGGGCAGGCGCCTTGATCGGTGCTTGCCCAACCTCACAGAAATACGGAGCAGAGCAATGAAACCATTGAGATTGTATGTGCTTGTGGCTGATGGAGCCCAGGCTCGCTTTCTGAACTACGTGGATCGGAAAGCCGGCGCGTCGACGATCGATGATCAAGTCTTCCGTTCGCACGCTGAGCCCTCCCGGTCGATTGGCAGTGACAAGCCAGGCCGTACATTCGACTCCAAGGGTCACGGACGGCACACCATAGAACCGCGTGTTGACCTGCACGACGAAAAGGAAAAACAATTCCTTGCAGGTATTGTTCGGAAACTGGAAGAAGTCTTTCACAACCATGCGTTCGACGATCTCTTTGTCATTGCCGCACCACGGGCTCTCGGCGTGATCCGGCACCTGTTGTCAACTCCACTCCAGCAGCGGGTGATCGGTGAAATATCGGGTGACTACACGCGTTACAATGATCGCGACATCTCCCGCTTGGTGACGGAAGCATTGCCAAGTGAACTGAAGGTTCGCGCTTGAGAAAGTGATCGCCTTGACGACCAGGCGCAATCTGTTCAGTTCGACATGAACATCGGAATTTTGCTGAACCGAAGCATGTCGCGCGTGACGCCACCGAAAATAAACTCACGCCAACGCGAATGTCCATAGGCGCCCAAGACAACAACGTCCGCAGCCAAAGACTTTGCTTTTTTGAGAAGTGTATTCGCAACTGTCTCGTCGGCAAGTTCCAGGGTAGTGGCTTCAGCACTTATCCCCATTCCACGCAGGGATTCTGCCAGCTCTTCCGCGTGAGCATCAGCTTCAATGGGCTTTTCACCTTTGACGCAACAAACCACAACGCGCTTGGCAATTGCCAACAATGGTAAGGAGTTCCAAACGGCCCTCGTCGCATTCTCTCCACCATCCCATGCGACCAGAATCGTTGTGATGGAAAATTCAGTCTTGAATTCGCGAGGTACCACCAGAACGGGCCTGCCACTTCCAAAAAGCAACTTTTGAATGATCTCAAATTCCATCATGTCAGCGGCAATGCCCGTTTCCGTCACGATGATGCCATGCGACTTTGCGCGCCGCACAATGACTTTCTCTAACTTTGACAGATCGCCGAAAACCACATCACATGACTGAAGAGGTGATGTAGGATTCTGCGCGTGTTCGGCAGACTTGCAAACAGCCTTGGCCGTATTCTTTCGTCTGGCATTTTCCGTGGCAACCATGTTTTCAATGCTGGCGGGCGCTATAACTGATGGCACCAATATCGAAATTGCACCCACACAGATGTCGAGCTTTGACTGCATGAGGCCTGACAAGCGCTGCGCGACAACAATAGAAGCGTGATCAGAGCACTCAGAGTCGCCGTCGGTTTTGACAAGGCAAGCGAGAATCGGTTGTGATGACATTTTGACTCCTCTTGAGGATGTCGGGACACTGTCTCACGACTGCGGGAAAATCATCCTGATTTGGATCACAAGTTCGGAAGGCTACCTGTTATTCTCGACTACATCATGCCCATGCCGAGGATGAGATCATCGGCTTTCTTCTTCTGGGCATCATCAAGTTTTCCATAAAGTGCGAGTGTTGCCCCACTGACGGTCTTCATGTTCCCGTGGCGGATCACCATCAAGTTGTCTTGCGCGGCCAACCGTTCAGGAAGTGTCTTGAGCTCAGACCTGTCCATCATTGATTGGTGCGTTTGCATCATTGCGTCACTTGCCGTTGCGATTGCGGTTACATATGCTTTCCAAACCTCTTCTTGTGCGGGCGTGATGGCCAGCTCCGTTTTCAACGCGGTCAGGCGCTCCTCGCTGAAGCGACGGCCCATCATCATATGACCGGGTCCATCGCCGCTGCGCCACATTTCACCACGAAACCACTCGCCCATATGGCCGCGTTGCCAAAACCAGCCATCAGATTCGGCAAGCACTGGTACCGACGAAAGGCATGCGAGCGCAACTGCTGCAAAGATTGAAACTGAAATCCTGCGGTTCATGGCAAGTCCTCCAATAAGTTGAGCCCCACCATGACCTGGTATGATGAGTAGGGAAATGATTTGGATCAGTTTCTGGACGTGCCCGGTTGAAGGATTACATCTTTGCAGCTGGATCAGCGACAAGTCTCAATCCGAGATGCGCCGGTGGGGTGCCGGATGAGCAACCTCCTTCTGTCGCATCCCTGACAAAAACCGAAATGACTGCCTCATGTTCGCCTTGCACTTTGTAAGCGGGGCAGTTGTTGATGCCATCTTTGACAAATCCGCCGTTCACGCATGTGGCTGTCCACTCCCACACATTGCCATGCACATCTGCAATGCCCTGTGGTGAAAGGCCAAAGCCGCCTGATTTTTTCAGTGTAGGATCAACTTTTTTGTTCCTGCCATAATCAGCTGCCCATGCCATTCGTGGATCGCTGAACAGTTTGGCTCTTGGATTTTCCTCGATGCCTGAAAAACTGCGCCACTCCTCAACAGTGGGTAGACGCAGTGTCACATCGGCTCTGGCACTGGCCCAAGCAGCAAATTCCTGTGCGTCAAACCAACTGATACCGGTTGCCGGGAAACCCTCATCCATTGCGCCGGGCCCAACATCTACCATGTGGCTGCAAACCTTCGCGTCGTAACACTTGCGCCATTGGCGCAAAGTCACTTCATGACGCATAACCAGAAGTCCGGAGTCGGTATTCATGAGGTCAAGCACAAGCGGCTGCTGCAGTTCACAAGTGCTTACTGCAACAGCTACTGCACCGACGAGCATCAGAACCAATGTCCTGGCGCCGAACATGGTTCTCTGCCGTCAGTTGGTGATTGGCGCAGGCTTCTGCACCTGCATCATCACATCATCATCCCATGGACCTTCAACAACGACATGGGCGGTGGCACCCAGCATCACGGCTTCAATCAGGTTGTGATTGACATATGCATAGACACCGGGCTGAACGAATGTGTAGGCCGCAGCACCAGCCGATCCGCCGCGAATGAACCATGTCTCCAGGTTGGTCATCGGCGCATCCGCAAATGAACCGGTCTCCCAAACCAAGTCACCGTGCCCACCAATCAGATGTGGGCGGGTGTCCCGGTTGGCCTGGGCATGGATAAACAGAACCGTTTCACCAACCTTGGCCTTCATGGCATTGTCGCCCGTCAATGCGCCCTTGGCCCCATTGAAGACGACATGGGTTGGCGTCAGGGTTTTCATAACTTCAAGTGCCTCGGACAGGTTCTCGCCAGCCGATTCATATTTCTTGAAATTGCCCTGTTCGTCACGCGGCACGTAGAAATCCTGTTCACCGATGAAATAGGCTTTGTCGTAACGGACTGTATTGCCCTTGCCATCCTTCAGGCCGTCGCGGGGCAGAACCATGATAGCACCATTCATGCCGTGCACCACGTGATAGGGGATCATGATGCCCTCAGGGGCACAATGATAAACGAACACACCTGGCTTCATCGCCTTCCAGCGCAACACCACTTGTTCGCCCGGCATGATCCTGGTGAGAGCACCTCCACCCAGTGCACCCGTTGCCGCATGGAAGTCGATATTATGTTCCAACATGTTTTTCTGCAGATTGCGCATTGTGAGTTCGACATAGTCGCCTTCATGCACGACAATCATCGGACCAGGAACAGTGCCGTTGTACGACATCACCCAAACTTCCGTGCCCTCGTCATCAACGACCATCATCTTCTCTTCGATGATCAGCTCGATCTCGACAATCTTGGGCCCGCCAGTAGCCACCTGCTCATGCTCGGGCAAGAATGGCGGTGCCACGAGTTTCTGCTTGACGCGCGGCAGGGTTGATACATCAACCTTGGGCGTTGCAGCCTGCGCGCCAGAGATGAAGCCCGAAGCCAAGACAGCAGAGCCCACATAGGCCGCAGCCGATCCAACCAAGAAATTCCGGCGGCTGGCCCCGAGGTTTTTGGACTTTTCGTTCCGTGACATGATCTTCTCCTGAGTGAGTTTCTCTCCATTTAGGAAAACTCCAGAACCTCCGCGTTGACGTAGATCAATGTTGGCAGTCCTTGAATCATGCTCAGCTTGATATATTGGAACTTCATGGAGCAAAGAGATGTTACAAGTATCTTCAATTGCAAAAGCATTGCGGCCCTTGTCGGTTGCAGCCACCGCACTGATGGTTTTTTTGGCTGTGCCAGCGCTTGCAGATGGCGATGTGGCCAAGGGTGAGAAGTTGTTCAAGCAATGCGCGGCTTGCCATGCCATTGCCAATCAAGCCAGCAAGATTGGCCCGCATCTTGTGCAGATCATTGACCGACCAATTGGATCTGTTGAGGGGTACAAATATTCTCCAAAGCTCGTTGGTTTTTCTAAAACTACACCCGCTTGGGATGAAGCTACCCTCAATGCCTATCTCGAAAATCCCCGCAAAATCATTCCAGGTGGGAAGATGGCTTTTGGTGGTCTTAAAAAGCCGGAAGACCGTGATAATCTCATTGCATTTTTGAAATCAAAATAACCTCTTGCAATTGAGCATCCCCGAGAGGAGTCCGGAACATGAAAGTCTTTATATCGTGTCAGGGCTGACCAATGACCGGGAAACTATTCAAAAAGCTGTTGCGGGTTGCGATAGCGTGCTGGCTGTTCTGTTGCCGTGGGGGAGGCAGCACTATTCCTCTGGCACGGCGCAGGCAGTACTCGATTTCTCGACGACGCATCACGCTCAAATCTCCGCATGGTCGTCGCCGTTTCCCTCAACTCAATTCGGTAGCGGTTCTGATACCTCGGTGAGCGCTCCGTCTTTGAGCTTGAAATGAAACTTTGCAACTGCTGGAACCACGAACAGGTCTTTGTCATTGATCGCCCGGCCAAACGTCGGCGCGTGGACCGTTATCACCGCCGCATATGCGCCATCGCCAAGCAGGGCGGAATTCATGGCGTAATGCAAACCGCTGCTGCCCCACATCGGATGCAACTCACCTTTCATCGACTTTCCGCTTTCCGTGTTCGTCGCTTCAAAAATGGCGTGAGCGTAAGAAATTCGTGTCTTGGATCGGGGGTCGGTCGGCTTCATCTCCACGTGGTAAACTTCGCCTGCTGCGGGCGTATGCGCGACTTGTTTCGACGGCGCTCCCATCAGCATCGCCTTGGCTGGTTCAATCTCGAACTGAACGATCATGCCCGCTGCCTCGGAACGGCCGACCAGGACGGTCTTCTGCCGGGGGTCTTCCGGTGCAGCGAGCACTTTGGCTTTCGGTTCTTGCTGTGCAAACGCCACCGTCGACAATGATGCGATGGTCAAAGTTGTGATCAAGAAATGTTTCATTTTCCACTCCAATCAGTAAATGACCGCTGCTTGGCTTGGTCTGCACATCAACTTATCGGATTGACTCGGGCCGTCATTGACGCAAATCAATGACCAAAGACAATCCTTTCGAGTTGCATTGCCCGATGCTTCAATTGCGGTTCTTTATTTGGTGGAGTGTCTCAAGTGTTTCCACACAAGCCGCTGCTGCTTCGCGACCCTTGTTGTGGGCATTGTCCTGACTGCGCTCTTCCGCCTGCCCTTCGGTGTAGGTCGTGATGATGCCAAAGGCCAGCGGCACACGCGTGAGCAGGGTGGCTTGCATGAGTCCGAACGTGGCGCCCAAGCTGATGAATTCAAAATGTGCCGTATCGCCCTTGATCACGCAGCCCAAACAAATGACGCCGTCAAATTTGCCGCATTCTGCCAGGCTTTGCGCCAGCAACGGAATTTCAAATGCGCCAGGTGCCGGGTAAATGTCACGGTCGTCAACTTTGATGCCCTTTTCGGCAAGGTAGGCAAGCGCACCCTTCTTCAGGCCGCCCGTTACGGTTTCATTGAACCGGCTGACCACAAGAGCGATACGCCAGGAATTGGATGATGGAGATGTCATTTCAGTTTTCCGTTCTTTCAGTTTGAAAATGGCCCATCCGCTCATGCTTGCTGGCGAGATAAGAGGCATTGAAGGGATTTGGGGGGATGACCAGTGGAATGCGCTCAGTCACATCAATGCCGAGTTCCTCAAGGGCTGAACACTTGAGCGGATTGTTTGTCAAAAGTCGCACCGCCCTGACGTCAAGTGCCTTGAGGATATGGGCCGCCGGAGCGAAATCACGCATGTCAGGCGCAAAGCCAAGGCGCAAATTTGCCTCAACGGTGTCGTGGCCTTGATCTTGTAAAGCATAGGCCCGGACCTTGTTTGCAAGTCCGATACCGCGACCTTCATGATTGCGAAGATAGATCACGGCACCACCAGTGCTTTCACCCACTCGACGCAGTGATTCCTGAAGCTGCGGTCCGCAGTCACAACGCAGCGATCCCAAAGCTTCTCCGGTCAGACATTCCGAATGGACGCGCACCAGCGGCGTTTTCCCCAGCGGATGCTTGACTATTGCGAGATGTTCCACGCCATCGAGAACACTTCGAAATGCATGGATACGTAATGGTTCTTCGGTGTAGATGGTGGGTAGTTCGGCTTCGTCCACTTTTTCCACCAGCACTTCAGTTTTCTGCCTCTGGCGAACGATGTCCTCAATCGTGAGGATCGGGAGATCATGAATTTTCGCAAATTGATCAAGATCATCGCGGCGCGCCATCGTGCCATCGTCACGCATGATTTCGCAGATCACCCCGGCAGGTCGCAATCCTGCCAAACGCATCAGGTCAATGGCACCTTCCGTATGACCACGACGCTTGAGAACGCCGCCTTCAACTGCGCGCAGCGGAAAGATATGGCCGGGCATGACGACGTCACCGGCCTTTGCTTCGGGATCGCAGGCAGCGGCAATGGTGCATGCACGATCAGCAGCTGAAATGCCCGTTGTGATTCCATCGCGCGCTTCAATCGAAACCGTGAACGCGGTTGATCGGCGTGCTTTGTTATCTGTTGTCATAGGCGGCAAGCCAAGCTTGTCGACCTGTGCCGATGCCATGGGCAGGCAAATCAGGCCGCGGCCAAAGCGAGCCATGAAATTCACGGCTGCTGCATCAGCATATTCTGCCGCCATGACGATGTCGCCTTCATTTTCGCGGTCTTCGTCGTCCACCAAAATAATCATTCGGCCTTGGCGAAGGTGTTCGATGGCTATTGATAGGCTTGACATAAACGCTCCACGTATTTGGCCATCACGTCCACTTCGATATTCAGAACATCGCCGGGCTTGGCCGCATTCAGGTTGGTGTTTGCAAAAGTGTGTGGAATGATCATCAGGCCAATCCGCGATGGGCCTCCCGTCACATCATCAATGCTGTTGATGGTGAGGCTGATGCCATCCAGCGCGATTGAACCTTTTTCCACACAGTAGCGTGCAAGGTGCTGTGGAATCTCCACCGCAAGCCGCCACGCACCATCTTCAACTGTCATGGACGTAAGCTTCCCCAAAGCGTCGACATGGCCTTGCACCATGTGTCCGGACAGTCGCGTATTGAGGCTGACTGCGCGCTCCAGATTGACCGGCGTTCCAAATGCCAGCCGACCGAGATTGGTTCGCGCCAATGTTTCTGAACTTGCAAAGAATGTTGCCGTTGCTTTTTCGCCCAGTGCTGCGACAGTCAGGCACACGCCGTTTACCGCCACACTCTCTCCAAGGACCAAGTCGTTGTAACCAGTAGCAAGTGTGCAGGTAAGAGACCCGGCGGTATTCGCGATGTCCTCCACTGTTCCTATTCTGTCGATAATGCCTGAGAACATCAGTGACTTTCCCTTCTGATGATCTCAATGTGATCATCGTTTTCTGTTTGTGTTATCCGAACACACTCGTCCCAGAATGTGCTCGCGAGGACGTGGGAGGTGAATGTTGGCCCTGCTTCGACAAGCACCTCCAATCCGCCGCGTTGAACCACCATTCGCAGCTCGACTTCCAAATCGTCAGCAATTTGGACATCGAACCCACGCGATCTTGAAACATCGATGTAGCTTGCCGGAATGCGTTGCCGTCTGTCGAACAACACCAATTCGCGCCGTTTGCCGGGAATATCTGGCGCATGACGTACCGTGAAGAGTGGTTGATCCGCCAGAACAGTTCCCGAGCCAGTGAAAATTGCATCGGCACGCCGCCGCAACTGGTGTGCCAGAAGTAGAGATGCAGGTGACGTAAAAGTCTTTCGGCCCACGGGCGGGATCATGTTGCCCTCAGCGTTGAAAGCCTGTTTCACCGTGACCCACGGCAAACCATGGATAACAGCCTTTGCAAATGGCGCGATAAGACTGGCCAGAGCCTTCTCTGCGCTCCCGCCGAATTGACGAACACCCAGTCCTGCAGTGGCAAGTCGGGCAAGGCCGCCACCTTTGACGCCAGGATTGGGATCCATGGTGCCCGCGACAACAAACTGTGCCGTTGTGGAGAGTATGGCCTCGGTGCATGGCGGCGTGCGGCCATGATGGTTGCACGGTTCAAGTGTGACAACGATAGTGTGGATGCGGGCGTCTACGCCGATGTTCTTTGCGTTTTTGATGGCCAAGGCTTCGGCATGCGGCTGGCCCACCCCGCAATGCGCGGCAGTTGCCAAAACCTCACCGTGTTGATCGAGAAGCGTGCAGCCGACTGGCGGGTTGGGAGCCGTTGCTCCTTCGTGTTCTCGTGCTGCATCAAGCGCCAACGCCATGGCTCTGGCGAGGATGTGATCTGGAAGCGGTGTTGAATGTTTTTCCATTGGACCTGTTGCGTTTCGTCACAACAGGGCGATGGACCTGCAAACAGCAAACGCCAAGTTCTGTACGCGGGTACAGGACCGAACCTATAACTGTTCGCACTCACGTTGCCGCAGCGCCCATGGGGCCCTGCATGACGAAAGTCGATCCATTTGTTCTCTTTCATCCGGACTATACCGTCGGCCCCGGAATTACACCGGGTCTGCTGACACCCAGACAAGGAATTTCCCCGTCCAGGCCGCTCGCGGGCTTCTGGACATTCATCCAGTTTACCGCCGGTGGGGAGTTTCACCCCGCCCTGAGAACTTGACACGTCCTTAGCGGGATGCTTCGAATTAAGCAACAGCCCACACGCCAAACATGATCTGGCATGCGTTCAAATCAACCAGATCATGAATTGTTCCGGTAGTGTATCAGTTTGAAATCCAACGCCCAAATCCACCTATCGCAAGCCGTCTCGACTTCCTATATGCTTATCGGAAAGTGCAGGAGCAATTATGGACCTTAAAATCACTAGTTTGGAATACGCCACCTTAGAGCCTTACTTGGCGGGTGTTCTCGCCGACGTTGAACGCGGACATATTGACAGAAGAACGGCGCTCCCCATGCTCATGGGGCCGCTTAAGCGTATTCTAAGCGGCAATGGACAGGGCGTTTTTGACGAACTCACAACTGTGATGCAAAGCTGGAGTAAGCGCGGATAATGCCTAAAGGCCCCAAAGGCTGGACTGCCTAAAAAATACAAAAAATTAATATCTTAGTGGAGTCCTTGGCGCGACACGTTAACGACTTGTCAATGCCTTATTGGCAACCTATCTTGTGGTTCTGTGTTTTGGCAATGCAGGGAGAGTTACAATGCGAGATATGAAAAAAATTGCCAAAATCGTCAAAGAGGTTTTGGCAAGCGATTTTGATAACATAAAGATCATTGAAGTTCGGGTACGTGATGATTTGGATTCCGAAGGTGAAGAAGTATTGCGCGTTGATGTGATATTTGAAGGCGCGCGCAAAGACGTGGACGTTGCCCGTCTGACGGGTGCTGTCCGACACGTTCGCCTCAAGCTGTATGAGGCAGACGAAAGAGCATTTCCTGTTATTTCGTTTATTTCAAAGAAAGATGCTGGGGTTTCTGAGTTTGTTGCCACGTGATCTTATTGCGACGGCCTTTGATTTGGCCGATGCAAATAATAAGAAACCGCGCCAATCTCATTTACTTAGGGCGATAAGCACCACTTACTATGCAATGTTTCATGCGCTGGCCAGGTGTTGCGCCGACACCATGATCGGAACAAACGGAGCATCAAGAAGTAAACCAGCTTGGCAACAAGTTTATCGTTCTCTTGAGCACGGGCAATGTAAAGAATCCTGCAAAAAGCGCGATAAAATGGAGCGCTTCCCTGCTGAGATACAAGACTTTGCAAATCTCTTTATTTCCATGCAAGAGAAGCGGCATAAAGCAGATTACGACCCGACAGAGAGAGCGTATAAATCCTCTGTGCTGCTGGACATAGATCAGGCACAGCTTGCCATAAAGCGGTTTGAAGCTGCTCCACTTAAAGACCGAAGAGCATTTGCGGCATGGGTTTTGTTCAAGCCGCTGCGGAAAATATAATTTCAAACTGATACACTACCATTGTTCCGTGAGTGGAGCGTCTCAAACTGAGATCTTATCGTCATTCAACACCCTGAATAGGATTGCTAACGTGATACAAAAGCTACGATTACAGATTGATTGACTTCAGCCGGATGGCATTGCCGATGACACTCACGGACGAGAGCGCCATGGCCGCTGCTGCGATCATCGGGGACAGCAAAAGACCGAAGACGGGATAGAGCACGCCTGCCGCGATTGGCACACCGGCCGCATTGTAGATGAAGGCAAAGAACAGATTCTGGCGAATATTGTTCATCGTGGCGCGTGACAGCGTGACCGCCTTGGCAATGCCATTGAGATCACCTTTCAGCAACGTGATGCCAGCACTTTCCATGGCAACATCGGTGCCTGTGCCCATGGCAATGCCAACATCAGCGGCGGCCAAGGCAGGCGCGTCATTTACCCCATCACCGGCCATGGCCACAACGTGTCCCTCGCGTTTGAACTTGGCGACGATGTCAGCTTTTTGATCTGGCAGAACATCGGCTTCAACGTCAGCAATGCCAAGTTTCCGGGCGATGGCATTTGCGGTGGTGCGGTTGTCGCCCGTCAGCATGATAATTCTAATGCCTTGTGCGCGCAGGGCTGTCAGTGCCGCTGGCGTGGACGCCTTGATCGGGTCTGATATGCCGAACACACCAGCCGCCTTGCCATTCACGGCCATGAATATGGCGGTCGCACCTTCATTGCGGAGTGTTTCAGCACTTGCGGCCAATGCGTTTACAGGGATGCTGAGTTCGCTCAGGAAGTTTGCATTGCCAAGGGCGATGCGCTTCCGCTCGACCATGCCGATTGCACCTTTGCCAATGGGTGAATCAAAGCCCATGACTTTCACCAAGGCAATGCCGCGGGACTTGGCAGCGTTGACAATGGCGGCGGCGAGGGGATGTTCGCTGGCTTGCTCAACGCTGGCGGCCAATCGCAACAGTTCAGTTTCTTCGATACCTTCAGCAGTGATGATTGAAGTGACGGCAGGTTTTCCCTCCGTCAAAGTGCCGGTTTTATCAACAACGAGCGTGTCGACTTTTTCCATGCGCTCCAGGCTTTCGGCGTTCTTGATCAGCACGCCCGATTGTGCGCCACGACCAACCCCCACCATGATTGACATGGGCGTGGCAAGGCCAAGCGCACAGGGGCAGGCAATGATGAGAACAGCAACGGCGGCAACCAAACCATAGGCATAGCGTGGTTCTGGTCCCCAAATCGACCATGCAGCAAATGCCGCGATCGCTACAGCCAACACCAGCGGCACAAACCATCCCGACACACGGTCGGCCAGTCGTTGGATGGGTGCGCGGCTGCGTTGCGCATCGGCGACCATCTGCACGATACGCGCCAGCATCGTGTCGCGACCAACTTTTTCCGCTGACATGATAAAGCTGCCTGTGGCATTCAAGGTTCCGCCAATCAGTTTAGCGCCAACGTCTTTCGACACTGGCATCGATTCACCCGTCACCATTGATTCATCAAGAGTGGCGCGACCTTCGATCAACACACCATCAACCGGAACTTTTTCACCGGGTCGAACCCGCAAGCTGTCGCCCGCAACAATCAAAGCGATTGCTACATCTTCTTCGGTGCCGTCGGCATTCACGCGCCGCGCCGTTTTCGGTGCCAGTCCGAGAAGGGCCTTGATGGCACCTGAGGTCTGATCACGGGCCCGCAGTTCCAGCACCTGACCCAGCAGCACCAATACAGTGATGACAGCAGCCGCCTCAAAATAGACGGCGACCGAGCCATCAGGCTGACGAAAGGCAGGCGGGAAAATCTGCGGCATCACCGTTGCGATGATACTGTAAATCCAGGCGATGCCAGTGCCCATGGCAATCAGTGTAAACATGTTGAGATTGCGGGTTCTCAACGATTCAAACCCGCGCACGAAGAAAGGCCAACCCGCCCACAACACCACAGGAGTGGCAAGGCCCAATTGAATCCAATTATTCGTCTGTCTGCCAAGCGTCATCATCAAGCCAGTGATGTGTCCGCCCATTTCCAATGCAAGCACAGGCAATGCCAGCACCAAGCCAATCCAGAATCGCCGCGACATGTCGATCAGTTCATGGTTGGGCCCGGTTTCAGCCGTAACAACAAGGGGTTCCAAGGCCATGCCGCAAATCGGGCAGGAGCCCGGACCAACCTGCCGGATTTCGGGGTGCATCGGGCAGGTAAACTCAGTTCCTTCCGGCATCGGTTCAGTCGGTTCTTGGGCAACAGGCTCAAGGTATTTCAGCGGCGTTGCAACAAACTTGCTGAGACAACTGGCACTGCAGAAATGATACGCCACCCCCTGATATTCAGCATGATGGGGCGTGGTTACAGGGTTCACGGTCATTCCACAGACCGGATCAATGGCTGACTGTGTTGTCTCCGGTTGTTGGTGTGAATGAATTTTGGTTTGTGAGTGCGTCATGCTTTGATCTTGGAGTCCGGAGTTTCTGGCCATTTTGTGCTGTCCCTTCATTTTGGTTTCACTCAGCTCTTCAGCACGCGACTGCGTTCTTCGAATTCGGTTTTGTCGATTTCGCCTTTTGCGAAACGCTCCTTGAGAATGTCGGGCGCTGAATTCCGGCCTTTACCCGCAAAGTTGCCCGTATTTTGACTCAGCCACTTGACCAGCAGCATGATGGCCGCAACCGTCACGGCAAGGACCACGATCATAAAAAATGGTCCGAAAAACATGTTGTAGCCACCATCGTTCCACCACATCATTTGAAATCTCCATTCTAATCAGTTGCAACGGATTTGCGGTCCCGGATATCCATGCCTCCGTGTGAGAATCGGAGTTTGTTGGCGGTTTGTGGAAAACGCTTGTCAGTCTTGCGAGTCATGATGGCAGATTGCCAGTTACCAGCATTGATCTCTGTCAAGTGCTGCAGCCCGCGCCAATAACTGATCGTGCCACAGGGTCGCAGGCGGAATTGTTCATTATCGAATGCGATGGACGTTCCATTGTGACCGGCTTTTGAACTCAGTCAGGATGACTGAGGAGGAAGCCCTCTAAATCGAAATGCGCTTTTAACGGCTTGTTGGTTGCGGAAGCCTGCAACCATCAGTACTTGCGGTCACGAGGAAGCCATGGTGTGTAAGCGGCGCGTTTGGCGCGCCTGGTATCGCAAGCGCAGAAGATTGCCGAGATTGCACTTTCATTCGTCTGTCGCAAACTCTTCCATCACGGAAAGAACGGACTCACCACACACCGTTGCCCGCACGCATGCGCTCTCTCGGCAAGATGATGTTGTAGTGCGCGCGGATATTTGCATCGACGTCTTCGCCGATGTGGCGGGGATAATGTTCCGTCAAGATCTTGCGCACCCGGTCGCGGGCGGGGGCACGGGCATCTTTCGCACCGGCCTGTTGCCACTCATTGGTGCTGCGCCGGCAGGCAATCTCGGGATATACATAATCGGTTTTCATGCGAGCAAGTGTTTGCGCGTGTCCCAGAAAATGGCCAGGTCCCATGACCGTGTCGCGGATGACGTCGAAGCTCAGCGTATCTTCGCTCACTTCAATGCCTTTCACTGTGCGCAGGATGGCACCCAGCAGATCATTGTCAATCACGTAACCTTCCAGCGTGGTGCCCATCAATGAAGCCTGCATGCCCGCACATTCATGGATCATCGTGGCGCCCGCATGGGCCGCGAGAGAAATGGTGTAGCCTTTTTCACCGCCACTCTGCGCGTCAGGCAGTTTGCTGTCGGTCATGCCGGCGGGAACAGAATTGGGAAGATCATAGAAATTTGCCATTTGCGCACAGGCCGCCGAAAGCAAAGCCTGTTCGCCAGAACCGCCTGACATGGCCCCCGTGCGCAAGTCAGACACAAAGGGCCAGGCAGCAAAGATGCCGCGGCAGTTGGGGTCAATGATATTGCACAACACAAGTCCTGCCAGAACCTCCGCACAAGCCTGCGCCACGGCGCCCGCCAACGCGGCAGGTGCTGTCGCTCCGGCTTGCCCGGCTGATACAAGCAAGATGGGCATGCCAGCGAGAACGGCGGCTTCCAGTGCGTCACAGCTTTCCGTGGCAAAGCGCATCGGCGGCACAACATGGCAGCACACGGCGGTGCAGAAGGGTCGCTCACGATGCTTACCCTCGCCGCCCGCTGCCGCATCCAACATGGGCTGCACAGCGCGGGCGCTATTGCCATCGGTATAGCTTACGGCGATGGATTTTGTCGTGCCTGCAAGGCAGGCATAGGTCGTGTTCATATCGAGGTCGTGAATCGAGTTTGCATCGCGCGCCACGATGGAGCGGTGATACCAATGAATATTGTCGAGCTTGTCCACCAGCCGCGCAATGTCATAGAGATCGGCAACAGTGCTTTCGCGGTAAAGTCCCGTCTCAAAGTCCATGATGGTGGGTGCCGCACCGCCCGTGCCAGTGTGGACGCGCTTGCCGCCGATCTCGATATCATGGCGGGGATCGAGTCCATGCAGCGTAAAGGAGCGCCGCGAGCGGGCAATCACATCTTCAACAAGGCCGCGCGGAAAATGCAGGCGGCCCTCATTGTCCATCCGGCATCCGGCTTCCACCGCGCGCCGCTCAAGGCTGGGCGTGATTTGCGACAGGCCAAGCTCTTCAAGCAACTGCAGCACCAGGTGATGAACGCGCAGAACTTCGCTGTCAGTCAAAGGCTTGTATCGGCCACCCACCATGCCGGGGGAGATGGGAGATATGGCTTTTAAAGGGTCAGCATCGGCACGCGGACGGCGACCGGTGCGGCGGGGGCTTTCGGTTGTGGCAACATTCATGAGGCAACACTACATCGAAAGTCTCATGGTTACAAATTGGCAAAGAGAGGTGCACCGCCGTTTGCAGGCCTGTGACCGCAAGTGCCGCCGTACAAAAACCCCAGCAAACATTGATTTTGCTGGGGTTTTTCTTCGGACTGGTTGCGGGAGCCAGATTTGAACTGACGACCTTCAGGTTATGAGCCTGACGAGCTACCGGGCTGCTCCATCCCGCGTCAATGGTGCTTAACGCTGAGCGCTATGTATGAGGCCTTGGGCGCAAACGCAACTCTTTTCGTCACACATGGCGAAACAAATTGCACCGCGCCGAAACACATCGGTAACTTGCCATTAACCCATTATTTTATTTAGATTTTCATTTGGAAACTGTTTCGAAACCATCAGTTGTTATTGTGTGTTCATGACATGCGTTGCCCTCGAGCGGGGAAGTGTCAATGGGATGATCCGGGATTGGGTACTGCGTACCCGGGTTGCCAGTTTGTAAAGTGGGGAGCTTTCCATCAGGAAAACTCCCCATTTGTTTTGGTGAACCCGATCAAACCTTGACAGGTTTGCCGGTTTGCCACGACACGGTCGCCGCATCGGCCAATATGCCAGCTTGCAAGCCATCGAAGCCTGATGGCTTTGGATTGCGGTCGCCCGTCTCAACCGCATTGATGAACGTGTTAAGTTCGTTGGTGTAGGCTTGGAAATAGCGTTCGAGGAAGAAGTTCTGCACCGGGTCGGCTTGGGTGCCGTCGCCGTTGTGCAATTGCACCGTGGTGTTGTGCACGTTGGCGGCGGTGAGCATGCCCTTTGAGCCATGCACTTCCATGCGCTGGTCGTAGCCGTAGGTGGCGCGGCGGGAATTGGTGATGACGGCGATGCGGCCTGAGGCGGTTTGCATTTGAACGGCTGCCGTATCCACGTCACCTGCTTCGCCGATGCCCTTGTCGACCAGCGATGAACCCAGCGCTTGCACCACAACAAATTCCTCGCCCATCAGAAAGCGGGCCATGTCGAAGTCGTGGATCATCATGTCGCGGAACAAGCCGCCGGAACCTGCCACGTAGGATGGCGGTGGCGGGTTTGGATCGCGCGAAATGACTGTCACGATTTCAACTTCACCGACAGCGCCACCGCGGATACGGCGTTCGAGTTCGGCAAAGTTTGGATCGAAGCGGCGGTTGAAACCGATCATCAAGGTGGACTTGTTCTTCTCCACCACTTTCAAAGTGGCGTGAATGGCTTCTACCGACAGCGACACCGGCTTTTCGCACATAATGGCTTTGCCGTTGTTCGATGCAGCCTGGATTTGCTCGGCATGAAAACCTGTGGGCGAGCCGATCAACACGGCATCCACGTCCTTTGACTTCATGATCTCGTCAACGGAAGCAACCTTGGCGCCATATTTCGCCGCCAATTCCGCAGCGGCGGCTGGCATGGCGTCCGCGATGTAGGCAAGTTTGGCCTTGGGGTTTGCAGCGATGGTGGCCGAATGCACTTTGCCAATACGGCCAGCGCCAATGACGCCAAATCTGATCATGTTGTTCTCTCCAATTTTATCTCCCTCCCCCTTGTGGGGAGGGCAGGGGTGGGGGTCGGGTGGTGTTTCTAATTTGGGAAGAAAAAATTCAAGTTCCGAGCGACCCCCACCCCGACCCTCCCCACAAGGGGGAGGGAGAAGTGGAGGGTCAGGATGGAAACTATTTCGTCGCCATCAACTGCTTGAACTTGTCCATTTCGTCTTTCGGTGCCGCAACGATGTAGGGCTCAGATGGATAAGCGCCGGATTGCACTTCATCGACAAAACTTTTGAATGCGCCGATGCGAATGTCCTGGATTTTCGCATATTCCTTGGCGAGGTCAGCGTATTTCTTGGAATGCCGCGGCACTTTTCCGGTGTTGTATCCGAGCACATCGCAACCAAACAAATATTGGCAATCGCCGCCCTTGCCGCCGCCCATGGACACCAGAAACAGATTGGTGTGTTTGGCAATTCCCGCCGTCACCTCAGGTGGCACCACTTCGATTTCAACACCGAATGCACCAACCGCCTCATAACGTTTGCAGCGTTCATAAACTTGCATGGCGCTGTCTGCGGTTTTGCCCACACCTTTGAAACCGCCTGTCCAGGTGCAATAGTGGGGTACGAGACCCACATGGCCGATGACCGGGATGTAGTCTTTGGCCATGCGCTCCACGGTATCGAACGATGCTGCGCAATAGACTGCATCTGCACCTGCTTCCATCATCTTGAAAGCCCAGCGCATATAGTCATCGACAGCGGCAGGCGCGCCATAAAGTGCCATGCCTGGCACAGCGAAAAGCGATGGGGCCACATCGCGGAAATGTTTTTGCACCAGCATCTCTGGCGGCACCGACACCATGTCGATGCCAGCAGCTTCTGCGGCTGCAAGCTCTTCCCACGTTTCGACGCGCATCATGGTGTATTGATATTTGCCCTTGTTGGCGCGAACATCAGCAACGGTCGGACGTTTCTTGGCCATGATTTATCCTTTGAGCAGGGCTTTGAGTTGAACAGTGGTATCGGCGAGAAGTTCGGGGGCAGGGCTGATGCCCTTGGCAATCATCATCTCCGCCAGTTTCACGTCACGGGCAAAGACATTGCCAACACCAATGCCACTGGCTCCAATAAGGCGGCCAGTTTCGGTGAGATGAAACATCACCAACGCACCATCGGCACCGTGGCGTGAAACGGTTACAGGCCCCATGTCTGGCATTCCCGCCACTTGCAGGGAGAGATCATATTGGTCCGACCAGAACCACGGCATGTTGATATGGGCCTTGCTGCCACCCAGCATGTTTTCAGCAGCCGTTGCCGCCTGCTCCTGGGCGCTGCGCCACGCTTCGAGCCGGATCCGACGATTGCCAAAGCTGTGATGAATGAATGAGGCGCAATCACCGGCAGCGTAAATATCGGGATCGTTGGATTGCATTTCAGCCGAACAGGCAATGCCGTTGTCGATGGCAAGTCCTGCGGCTTCGGCCAGTTTGATTTCTGGTGAAGCGCCGATGCCCGCAATGATCGTGTCGGCTTCAACCACGCGGCCATTATTCAAATGCACCCCGGCTGTGCTGAGACTTGCAACACCGGTGCCGATGATCATCTCAACGCCAGCAGCAACATGTCGATCATGCACGATTTGCGCGATGGCCTCTGGCACGCCGCGCATCAGAATGCGGGGTTGTGCTTCAACCAGGAAGACCATGCAGCCGCGCTTGGCTGCCGACGAGGCGAGTTCAAGACCGATAAATCCACCGCCGATGATGGCGATTCGTTTTCCAGGTTGGAATTTTCCCCGCAAGACTTCTGCGTCTTTGAAATCCCTGAGGGTGAGGGCCAATTCACCACCGGGGCATGATAGGCGGCGCGGCTTGGCGCCCGTGGCTAGCAAGAGTTTGTGATAGGGCAATACCTGGCCGTTGCTGAGCGCAACAGATTTCGCGGTGCGGTCAATTGATGTGACTGCCGAGCCGAGGATAGGCGTTACTTTCAGCGACGCAATAATACTGTCGTCAAGCAGCCAAACCGGCTGTGGCTCTGCTTCTTCCGTGATGGATGACTTTGAAAGTGGCGGCCGATCATAGGGCAGCAAAGCCTCTTCACTGATCAGCGTGATTGGGCCAGCGTAATCATTGGCGCGCAGGTTGATGCAAGCCCTGGCTCCCGCCATGCCGCCGCCCACAATGACCATTCCAATTTCGGGCCCAAACTCAGTCATTTTAGCTAATGTCGATCAGGATTTTGCCATTCTCAATCTTCACGGGGTAGACGCGCAAGTTGATGCAGGCGGGCGCACCCTTGGCAGCTCCCGTGGTGTAGTCGAAACGTCCATTGTGCTTGGGGCACTCAATGGTGTGGTCCATCACCAGGCCATCGGCCAAATGAATTTTCTCGTGGGTACAAAGGCCATCGGTGGCGTAGTATTTGTCATCCGGTGAGCGATAGATGGCGTAGGTTTTTCCGGCGTGGTCAAAGCGCGCCACATCTTCATTGTCCACGTCATCAGCGTTGAGGGTTTCAATCCATTGGGTCATGTTAAATCCTTTATTCGGCTGCCTTGGCCATGCCTTGGCCATGCAGGTCGGGTCGGTAGGGTTTGGCAGACTTCGGCAATTCGCGCAGCAGAAAATAATCTTCGCCGCCCATCTGCCGCCTCCATGCCGGAATCATTTCCATGTAGCACGCCCACATGGAAGGCGTTGGCGCGGGCAGATCATGCTTGAGCAGTTCATGCAAGCGGGGCAGGGCATGATAAGGGACCATGGGAAACATGTGGTGCTCCACATGATAGTTCATGTTCCAATAGATGAAACGCGAAATTGGATTGATAAAAACAGTCCGCGAATTCAACCGGTGATCAAGCACATTGTCGGCAAGCCCCCCGTGTTGCATCAACCCGGTCAACACATGGTGCCAGGCACCATAAAGCCGCGGCAGACCAATCAGCAAAAATGGCAAGATCGAGTTTGTATAGTATGCAACTGCAACGGTCGCCGCATAAACGACAACCCAAACCCGAGCCACCAGAATGACCTTGTGCCATTCCATCTCAGGGATAAAGGTTTTTTCATCGGCGGAGATTTTACCACTGGCATTGATGACCATCATCTTCATGGCCTCCCAGGCATCCAACACACCCACATAGGCCAACAAAACCTTGATCAAGACAGGAGGGCGCATGACAGCGATTTCCGGATCAAGCCCGACGATGACTGTATCCGTGTGATGGCGCGTGTGGCTCCAGCGCCAGCGGGTGGGATTGCGCATGATCATGAAGCAGGCGATGTGATAAACCCAATCATTCATCCAGGCTGTTTTGAACGCTGTGCCATGGCCGCATTCATGCCAGCGTGAATCGGTGGCTGAGCCATAAAGCACCCCATAAGCCAACAGGGGCAGGGCAGCCCACCAGCTCGGCCAAAGATAAATAGCGAGACCCGCAAACACCATCATCGCCCCAAGCCAAATCACCGTATCGCGAATGGCCGGACCATCTGATCGCTTCATCAGCACTTTCAGTTCTTTGCGCGGAATCTCGGTGTGATACCATGCAGCGGATTTCAACCCGTCCATCACGGCCTTGTCGGCCTCTGCACCAATCAGGCCATAGTCACGATGTCCATAGTTGGCTGTGGGCGAAACCGCAGTCATGACGCGCATCCTTGTTTGATGACAGGCTTTTAGAATGCTTGTGTCTTTGGGGCAATGTTGATATGATGGTTTTTATCATCTCATATCAAATCTTATCATTTTTGGCAGACCAATCAAAGACACATGGTGAAACGTCCGACATTGACTGACCTTGCCGCTGCCGCGGGCGTCAGTATTGCGACGGTGGACAGGGTTATTAACCGGAGACTTCCCGTTACTGATGATACGGCGCAACGCGTCGTCAAAGCCGCCGAGTCAATTGGCTACCACGCGACGAGTCTGCTGAAGCGTCGAATAGCCGAAACACCAGTTCGCCGTTTTGGATTTTTGCTGCAAAAGAAATATGCATTTTATGAGAATTTTGGCCAGGAACTTTTGGCTGCCACAAAATTGGCCCGCGACATTGAAGGCAAGCCGCTGCTGGAGTTCATGGAGGACCTAGACCCCGGTTTTATCGCAGCCCGCATTGAAGCAGTTGCCGCCAAGGTTGATGCTCTGGCCATGGTTGCCATGGATCATCCCCAGGTCATTCAGGCCGTTGAGAAAGTCTCAGCCCAAGGCAAACCCGTCTTCACCTTGTTGAGTCCACTCAGCACCGAAGCCATATCAGGCCATCTCGGACTGGATTCGCGCAAATGCGGGCGCATTGCAGGTTGGGCCATTAGCCGCATCGTCAAATCGCCGGGCAAGATCGGCATACTCGTCGGCAGCCATCGCTATCTCAACCACGAAATCTCAGAAATCAGTTTCCGCGCCTACATGCGTGAACATGCCCCGCAACATCAACTGATGGAACCCATCGTCAATCTGGATGATGAGCGCATCGCCTATGAAGCCGTTTCCAGCATGTTGAAAACCTACCCCGACCTTCGCGCCATCTACGTGGCAGGCGGCGGACAAGACGGACTGATCAAGGCATTGCGCGAGATTGCAGGCCGGGAGCGGCCGGTGGCCGTGTGCAATGAAGTTACACCCACCACCCGTGCCGCCTTGCTGGATGGCATCATAGACCTGACATTGGCCACACCCATTGCTTCTCTCGCAACGCGCACGGTCAACAACATGATGGCGGCCTGCGACGAACGGCGCATTTCACCCCAGCAATGTTTTGTACCGCCCGAGATTGTGGTGAGCGAAAATCTTTAAGGCAGCATTCAAATCAAGAACGATGGTGAAGCTGCATTCGTTACAACAATCTCACCACATGTTGCACCCCACGCCGTGAACCTATCGCGCAGCATGACCAGGGATTGCCGACAAGGCTCGACGTGGACGGGGAGTGCAGCTTCAGAAAAAAACAGGGCGCTGTCTGATTCTTCAGTGAGACACGTCAACTTGCTGTCACGGCTGTTGAAGCCCCAGCACAACACATCATCCTGAGACGCATAAACAACAAGTGACGGATTGAGCGGAAATGCAGCGGCATCACCGCCAAGGGGATCAAACTTGTCAGTCGACACCTCAGCTTTGCGCAACTGGATTTGGTGATGCGCCCCAAGCCTGTCAACATCATAGGCCCCCATCGGTGCCTTTGCCATGATGGAACAGGCATTGTAGAGATTGACGGCGGGAACCGGGATGGCAAGCTCGCCTTTCTTGGCGGCACGGCGCAGCAGGGCCTCAATGCTGGAGCGAAACTTGGAGGGCTTCACACCCATCAGGCCATAGGCCTCGCGCCACCCTGCAATCTGCGGCTCTTCAACCACGCGCTCGGGATCAAGAGTGCAAGCTGCCACTGCTTGTGCAAGCAACACATCAGCCTTGCCGTCACCCAATGCAGTTCTCATGTTTGTAACACGCAAACCAAATACAGTCAGGGCCGGATATGTATCAAACAAATCACGGGCACATGAAAATGTGAAATCGGTCATTATCAAATTCCAAAAAGCAAAAGGCCCGTCAGCGCGACGGGCCTTTGATGTCATGTCGCCAGGGGCGTCCTACCATCACAGCGGCACGTGTTGCAATGTTTTGGTGCGAATCGGGCCTGCCTTGTATTTCTCGTCATGCACCATCAACAACTTGTGCACCCGGTGATGATGCCGCGCCGAAATGTTGGGAAACATGTGGTGGACCTGATGGTAGCCGTCATTCCACGGATGCCAGAGAAGATGGTGGATCAGTCCGTCATTGGTGTAGGTCGATTCAAATTCCGTTTCGCCGCGTTCATAGTCATGCTCTTCAGCTTCGGCTATCGAACGCAAAACCGGCAGGCTGACAAGCATGGGAACCAGCCAGAACAAAACCCACATCAAAAATGCCCGCTCAACGTTAAAGATCAATGACAGGGGAAGGACAAACACAACCAGGTGCCACAAGGCCCAAGACCCAAGCATGCTCAAAGATTTGCTGCCGATCTCTGTATAATACACCATGTTGTATTGTGGCAGCCAACGCAACACGGCCCGCATGATGGCCCATTTGGTTGACAGATCCACTTCCCCCAGACCCATAGATGCAAAGCGCCGCTTGCAAGGATCTTGTTCGCCGGCATAGGTGCCATGATGGATGAAATGGCCTTTGCGATAGGTTTCAACTGTTCCCATTGTCGGGTAAGAAACAAAGCAATTGGCAATCCGGTCATTGATGTGTTTTTGTTCTTTTTGCCAGCACCAATGGGAAGCATCATGGACCATCAGTTCGAGCCCCCTGATCTGCCGCGCAATCAACAGAAGTGACACGGCATAGCAAACCGCTCCCGCCAAAACATTCATGCGCCATACTGATATGCACAGAACCGCGACGGCTACAATAGATGCAAAATAAAGTACGCAATCCAAAAGACTGCCCCACAGCGAGGTCTCTTCAAAGGCTTTCAAGCGGGATTGCACGGGTTCTGGGAGGTGATTTGTGGAATAGCCTCGGCTCATGCCGCGTCGGCGAACTGGCTTGGCTTTGCCAACATGCACTTCTGCGGAAGCATTGGTTCCGTCCCCAAGCGGAAATTCCCGCACCCAACCATCGTTCATACGCATCTCCCCTGGAGAAAAACCCCAAAATCAAAGATACGCAGCCCGTGCCACACCACACGGCGAACGACAAAGTCATCCAAAGTTTGCGTCGACCGGGCCCCCGGTATCCGCATCAATCAACGCACCTTTTTGGGCAGGTAGCTCCAACTCACCTGCTTGAAATTAAGATTAAATTAACCAACCCAACTGTCAAGAAAATGCAGGCTTGCAGTGAAATAAACTTGGTAAATTGGTTAATCCAGCCAAGATTGTTGCAACCTGAAAGCGACGTCAATTGAAATGCACGCGAGATCGAAGCCAAACCTATGAGCATTGAACCAAAAACAGAATCAAGCATTATCAAGAGCTGTTTCAAAAGCAGTGACTTGGCCCAATCAGCGCAGCTGCAACTTACGACACCGCTCTATACTTCCCATCCAGTTTCGTCGTTGGGCCAAAATATTCTGGCGGTTCACAACCGAATAGGCGGAATGTTGACGGTCATAGCTGAGCAAGCAGAAGTTCCAGTTGCATCGGTATTGGCAATCTGGCTGGTCGAAAGCGGGCCCTATGGCTTTCAGGAAAAGCGCCCGTTGTTGCGCTTTGAAGTTCATAAATTCTGGCAGCATTGGGGCAGTGCCAACAGCGGGGTGTTTGAAAGACATTTTCAGTTCGGCGGCAATGGCGGAATTTCGGGAAGCAGCTGGAGCAATCATAAATTTCTCGATCCGTTAACATCAGAATGGCGATCCTTCCATGGCGATCAAGTGAAGGAATACCAGGCATTTGAATTGGCCAGCGCATTGGCTGACCGTGAATTGGCTTGCCTCTCATGCAGTTTCGGCGGTCCACAAATCCTCGGTTCCAACCATGGCAAACTGGGCTATGAAACTGCCCGTGAAATGTTTACGGCATTCGCTCAATCAGAGCGCTGGCATGTCTGCGGTTTCTTTGACTTTTGCCAAAGCCACGGTCTGCTCGAAACCTTGCGGAACGGTGACTGGCACCAGTTTGCCAGAATATACAACGGACCCGGGCAAGCCGAAACCTACGCCGAACGGATCAACACGGCCTATCAAGCAAGCGCAGCACTGCTGAAGGGACTGCCTGAACCAATTGAAGATTTTGATTTCGCAGCCTTCACATCATTTTTCCAGACACTCGGCGTGAAGAATTTCAGGCCTCACGAATTTCTGTTCAGGGGAAGCGCGCATAGCACAATGACCCATATCGCCTATGGTTTGAACTCCCTGCCACCCCCAGAATTCTGGCCCAACATAGCGGCATTGGCGCAGCTCCTTGATCAGGTGAGGCACAGGACCAATGCGCCCATCATACTCACCAGTATCTATCGCAATGCCGCTTACAACACTGCCATAGGCGGCACACCCGCAAGTACACACATGCGGTTTGCAGCCGTCGACTTCCAAATCAAAAACGGTTCAACCCCGCCACAATGGTGTGCCATGTTGCGTGAATTGCGCCGGGAGGGCTTGTTTACGGGCTGTATCGGACCACACGAAGATGCTGTTCATCTCGATTTGCGGCCGGAAAACGTGGATTTCTGAATGATACATTTCAACTCAGATATTTTACATCGACCAAAAATCGATTGGCCTTCTCGGTCATTCCGGGTTCTTCAAATCGGTCATTCACCCATCCCAGGTAAGTCAGGCTGCGCAACAGCATCATCAAAGGCAATGCATCCAAATCAACAGTCTTCAATGGCTTGTATTTCAAATACCCCTGCAAAAGTGCATCACGCAGTGAGCCATAGTCCGGTTCATGAATGTTCTTGATCAAGGCTGTCGCCACATCAAACATGCGGTAGCCAAAACCGGAATCATCAAAGTCGATAAAATGCACATCTGAACCATCGACGAGAATATTTTCGCGGGCAAGATCAGCATGGATCAATCCCATGTCGGCGCCTTGCCGCTCGTAGATATCCAAACCCAGTGAACAATCACTGCGCAATTTGCAAAGCCATTCAAGGTCTGTCATCGAAAGATTTGCGCATTCCCAAAACCGTCCCCAAAAAGGCTGCGGCCCCACCAGCCCATTTCGATCCCAAGAAGGGCGCTGAAACTGCCTGGATGGTTGCCAGCTATCGGTGAGCAAGTGAAGTTGCGCCAGCTTCGCCCCGATCTCTCGCATCAAATCCAATCGCTGGCGGCCTTTGTGCTGCAACGGCTTGTGAGAAGCGCCAAAGGGCAGGCCCGGTAACCAACTCAGCAAACTGAAAAGGCGATCCGCGCCAGCTGCATTTTTCTGCCGGTATACAAGACCACCGGAACGCGTGACCGCTGGTTGGGGGGCTACAAATCCCTTGCCTGACAACATGGCCATCCATTCCAGTTCCGAACGGATCACGGCCTCGCTGTGGTAACCCGCCCGATGCAGACGCAACGCATGGGGGCCGTCTACCGTATCAACTTTGAAAACAATATTCTCCCGCTGCATGACCAACACGGGAGAACCCGTGATGATCGGCCAATGTTGGGCAGCACTAAATGCAAGATCAAGAGCTACGGCTGGATCCATCAAACTGCCGCGAACACATCATCGAGAGTAGACATCAGGATATCAGCTTCTGCGACGCCAAACTGCAGGGGCGGCCGGATTTTCAAAACACTGTAATCATGACCATTGCTGCCCATCAACACACCCCGCTGCCGCATCTCATTGACGATTTTGTCGGTGGCTTGTCGCGCTGATGCTTTGGTCTTGCGATCACTCACAAGTTCAACACCAATAGCCAAACCAGATCCACGCACGTCGCCAATCAGATCATGCTTGTGGGAAAGTCTCCGTAGCCCATTCAATATATGTATTCCAGTCGCCGCTGCTTTTGATTGCAAATTCTCCTGTTCCAAAACATCCAGCACTGCGCTGGCCGCCGCACAGGAAACCGGATTGCCGCCAAACGTGTTGAAATATTTGAAGGCGTGGCGAAATTCCGACATCAATTCGAATGACGTGGCCACTGCCGCAACCGGATGCCCATTGCCCATGGGTTTTCCCATGGTCACGATATCGGGCTTCAGCCCAATGCGCTCATATCCCCAGAAATGACTGCCGGTGCGCCCGAATCCGGGCTGCACTTCATCGGCAATAATGACGCCACCATATCGTCGTACGATGGCAGCGGCCCGATCAAGAAATCCGAACGGCAAATCCGGAAAACCTTCATTCACAAAAAACGGACAGAGGATCATGCCTGATACGCCATGCCCAGCTTCGACCAAAGACAAGCAGGCATTTTCAACTTCATTGGCAAATGCCATCGCAAAATCTTCGCCTTTCGCCTCACCGAAGGGACGATAGGAATCCGGTGCCGGCACATGGCGCACATGGGATGAAAATCCACCCAGCGGTGGCGACGTGGTTGAGAGCTGCGAAACAGAAGAAGTATTGCCATGGTAGGTGTGATTGGTGGCAATGATCCCGGTTTTTCCGGTCGTGGCTTGTGCCATGCGAAGGGCAATGTCATTGGCCTCGCTGCCAGTGCACACCATGATGGCCGTTGTAATGCCATCGTGCAGCTTGGCTGTCAGGCGTTCCACATAGTCCAGGATGCCTTCGTGCAGGTAGCGCGTGTGCGTGTTGAGTTGCCCGGCCTGTTTGCAAATCGCCTCGACAACATGGGGGTGGCAGTGGCCGACATGCGGCACATTGTTATAGCAATCGAGAAATTTTCGTCCACTGGCATCGTAAACCCAGGTGCCTTCGCCCCTGACAAGGTGCAGGGGGGCATCATAAAACAGTCGCACATTCGGGCCCAGTAGTTTGGCGCGGCGATCAAGCAGTTTTTGGTTTTGTGAGGTGATCAAAGTTGGACGTCCAGCAAAAGAGATGTGAGTTTGGAACTATTGCCTGAAACAGGCTGAGCCGCAACTTTGATTGCAGGGCGTGCTTGATCTTGCGCCAATCAAATGGCTAGACTGGGAAAAAGCAAAGGGAGCAATCATGGCAGGCAAAATTCTGGCGGACCTAAAGGCGGCAGGCATCGAACTGCCAGCCGCCGCCATTCCCGTGGCCAACTATGTGCCCGTGGTTCTGAGTGGCAACCAAGCCTTTGTCTCCGGACAAGTATCCATGTGGAACGGCGAAGTCAGGCATGTCGGTCGCCTCGGCCAAAACGTCAGCATTGAACAAGGGCAAGACGCCGCAAAACTTTGCGGCCTGAACATCATTGCCCAATTGCAATTGGCTCTCGGCGATCTGGACCGGGTTGTCCGCTGTATCAAGCTCAACGTTTTTGTGAACTCGACTCCAGATTTTACGGATCAGCCTAAAGTCGGTAATGGTGCATCCAATCTGATGGTGCAGGTTTTCGGTGAAACCGGAAAGCATGCCCGCGCCGCTGTGGGCGTGGCCCAATTGCCGTTTGGCGTGGCGGTTGAGGTGGATGGTGTGTTCGAGTTTCGCTGAGTAAACCAGCTCAAATTCTGGCGTCGCGCAGATCAGCGAAATAAGTGTCACTGCCCAATTGGCCACCCTTCAGCGCGAGTTCAATGCCATTTAATTCGGCATTTGAACTATGGGTCATGCACATGGGTGAACCAGGTGTTTCCCGGATCGGTCGTCGAAGCGTCAGGGCATGCACATCGAGTTGCAAAACCGCATGGCTGGAACTGTCACCACCAGCAATGATGGCGCGGCGGATATTGGTTTTCTCCAATAGTTGACGAAGGATTTGGCCAAGACGTTCGCCAATTTTTTGGCGTGCGTCTGGTATCGTATTCAACTCGTGGCCTGCATCGCTGGCGCTTCCAAGTGCTGTATGGATGAGCGGGCTTCGTCCCGTGCCGAGTACCATAAGTGCAGAATCAACGCATCGCTGTTGAAGCTGTCCATCATCATCGCTGGCCAGTGCCATGGCTGAAACAGGCAGGGCCTCAAAGCCTTGCAATTGTGCTTGCCGGATTTGTCTCTCCGTCGTGGGTGAAACACTGCCAGAAACCACAATGGTTTGTGCGCAAGGTTGCAAAGGTTCAAAGGCAAGGGTGCGCAACTGTGGATCACTGGCGGCTGCCATGGCTCTTGCCAATGCATATTCAACGCCTGAGGATCCGGCGATGAACAGCGATAGATCATGATGCAGTGCCAACAATTTTTGCCCCGCCGACAACTGGCTAGCCATGTCATGCACATCAAGTAAACCGATGCCGTGATCCGGCCAGCCATCACCTGCCAGCGAAATTGGCATGTTGGTTTGACGGGCCAGATGCAGCCGCAGATCAGCTTCATCCATGGGTGTCACCGGGTGGCGCGCCATCACAGGATGACGGTCGATGCGGTGCACTTGGCCTTGATAAGCAGCAAACAGATGCCCCGCAAATGTATAGCGCTTGAGTTGCGGTGCCCCCACCAACAGAGGTATCATCGATTGATTGAAAACCTTTGCCCCAATCTCAATCGCCCGCCCGATATTGCCGACATTTGGGCTGGAATCAAAAGTTGAACAAACTTTGTAATGATTGAATTTCGAA
The DNA here is from genome assembly GCA_031417515.1 of Hyphomicrobiales bacterium. GTDB lineage: Bacteria > Pseudomonadota > Alphaproteobacteria > Rhizobiales > Aestuariivirgaceae > Aestuariivirga. The sequence goes on from JANOVS010000214.1 coordinate 62,003, forward strand.
TCCAGCGAACGCAACCATTCAAACAACGGCGGCAAATGTGCATTCATCCATGCAGGTGATTGGCTGCGGCTGCTGCCCGCCAATCCCACACCGGGAAACTGTGAGAAAGGTGCAAATTCCAGGGCAGTTGGAATGCGCGTAAATAAAACGGTCTCGATGCCATGCAGTCCCAATGACTCCATGACATCAGTCGAGCCGGTAAAATCATCGCCATAAAAACTGATCAGCCTGGTCATGCGCCGCTTCCATCTGAAAAATGTGCAATGGACTGGGCGAGTTCCGCATGTTGCCTGGCGTATTCCGGCAAGGGCACACCTGCCACTGCAGCTTCCCAGGCTTGCCGCACGGCCTTGACGCCAGCACCAGCGCCACCCGGATGTGAAACAATCCCGCCACCACAGAGATACATCAAGTCCACACTGCGGCCCGTGCGCTCAAAAGTATCGGGCGCCTGTCCGCCCCACTGTCCAGAACCGGCAACCGGAAGAGCGCAATCGCGGGGTTCAAACAAGGGCGTTGAAACCGCATGGAATGAGGCGACGAAACTTTCATCAGGCTCCCAATATTTTACCCGGATGCCGTTGATCTGAAACTGGTCAACTCCCAACAAACGCCAGAATTGCTGCCATACCTTGAAATCCATGCCTAGGCCCGGATGGCGCGTCAGCATATCCCAACCATTGCGGTGCGCATGCAACACCAACCCGCTGCGCTTGCGCAAAAACGCCATGGCGCCAAAACCGATGGAATTGATATTGACGACGGCGCAATTGCCACCGTGTTTCATGACAATGTCATGGTTGCGCATCATCTCATCAGGATCAGTGGCCGAGATGCCCCACGCATACATGATTTTTTTGCCAGTCTTTTGCTCACGCTCATGAATCATCGGCATGATGGCCTTCACCCGCGCTTCAAGCGGTGAATAAACCGGTGACATCAGCTTTTCATCATCCTTGATAAAATCCACATCGGCATCGATCACTTGTTTTACCAACGCCGCAGTCTCAGGCGGGCGCAAACCCAGTGCTGGTTTGATGATCGTGCCAATGATCGGGCGATCATGAACCCCCGTCAATTGGCGACTACCAGCTACACCAAATTGCGGGCCAGGCCACGCCTTGCCAAAGGCCGGCGGCAGTTTCATGTCAACCACGCGAATGCCGCTGAAGCCCTTGATGGCGAATACACCACCAATGGCTATTGTCATTAAAGCAGCCAGATCGGTGCCAATAGCTTCAAATGGAAAAGCGATATCAGCCTCCGCCCGATTGAACGGACCTGAATCGACCGTCGGAAATGATGGTATCGCTGCAGCAGTTAAACTGCGCATGGCCATCACCCGGGCAGCGACACGATTTTTCAATTCCTCGGTTTCGCCGGGCACGGCCACAAAGGTTCCCGTCGATTGATCACTGGCAATTTTTTCAGCCAGTTTCTCCGGACTTCCCGGCGTTTCGATGAGATAGGTGAGGATTATTTGGCTATCATATGACATCGAATTAACCCAGCAATTCTTCAAGAAAAACCGTGCGGCTTTCCGCAGCGGATTGATACACGGCTTCAACAAGCGCAAAGGTTTTCAGATTGTCGCGGCCCGATGTTTCAGGTTGGCGACCCTGCAACAGGCAATCCACCCAATGCTGCTGGATCAATGAAACACTTTCTTGAATGTTATGCCAAGGCTTTGAGGCCCAAGACAAGACGGGCGGCGACACATCAGTCTTCGCCGTTGCACCTTTTCGTGTGACGTTGAGTTGATAGCCGGCACCTAGTCGAAGTGAACCAAGACTGCCATCAATCTCGATCAGCGTTTGCGGAAATAACTCATTCTCCAACTGCGTGGCATAAGAACAATCCACGATGGAAGCCACACCTTGTCCGTGATCAAGCAAGATGGTGGCAACATCTTCACCCTTGATTTGGGGGTTCACTCGTTTGATCCGTGCACTGACGTTTAAGGCATCTCCGAGGAGAAAACGCGCCACATCCAGTGCATGAATGCCGAGATCTTCAACAATAAACCGCTTGCCCTCGGCAAGATAGGGTTGGCCTGGAAACACATCATAAGCCGAGCGGAAAGAAACCCGACCCCAAAACACCTCGCCTATCACACCTGACGAAATCACTTTTTTGACCGCTTGAATGGGCGATTGCCAACGGAAATTCTCGTGCACCATCATGCGAACGGAAGCCTTCTCACAGGCCACCACCATGGCCTTGGCATCAGACAAAGTTGGAGCTATCGGCTTTTGACAAATCACATGCACACCGTGCCGCGCCGCCAATTCCACCAAGGCCCGGTGACTGGGTGCTGTTGTGGCAATGTCAACAAAATCCAGCTTTTCAGCCGCCAACATTTCATCAGCATCGGCATAGCGCTGCGCAATGGAAAACTGCTCACCGACAGCCGAAAGACGATCTGCATTCTGATCGCAAATAGCCACAATTTCGGCACCCCTGGCATCCCGCCAGCCATGCAGATGGTTGATGGAGAAAAACCCGCAACCAATCAAACCACCTCGCAATTTTCGAGACATGTTAAATTCCACCATTATTTCGACAATCAAGGAATAGCTTTTTGCACGAAAATGGGAAGCGGATTTGGCAGAAGTTTATTGCTCAGCAAGCCCCCGGCCATATGCCGAGGCGGTTCATTATTACAATGATAGTCATTGTGAGCGAAAATACATATTGAAGTGAATATCTTGGCAAACCCATGCTTATGGTAATTAAAGCGATCTGATTTGACTTTTGCGTCATAGCGCCTACATTGTCATACAGTAGCATATTCCCAAACTTTGGAAGATAAATACGATGACCAGTGCGCGATTTTCACTTCGACTTGAACCAGAGCTCAAGGTTTGGCTTGAAATTGAAGCCAAGCGCCAGAAGCGTTCAGCAGGTTTCCTTGCGACCGAAGCCCTTCAGCATTTGAGGGAAACAACTGAGGCAAAACGCCAACTCATTCGTGATGCTGCCCGCGAAGCAGAAAAAGGCGTCTTTGTTTCACAAGAGGCCGTGCATGTTTGGATGGATTCTTGGGATGCTGAAAATGAATTGCCGATTCCTGAGCCTGACGTTTTTCTCAAAACCCGTGCCTAATGAAGATCATCTACCTCCACGAAGCACTCAAAGACATGCAATGGGTGCGACACTATTACCGCAATGTGTTTCCAGCAGGTCAAGGCAATGCGCGAGAAAGCCTTAAAACTGCCGAGAGCACTGTTTCCCGGCATCCCTTCATTGGCCGGCCTTGCGAAGAGATCGAGACAGGCCGCGAGTACAGGATCGGGCGCACACCTTTTTCATTTTTGTACCAAGTCTTCGACGACCGCATTGAAATACTCCGCGTCATCGACAACCGCTCAGACTGGATGACGAAGCGATTGGGTGGCTAAGTTCAACTTTCTCCCATAGCTGTTCGCATATTTCATTCGATAATCACTTGGATTGTCTCTAAGCGGTCGTCATGACCACACCCAATGATTTTGAAATTTTTCTTGTAGCAACGCCAGGGCTGGAGCCTGAACTTCTGGCGGAAACCCAAAGTCTCAATTTCCGAAATGCAAAAATCATCCCCGGTGGCATAGAATTTTCGGGCAAGTGGCCTGAAGTCTGGCGGGCCAGTTTGCAAATCCGTGGTGCCAGCCGAATCCTTGCCCGCATCGGTTCATTCCGCGCCATGCACCTTGCACAGCTTGACAAGCGGGCCCGCAAATTTCCATGGGCTGATATTTTGCGAAAAGATGTTCCAGTCCGGGTCGAATTCACTTGCAAGAAATCCCGAATTTATCATGCAGGGGCCGCAGCAGAGCGGGTTGAAACCGCCATCCGCGAGGAATTTGGTGCTCCCATTGAGCATGATGCTGATCTGTGCATCAAGGCCCGCATTGAAGATGATCTCTGCACCTTCAGCATTGATACCTCAGGCGAAGGTCTCCACAAGCGCGGCTTCAAGGAAGCCATTGCCAAGGCCCCCATGCGCGAAACCCTGGCCTCGTTGTTTCTGCGCCGCTGTGGCTATCAGGGACTTGAACCTGTCTTGGACCCGATGTGTGGCTCCGGCACATTTGTGATCGAAGCGGCGGAAATTGCAGCCGGATTGATGCCGGGTCGCGGGCGGCATTTTGCTTTTGAGCAACTGGCCAATTTTGATGAGGCGAAGTGGCGAACCATGTCAGCAGCAACACCGTCGTCAACGCCACCCTTCATGTTCCACGGCAGTGACCGCGATGCAGGCGCCATCAAGGCCAGCCTTGCCAATGCCGAGCGGGCAGGGGTTTCAGCCTTCACGGATTTTCAAAGGAAGACCATCAGTGAACTTGCGGCCCCAGAAGGCCCGCCCGGATTGGTTATCGTCAATCCACCTTTCGGCACGCGCATTGGCGATAAAAAGCCGTTGCATGCGCTTTATGGTGCATTGGGAAATACGCTTAGAACCAAGTTTGCGGGTTGGCGGGTAGGACTGGTGACAACCGAACCAGCCCTTGCCAAATCAACCGGCCTGCCGTTTCACGATCCCGGTCGCAGCATTTCCCATGGCGGTTTGAAAGTGCTGTTGTTTCAAACCTCAAAACTGCCATAAGCCAAGCAAGTGAAAAACCGGAGGAACACACCATGACATTCAAAGCACTGCTTGTTGAAAAAGCTGCCGACGGAAAAACCTCGGCGCACGTCCGCGCAGTTTCCACCGACCAATTGCCGCCGGGCAATGTGCTGGTTGATGTTGAATACTCAACGCTCAACTACAAGGATGGCCTTTGCTTGGGAGCAGGAGGTGGATTGGTGCGCACCTATCCCCATGTGCCGGGGATAGATTTTTCGGGCACCGTGAATTCATCCGAGGATCCGCGATATAAGCAGGGTGACAAGGTCATCCTTACCGGCTGGCGTGTCGGTGAATCCCATTGGGGTGGCTATGCCGAGAAAGCCCGGGTCAACGCCGATTGGCTGGTGCCTTTGCCCGCTGGACTTACCACAAGGCTGGCCATGGCCATTGGCACGGCGGGTCTCACATCGATGTTCGCCATCCAATCGCTGGAGCGCCACGGCTTGAAACCGGGCAGTGGTCCAGTGCTGGTGACCGGGGCTTCCGGCGGTGTTGGTTCAGTTGCCGTCGCCTTGCTGGCTGCGGCTGGCTATGAAGTGGCGGCAGTCACCGGGCGGCCGGAAACCGCTGACTATTTGAAGTCACTGGGTGCCAACCAGATCATCGCCCGCGAGTCAATTGCAGAAACTGTCAAGCGTCCACTTGAAGCTGAAAATTGGGCGGGCTGTATCGATGCTGTCGGGGGTGCCATGTTGGCGCGGGTTTTGGGACAAATGAAATATGGCACAAGTGTTGCCGCCGTTGGATTGGCCGCCGGTGCCGCCCTGCCTGCATCCGTCATTCCGTTTCTGCTGCGCGGCATCAACATTCTCGGCATTGATAGCGTGATGCGGCCTTATGACGACCGCGTTCAAGCTTGGAAAAAACTGGCTGAATTGTTGCCGCTTGATAAACTGGAAGCCATGATTGTGCCCGCAACATTGGCTGATCTGACAAAACTGGGCGAAGAAATTTTGCAAGGCCAGGTGCGTGGCCGCGTCGTTGTGGATGTCCGGGCCTAAAGTATTCGGCGCAACACAATCGGCAAGGCAATCGCCACAATCAGCAGGCAGCCGATGGTGACGCTGATGACAATGCCCGGCACATTGATCAGTGAGAGCGCCAGCGTGGCAAAGCCCAGCACAAACACCGCCAGCACCACGCCGCCAATCGTGCCCGTGCCGCCGGAAATCGAAACGCCGCCTAAGATCACCATGGTGATGATTTCAAGTTCCCAACCCAAGGCAATGTTGGGCCGTGTTGAACCAATGCGCGAGGTCAACAAAAAAGCTGCAAGTCCGGCCATCAGGCCCGTCAAAACAAACAACATCAGCTTCATGCGGTCAACGCGGATGCCGGAAAACTGTGCGGCCACCGGATTGTTGCCAATCGCATAAATCTTGCGTCCGGTTGCGGTTTGCGAAAGGAAAATCCCAAAAGCCAGCGCCAACAGCAAAAACAGGGCGAAAGAATAGGCCATGGGCGGCCACTTCAACAGATAGCCTTGGCCAATCGTAGAAAAACCGGCGGGATAAGTGGTGACCGCCTGATCGCCCAGCACGACTTGCGCGATGCCGCGAAACAGCGACATGGTGCCGATTGTCACGACGATGGAAGGCAGCCCCAAGCGGGTTACCAGCAAACCGTTGAAAAAACCGCACATCGCCCCCACGGCAATGCCTATGAAAGCCAGCGGCACCGGGCCAAAACCCAAACCCGCACAAAGCCCCATGGCGAGGGAAGACAATGAAATAATTGCTGCCACCGACAGGTCAATCTCGCGGGTCAGTATCAACAGCGCCATGGGCAAGGCAATGATGGCTTTTTCAGAAAAATTGAAAGTCGCATCCGACAAGGTCCAGATGTCAAGAAAGTAAGGCGAAATCCATGTGCCCACCGCGAGGACTGCAAGCAACAGCAATGCCAGAATGAATTCCCAGCGCAACAGAATGTCGCTCCAGCGGAAAGCCGCTTTGTCCAGAACCTCATAACGCGGTGCCGTGCTCATGCAATGCCTCCAGCATTTTTCCGGGCTTCTGGCAGGATCAGTTTGCCCGCCCGCTTTTCGCTTCGTGCATTGACGATCACCGCAGCCAGAATCACGGCACCCGAAATCGCCATCTGCCAGAACGGTGAAACATTGATGACCGGCAGGGCATTCACCACAACACCGAGAAACAACGCACCAAGCAGTGCTCCCGCAACGCTTCCCAACCCGCCGGCAATCGACACCCCGCCAATCACACAAGCCGCAATGATGGTGAGTTCAAAGCCATTGGCAATATCCACATAGGCGATACCATAGCGCGATACCCACAGTGCACCACACAGGCCCGACACCGCGCCAGCCAAACCATAGACAAGCAACAGGTGGCGCGGAATATTGATGCCGCAAAACCGCGCCGCGACAGGATTGCCGCCAATGGCGTAGAGTGATCGTCCGACAGCACTGTGGTTCAGAAACAAATAGAATGCACCACTGACCAACAGCGCAAACCAGACCAGAATGTGAATGCCAAGCAAGGTTGTTTTGGGAAAAGCCACGAAGGCGGGAGACATGTCATCCGAAGTCAGCCATGCCCCGCCCGCGATGACAAAAATCATCCCGCGATAAATCGCCAATGTGCCGAGGGTGACAACGATAGGCGGAATATTGAGATAGGCTACCAACCCTCCGTTAACCAGCCCGAGACCAGCGCCAACGACGATCGACAACAGCAGCACAAATGGCATGGGAACCCCTGGAAAAGCCGCCGCAAACAGGGCTGCGACCATGCCCGTCAAAGCCAGATTGGAAGCCACGGAAAGATCAATGCCCCGCGTCAGGATAATGGCCATCTGCGCGAGGGCCAACATGAACAAAAACGATGTATCAACAAGCATGGCATAAAGACTGTCAATGCCGAGGAATACCGGAGCACGAATGCCAACTGCTATGGCCAATGCCAACACGATCAGCGCCAATGCAGCTTCGCGGGAGCGCAGAAATTTCATGCGGCTTGCTCCACGAAAGCGCCTGTTGCTGCAGAAACAATTTGTTCGCGTGTTGCGGCATGACGCTCATATCGTGCAACGATCCGTCCCTCTGCCATGACAATAATGTTGTCAGACATGCCCATGATCTCGGGCAGTTCTGACGACACGAGGATGATGGCCAAACCTTTTTGCGCAAGTTCGCTCATCAAGCTGTGAACCGCGGCCTTTGAGCCAATATCAATGCCCTTGGTTGGTTCATCCAGAATCAGGATTGTGGGATTGGATGCCAGCCATTTGGCGATCACAACCTTTTGCTGGTTGCCGCCCGACAAATCACCAATCCGCTGGTCCCAGTTGGCCGCTTTCACTTCCAGTGAATGCCCAAGTCCTCTGGTGGCTGCCAATTCCTTGTCGCGTGACAATAATCCACGCACCACATGTTGGTGCAAGGAGGCAAGTGTTGTGTTTTCACGCACCCCCATGGGCAAGATTCCACCTTGTACCTGACGATCTTCTGGCACATAGGAAATGCCGTGGGCTATGGCGTCACTCGGCAAGTTGATTGTAACTTCCTGTCCGCGCAACTTGATCGAACCACGAATTGTCTTTCCAATGCCGAAAAGCGCCTGCATGGCTTCCGACCGACCAGCCCCCACCAAACCATAAAAACCCAGGATTTCACCTTTGCGAACGGCGAACGATATGTCTGCAAACTCAGTGGCATTGGAAAGGCCTTCAACCCGCAGAACTTCTTCGTCAAGCTTCGCTTCCCGCTTCGGGTAAATCTGGTCAACCGGACGACCCACCATCAGTCGCACCAGGTCGTTCTGCGTCACATCCTTGATGGCCCCATCGCCAACTTTTTCACCATCACGCAAACACACCCAACGATCCGCCACGCGAAAGATTTCATCAAACTTGTGGGAGATGAAAAGCACGGCACGGCCTTCGGCTTTCAAGCGGTCAACGATTCGAAACAACTCATCAATTTCGCGGGCTGAAAGTGAGGCGGTGGGTTCATCCATGATGACGATGCGCGAGTCATGCGACAATGCGCGGGCAATCGACACCAAATGCTTTTGCGCAACACCGAGGCGTTTGAGCAATGTTGCCGGATCAATTTCAGCTTCAATGGAGTTGAGAATATCGCGAGCCTTCAGCATCATCGCGGACCAATCAATCAAGCCGGATTTTTTGCGCGGCGCATGACCCATGAAAATATTTTCCGCCACCGTGAGTTCATCGAACATCGCGGTTTCCTGGTGGATGGCGGTGATGCCGGCTTTCCAGGAATCGGCTGGACTGACGAAGGATTGCAACTTGCCGTTCACTTCAATGCTTCCGGCATCCGGGCGGTAAATGCCCGTCAACAACTTCACCACCGTCGATTTGCCAGCCCCATTTTCACCAATCAGCGCGGTGACCTCGCCAACGGCCAAGCTGAAGCCCACATCATGCAAGGCACGAACGCCGGGGAAGGATTTTGAGAGGCCGGTGAGTTTCAGCATGGGGATTTGGGGTAAATGTTGTGGATTGCCATAGCGTCGTCATCCCCACGAAAGTGGGGATCCAGACTTTCCACATGATCGCATGTTGCAAGTCTGGGGTCCCGCTTTCGCGGGAATGACGATGTTGAGGATTGGTTTTGCAATGCCGCACTGCCTGATCAATCAACCGAGCAATGCAGCGGTGTCATTTCAATCAGAATATCTTCGAGAACTGTTCGATATTCGATTTGTCGAAGGTGAATGGATCAGCCATGGCAGCGTCGCCGTCGGGACCGATTTTGATGTCGCCCATGCGGCCAGCGGCAACAGCTGTATCAGCCGCACAAGTTGCCGTTCCCCTGACAAGCGCAATGGCAATCATGGTTGAAGCGTAGCCCAGATCAATCGGGTTCCAGATGGCGAATGTATCGGCGGAACCATTGAGCACGGCACTCTTCATTTCCGACGGCAAACCAAGACCCGACACATAAACCTTGCCGACCAGTCCTGCATCTTCCACGGCCTTTGCCGCTGCAACGATGCCAACTGATGTTGGAGCAATGATACCTTTCAGGTTCGGGAAGGCTTTCAGCAGGCCTTGGGTTTCGCGGTAGCTCTTGTCCGCCACGTCGTCGCCATAAACTGTCGAGACCAGTGTCATCTTGGCATATTCAGGTTTGGCCCATTCCTTTTTCATTTCCTCGATCCAGATGTTCTGGTTTGTGGCTTGTGCGGTGGCCGAAAGAATTGCCACTTCGCCTTCGTTCTTCAGGGTCTTGGCCATCATCTGCACGCACTTCGAGCCGATAAGGGCATTGTTGGATGGATTGAGATGCATGATGCGGCCTTCCTTGGCCACGCCGGAGTCGAACGAAATCACCTTGATGCCGCGTTCCATGGCTTTCTTGCACACGGGCACAAGGGCATTTGGATCATTGGCGGAAATCACAATGGCATCCACCTTCTGGGCGATCAGGGCATCGATCACCGCAATCTGTTCTTCAGCCGTTGTTTTGGTGGGGCCTGTGTAGATCAGTTCCACACCGCCAGCCTCCTTGGCAGCTTCCATGCCACCATCACGGCAGGCATCAAAGAAGCCAATGCCCAAGGCCTTGACGACCATGGCGACGCGAATGTCAGCCGCGTGGGCTGTTGAAGTGAAAGCCAACGGGCTTGCGCCGACAGCAATACCGGCTGCAAACAATTTCAGTGTGTCACGACGATTCCTAGTAACCATGGTAGTCCTCCCATATTTTAACATTGAAATGCGTGAAGCATTCCGGTTTGCACGTTTTCAACCCCGGCAATCATGCCGCCGCTGAAACCGAATTCTGTTGTTCCCCCACAATCATCACCTCAACCCCCGCTTCACGCAACACATTAAGCATGGCGGTTGGAGCAGCACTGTCTGTTATCAATGTATGCACGCGCGAAAGATTGCAAACGGCTATCGATCCACGCGGTTCGAACTTTGACGAATCCGCAACCACAATCAGTTTTTCAGCCCGTGATAAAAGTTTGGCTTCAGCCCTGGCAATCAACGGGTCGCCTTCTACGATGCCAAGCGGCGTGACGGCATAGCAACTCATGAACATTTTCGACGCCGTGAAATGCTGGATGGCATCTTCATCAAATGGCGACAGAATAATGCCTTGTTCACGGTAGACCTCGCCGCCGGGCAAGACGATGCGATTTTCACTGGTCGCAATAAGCTCCTGGGCAATCGGCACTGAGTTGGTGAGAATCTGCATGCGCCGTGTACGGAGGAATTCCGCCATGAACCAGGTTGTGGACCCGGCATTGATAATGATCGATTCACCATTGCTGCAAAGTTGTGCCGCAGCTTGTGCCAATTGCCGCTTGCGTTGGGCATGCAAGGTCTGGCTGACGTCAAATGAGCGGGTTGCAAGATGGGTTTGCCGGGCAATTTCGATGGCTTCAACCCCGCCATGCACCCGCCGCAATTGTCCCATGGCCTCAAGTTTCACCAAGTCGCGGCGCATTGTGGCAGAGGAAGCACCGAGCGTCTGCACCAGGTCGCGCACCCGAATGACACCGCGTGTACGTACAAGCGTCAATATTTTTTGGCTGCGTTCGCGTTCATGCATCGCTCAAAATTAGGCATTGAAAAAGCACTACGTCAAAGCAATTCGCCCATGTTGCGCCGCATTTCGTCATTGCAGTGCAGTATCGCTCAAAAATTCGATCAGAACTAACCGCTAGTGAAACAAAACTCAAATTGCAAAGCGCATTGTAACAATTGGAGTTAGCCAATTTCTGCGCTTGAATTCCGGCTGAGTTCTTGACTCAACTTTGGTTTTCGGGCAAATTTTATTTCGGACGCTGAAATAAAACAAATTAATGAACGTCCAGCCTTTGACACCCGAGAGAACCCATCCTGTCCAGGCATGGTTTTTTTGGCGTCCATGCCGGGTTGAAGGGGCACCAGGAGGATTAAAATATGAAGCGTACACTGATGACAGTGCTGGCCGGCGCAATGCTGCTCGGCGCATCGTCCTTGTCGGCTGTTGCAGCTGGCAAAACCATCGCCGTGTCTTGGAAAACCTTCCAGGAAGAGCGTTGGAAGACCGACGAAGCCGCCATCAAGGCTGCTGTTGAAGGCGCAGGCAACACCTACATTTCAACCGACGCTCAAGGTTCGGCACAGAAGCAAGCTGCTGACATCGAAGGCCTGATTGCACAAAAGCCAGACGTCGTTCTGGTTGTTGCATTTGACTCGGATGCCATCCTGCCATCGATCAAGGCGCTCAGCGATGCTGGCATCAAGTCGATTGCCTATGACGTGCAATTCGAAGATCCAAACGCACTCTACATCACCTTCGACAACGTTGGCGTAGGCCGCATCATTGCTGAAGAAGTGCGTAAAGCAAAGCCAGAAGGCAACTATGCCTTCATCAAGGGCGACAAGGGCGATCCAAACGCCACATTCCTGTTCCAAGGCATGATGGAAGTTTTGAAAGCTGACATCGACTCGGGCAAGATCAAGAATGTGTGCGAAACATTCACCGACGGCTGGAAGCCAGACAATGCCCAGAAGAACATGGAGCAATGCCTGACCTCAACCGGCAACAAGATCGATGCAGTAGCCTCTGAAAACGATGGCATGGCCTCAGGCGTTGTTGCTGCGTTGACAGCACAAGGCATGGCTGGCATTCCAGTTGGCGGACAAGACGGTGACTTGGCAGCGATCAATCGCGTCGCTCTTGGCACCCAAACAGTATCAGTTTGGAAGAACGCTAAAGACCTCGGCAAAGTAGCTGGTGAAGCTGCAAACGCCTTGGCCGATGGCACCGCCATGGACAAGATTGCTGGCGTTGCCAAGTTCAACGGCGGCAAGAAGGCCGTTGAAATGAACTCCATCCTCCTCGCACCAACACCAATCACAAAAGCCAACATCAATGTCGCCATTGATGCCGGCCACATCACCAAAGAGCAAGCCTGTGCAGGCGTTGCTGCTGGTGCAGTACCAGGCTGCTAATTTTGTAACCTGAATAGAAATTGCCGCGTCATTTGAAAAAGTGGCGCGGCTTTTTTACACCATTTTCCGTCATCCCCGCGAAAGCGGGGATCCAGACTTTCAACAAGCAAATTTGCATAAAGTCTGGTTTCCCGCTTTCGCGGGAATGACGAACTCAAGTGTGAAACCGGAGACCATAATGTCCAACAGCCCCCCAACAAGCCAAAGTCCTGCGCTGCAAAACGAAGGAGCCATCACCCGCTTTTTCCGCGCCACTGAAATTGATGCGCGGATGTTGGGCATGGTTGCGGCTTTGCTGTTGATCTGGTGCGCGTTTGATTATGCAAGCGGCATTTTGCGAGGTGATTTTGGTGGACTTCTGGGTGGATCATTTTTGACGCCACGCAATTTGTGGACACTTCTCGTCCAAACTTCTTCCATCGCCATCATGTCAACCGGCATGGTTTTGTTGATTGTCATGCGCCAGCTTGATTTGTCTGTCGGCTCAATGTTGAGCCTTGTGGCTGTTGCCGGTGCGGTGTTGCAAGTGTTCCAACTTGCACCAGCAATGGGTGTTGGTCATCCTGCGATTTGGATAATCGCCGTTGTGGTTTGCATCGCCATCGGCACCTTGGTGGGTGCCTTCAACGGGGCGATCACGGCTTACGCAAAAATTCCGGCCTTCATCGTGACACTTGGTGGTTTGCTGGCCTACAGCGGCTTGGCTTTCTACATGGCCAAGGGTGAAACAGTGGCGCCCATGGACAAGACCTATGAAATTTTTGGGGGCGGCATCCCGATCAGTTGGCTTGGGCCCTTCTGGAGCTGGTTGTTGGCGGGCATTGCCTGTGCAGCAATTGTCTTTGCGCTGGTGAACGGTCGTCGTCAGCGGCATCGCTTCAAGTTTCCACAGCGCCCGGTCTGGGCTGAGGTGTTCTTGGGCGTTATCGGCAGTGCCGCTGTGCTTGGAATAACCTTGGTCATGAATTCATATGCTTGGCCGTTCAAGCTTATTGAAAACTACGCCAAGGCAAATGGCGTAACCATCCCGCCAGGCGTTGAAAACAAGGACGGCAGCGCTATCTGCTTGGCCGCAGACCAAGTGGTGCGCTGCACCGAAGGTCTTGTCTATTATACGGGCTATTCCGTTCCTGTGTTGATTGCGATTGTTGTCGGCTTATTGATGACCTTCCTCGCAACGCGCACCAAATTTGGCCGCTATGTCTATGCAACGGGCGGAAATCCTGAAGCTGCTGAACTTGCAGGTATCAACACCAAGTGGCTGACAGTGAAAGTCTTCGCACTGATGGGGGCACTTGTCGGTATCTCCTCAATCGTGTCATCAGCCCGCTTGAACGCCGCAACCAATGCCTTGGGCGGCTTGAATGAGCTCTATGTGATTGCCGCCACGGTTATTGGCGGCACGTCGCTGGCTGGTGGTGTGGGCACCATTTACGGCGCTATGTTAGGTGCCCTGCTGATGCAGTCCATCATTTCCGGCATGTCACTTTTGAATTTGCCAGCAGCCTTCCAAAACATCATCGTCGGCGTCGTGCTCGTTCTCGCTGTTTATCTCGATCAACTTTATTCCCGTCGCGTGAAGTAAGGATTTCATCATGACAACGCCACTCATTGAAATGCGTGATATCTCGATTGCCTTTGGAGGCATCAAGGCGGTTGATCATGCTTCAATTGATTTATACCCCGGCGAAGTGGTGGGCCTTCTCGGCCACAATGGCGCTGGCAAATCAACACTGATCAAAGTGCTGTCAGGTGCCTACAAGCGCGATGCCGGGCAGATTTTTGTCAATGGCAATGAAGTCTTCATCAACAATCCACGCGACGCCAAGGCCCAAGGCATCGAAACGATTTATCAAACCCTCGCCTTGGCCGACAATGTCGATGCCGCCGCCAATCTCTATCTGGGCCGCGAACTGAAAACTGCTTTTGGCACACTGGACGATGTGGCCATGGAAGCTGAATGCCGGAAAGTCATGCACCGCTTGAACCCCAACTTCCGCCGCTTCAAGGAACCTGTCTCAAAACTCTCAGGCGGTCAACGTCAGTCCGTCGCCATTGCCCGCGCCATCCACTTCAACGCCCGCATTTTGATCATGGACGAGCCGACGGCTAATCTTGGTGTTCAGGAATCGGCGCAAGTTGCTGAACTCATCAAGCAACTGAAAGCCGAAGGCATTGGCATATTCCTGATCAGCCATGACCTGCATGACGTGTTTGATCTCGCAGATCGATTGTGCGTGATGAAGAACGGCAAAGTTGTCGGCACGGCGTCCACCAAGGATGTTGACCACGATGAAGTGCTGGGCATGATCATCGCCGGAAAATGCCCCAAAGGTGCCATTCCCGGACCAGGCGCCATGCGTGAAGCCGCTTAAGGCCGATCCAGTATCTGAAGGCTTTCGACCTTTGCACCATCAATCGCCTGCATCAATATGCGGGCCAGATTGGCGCCTGCATCGAGGAAGCTTTCGGGAATCGAAATGATCTTTGGATTGGTCATCGACAACAGGCTGGTTGAATGCTTGGAAACGATATCGAAGTCGCGTCCAATTTCCAATCCTCCATCTGCAAGTCCGGTTGAGAGCGCCACAGCGGCAGCAATGCTACTCACCACAAAGCCGTCTGGTCTGTCATTGCGGCTTGCCAACTCTCTGCCCAACGCACGAATATCAACCAGCGTCGCATCAATATCGATTGACCCCATGGCCACGTTGTCGAGGGAAAATTCCCGCAAACCCCGTTCAAAACCAATGTTGGTATGCAGGTTATAAGTGAGTTGGTGCGGCGGGCCAAGCAGGGCTGCACGTTTTCGTCCGTTCACGGACAATTTTCGCAAGGCTTCGAAAGCAAATGCCTCATTGTCATAGTCGTGATATGGATGCTGCAGGCCCATTTGGGTGCGCCCATGAGTGGCAAATGGCATGCCTGAGTCATGCAGGTAACGCGCCCGCGGATCATTGGGTTGCGTTCGAGAAAATATCACGCCATCGGCAGACCCGGTTTCCACGATATAGCGCACCGGCACCATTTCATCAGAAAGCGAATAGGGCGTTACCACCAGATGATAAGCCGAATTTGCCAGGCCATTGGAAATGCCAAACACAAAATCTGAAATAAAGCCCGAGCCTTCATCCTGTGGGTTGAGCACCACTGCAATCACATTGGTTTTGCCGGTACGCAAACGCACACCGGCGCGGTTGGGACGATAGCCTGCCTGCTGGGCTGCAAGCTGCACACGTCTGCGGGTTTCCTCAGAAATTTCCGGGCTGTTGCGCAAGGCTTGGCTGACCGTGGAAATACCAAGCCCGGTAATTTCCGCAAGGCTTCGCAGTGTCGGGCGCTTTTCTGGCAATTGTTCCATGGTGAAGACGATAGGCGTTTTCTGAATCGATTCAAGTCCCGAAAAAGCGTTGTGCAACGCAGCAATTTAGAGGTTGAAATAAATATTTCTGAAACGTTGCAAAGGCGTTTTTTCTGGTCTAGCTTTCCCGCACCCTAATAAAACGACAAGGGAGGAAAATTGTCATGGGTCTGAAGAAAATCGCCGCTGGTATTGCACTGTCGGCCTCGATGCTTTGCGGTTCCACCGCTTATGCAGTCGATCTCGAAGTAACACATTGGTGGACGTCCGGTGGCGAAGCCGCCGCGGTTGCCGAATTTGCTAAGGCTGTTGATGCCTCGGGCGACAAGTGGGTTGACGGTGCCATCGCTGGTTCAGGCGACACTGCCCGCCCGATCATCATTTCGCGCATTCTCGGTGGCAACCCCATGGGTGCTACACAATTGAACCCAGGCAAAGATGCTGACGAATTGATCGCTGCTGGTCTTCTCGAAGATATCACCGATGTAGCAACTGCTGGTGATTGGGCTAACATTCTGCGTCCAAAGAGCCAGCTCGAAAGCTGCACCAAGGACGGCAAAGTCTATTGCGTTCCAGTGAACCTGCATTCGGCCCAGTGGATGTGGACCAATCGCAAGGTTTTCACGGACAACGGACTTGAGCCACCAAAGAACATCAACGAGTTGCTTGCCGCTGCACCTGCATTGCAGGCAAAAGGCATTCAGCCGCTTTCTATGGCGCAAGGTTGGGCTGTTTCATTGCTGATTCAGAACATGGTTGTGGCCGTGCTTGGTTCGGACAATCTGGTGAAAGTGTGGCAGGAACGCGATGTGGCGCTTGCGAGCGGCCCAGAATATGCAAAATTGTTTGCCGCCCTTGATGGTGTGCGCAAGCTTGTGCCAGCCGACAAGATTGTTCCCCAGTGGAACGAAGCTGTTGCTCTGGTGATTCAGGGCAAGGCTGCTGCCAACGTCATGGGTGACTGGGCGGGCGGCGAATTTGCTGTTGCCAACCTCGTTGCCGGCAAGGACTATGACTGCCTGCCTGGCCTTGGACTTGAACCCGTTCTCAATACGGGCGGTGACGTGTTCTACTTCCCGAAGAACTCTGACCCAGCTGTGACGGCTGCGCAGAAGAGGATGGCCGCATTGCTGGTCACCAAGGAAGTGCAAGTTGCCTTCAACCTGAAGAAGGGCTCGCTCCCAATGCGTGCCGACGTTGATCTTGCTGCTGCAAATGATTGCATGAAGAAGGGTCTGGAGATTCTTGACAAGTCGACCAAGATCTTCCCGAACGATACGCAGATGATGACTGAGGACGTTCGCAACCAAATTCGCGACGTCCTGAACGAGTTCATGGCCAACCCGGCCATCACTCCAGAACAGGCGCAGGCCCAGTTCGCTGAAATCATCAAAAATAACCCGAAGTAACTGACAATTATGCATTGGCAGCACATTCCACTTTTTGGTGGGATGTGCTGTCGGCTCGTTCTTGCGCACCGGCCGACGGTCGGCGACTTTTTCACAAGTGAATTCTGGAAATGGCATTAGTTTCCCTCAATCCCCGTTTCGTCTTCACAAGAGACCGTTTGCCTGCGGTTATCTGCTATTCTCTCGCTTCCGCGTTGGCAGCCATTATGGGGCTGCTCGTCCATGGCCTGTTTGAACAAGCGGGTTGGTTCTTCGGAATCAAGTCACACCCCGGCGGAATTGCCCTAGTTTTTGATGTCGCCGTATTAACGCTGAAACTTGTCGCAATCACAGCGGCCTTCTATTTTTTATCTCAATTTGCCAAGCGTGCACTGCAAGACAGATTTGAAACTCCCCATCTGGGGAGCCGGGTACGCGACAGAACATTTGCCGTTGCTGTGACCGCAGCGTTCATTCTGGGATTCATTTGGAAACCGTGGACCGGATTCAGTGGCGTGGGCGGCGCGACATTCTTCGTTGTATTAGCCGGGCTGGCGTTCAGCCTGCTGGATATTCCGTTCCGCAAGTTAGGGCTGAAGTTGGCATTTCTGGCGGCGATCTTTTTCATGTTCCTTGTCACTTTGAACCTGTCGCGCCAGGCCGGAATTGCTGCCTCCTCATTCAGCTGGTTGCCATTGATGCTGGGGCTTCTGTCTGTTGCAGTTCCGATGAGTTTTGTCGCTTGGTTTGCGCCCTATGAAAACCAGCAATCAAAATTTGGATCTTTGGTGATGATCCTGATAGCGCTGTTTGTGTTTGTAGGGGGAACTCTCTGGGTCGTTCTTTTCTCGTTCACCGACATGCGGGTGCTGCCACATTTTACACCTGCGGCGTGGGTTGAGAAATTCAACGGTGTTGCCAACTACACCCGGCTGTTCAATACCAGCCGCTGGATGGACTGTCCGGCGCTTAGCGAAATTGGCACCGCGGCATGGCGGCTTAAATGTTCGGGTTCATTCCCCAACGTCGTCACCTACGCCATCTGCTTCATAACGGTTGTCATGGTACTGGGCTTCCTGATCGCAGTATTGATGGACCAGAAAATTCGCGCAGAAGGCGTTTTCCGCACCATCTATCTTTATCCCTTTGCACTCTCCCTCATTGTCACGGGCCACGTCTGGGCATGGATTTTTTCACCTGAATACGGATTGCAGAAAGCCGTGCGCGGCCTGGGTTGGGAAAGCTTCACGTTTGGCTGGATCGCCGACCAGAAAATGGTGATGTATGCCATCGTCATTGCAGGTGTCTGGCAAGGCACGGGCTTTGTCATGGCACTGATGTTGGCCGGCCTTCGCGGCATAGACGAGGAAATCTGGAAAGCCGCAAAGATTGACGGCATTCCAACCTGGCGTACCTATTTGCAAATCGTGCTGCCGATGATGAAGCCGGTACTCGTGACGACATTCGTATTCGTCGCCTCTGGTGCCATTCGCATTTACGATCTGGTACTCGCAACCACCGACGGCGGCCCCGGCGTCTCTTCCGACGTACCGTCACGTTATATCTACCAAAACTTTACCGCCAATCTTGGCCAATCACTTGCCGCATCAACTGTCATGCTGCTTTCCATGGCCCTCATCCTGATCCCCTGGATCAAGATGGAATTTGGCAAGAAGGGACAATAACCCATGTCAAATACCACAACCGTGTTTGAAGGTCCTTCCGGTCCAAAACCCAAGAAGTTGATCACATTGCCACGCGCCATTGTTTATGGTGTTTTGATCCTGTGCTGCGTGTTCTTCCTGTTTCCGCTCTACATCATGGTCATAACGTCCCTGAAAGATCTTGATGCCATCCGCGAGGGCAATCTGTTCACACCGTCCAGCAACCTGACCATTGCACCTTGGATCAAAGCCTGGAGCCAGGCCTGCACCGGACTTTATTGCGAAGGCATCAAACCCGGATTTATCAATTCACTGAAGATCACCGTGCCATCCGTCATTGTCTCCATCGCTGTGGCATGCGTCACGGGCTATTCATTGGCCAACTGGCCTTTTAAGTATTCGGAAGCCTTTTTCACCATATTGCTTTTGGCCAGTTTCATCCCTTATGTCGTCATGCTCTACCCCATCGTCATCATCACCCGCTGGCTCGGCATTTTCTCGACCTTGCCTGCCGTGGTTTTGGTGCATACAATTTTTGGTTTACCGTTATTGACGTTGTTGTTTCGCAATTACTTTGCGTCACTGCCGCAAGAATTGTTCAAGGCGGCGCGTGTGGATGGTGCGGGCTATTGGCGCATTCTTTTCCAGGTTTTTCTGCCGATGGCGGTGCCTATCATGACGGTTGCTGTGATTTTGCAGGTGACGGGTATCTGGAACGACTTCCTGTTCGGCGTGATTTACGCAGGCCCCACCAACTACCCCATGACGGTGCAACTCAACAACATCGTCAACACCGGGCAGGGTGTGAAAGAATACAACGTCGATATGGCCGCCACCATCCTCACCGGATTGGTGCCGCTCGCCATTTACTTTTTCTCCGGCAAATATTTCGTGCGCGGCATTGCGGCCGGCGCCGTGAAGGGTTGATGCAATGAACATGCACGCAAAAATCGAAACACCATCCGTATCGGTGCGTGGCCTTGCCCAGAGCTATGGCGCTTTGCAAGTGTTGAAGTCACTTGATCTCGATATTGCCGAAGGTGAATTCATTGTTTTGCTGGGCCCATCAGGCTGCGGCAAGTCCACACTGCTGAACTGCATCGCGGGTCTTCTCGAACCAACCCACGGACAGGTCTTCATCAAGGGCAAGAACGTCACCTGGGAAGAACCCAAGGATCGCGGCATCGGCATGGTGTTCCAGTCCTACGCGCTTTACCCGCAAATGACGGTGGAAAAGAACCTGTCCTTCGGCCTGCGCGTTTCCGGTATGGACAAGGCTGAAATTGAAAAGCGTGTGGCCCGCGCTTCAGAAATCCTGCAGATACAACCGTTGCTGGATCGTAAACCTTCTCAATTATCGGGCGGCCAACGCCAACGTGTCGCTATCGGCCGTGCCCTGGTGCGGGACGTTGACGTCTTTCTGTTTGATGAGCCGCTGTCGAATTTGGATGCAAAACTCCGTGCCGAACTGCGCGTGGAAATCAAGCGGCTTCACCAAACCCTTGGCAACACCATGATTTACGTGACCCACGACCAGATCGAAGCACTGACTTTGGCAGATCGCGTGGCCGTCATGCGCGGCGGCACCATTCAACAATTGGATGCGCCCCAAACAATTTATAACAAGCCAAATAATCTATATGTCGCGGGCTTCATCGGCTCACCGTCCATGAACTTCCTCAAAGGCAACATCGAAGGAGCAGGTG
The DNA here is from genome assembly GCA_031417515.1 of Hyphomicrobiales bacterium. Lineage (GTDB taxonomy): Bacteria > Pseudomonadota > Alphaproteobacteria > Rhizobiales > Aestuariivirgaceae > Aestuariivirga. The sequence continues at coordinate 82,675 of JANOVS010000214.1, forward strand.
CCAAGGCCGCCTTTAAACTCGGCACACTCAGCATTCCTTTGAAGTCCTATCATGCCGATGCCCCCTTGATCGCCAAAGCCGCCACACTGGGTGTCCGCCCCGAACATATCCGAGTCAATGGTGGCGCTGAAGAAGGTGCCACAGCAGAATATCCAGCCGTCGTCGATATCGTTGAACCCATGGGTGCCGACACCTTGATCTGGCTGAAAGTAGAAGGCCAAACCATCTCTGCCCGCGTTGAATCCAACGAGAGTTTCGTGCCGGGCCAAAAAGTAAAAGTCCGCTTCCGCATCAACCTCGCCTCGATCTTCGACGAAGCAACAACGGATCGGATTTGAGTGGCGGGCAGCGAACGTGTTGAAACACCCCCTCCCGGCTTCGCCGTACTCCCCCGGCCCAAGAAGGCCGATGGAGAACATGATTGACCATTCTCCCTCGGCGTCTTCGCCGGGGGAGTACCCCGAAGGGGGGAGGGGGTGTGTCCTCACACTCCGCGCCTCATGAATACCCTCAACCTCGCAGGCACATGGCAGCTTTCATGTGCCGCCCGCAAAATAACAGTGGACTATCCCGTCCCCGGAGACGTGCATTCCGCACTGATCGCCGCCGGCCAAATCCCGCATCCCTACAAAGGCACCAACGAACTCGCCTGCCGCTGGGTGGCCGATGAGGAATGGGTGGCGACGCGCGAGTTTGAGTTAGAGAAGGTTGAGGACGGTGAATACCACCTCGACATCGACTATCTCGACACTGTTGCAACTGTCAAAGTGAATGACGTTGAAGTTCTGAAAGCTGAAAATTGCTTCCGGCGTTATCGGCCTGATGTCACGACGGCGTTGAAGCGCGGTCAAAATGTCGTCGAAGTCACGCTGCATTCCAACACCAAAACCGCCAACGAAAAGCAGGCGGCACAGCCGTTCTATATTCCCTACAGCGTCAGCAACAATCCCATTCCCAACGGTAACATGCTGCGCAAACCGCAATGCCATTTCGGCTGGGATTGGAATTTGGCGATTGTGCCGTTTGGGATTTGTGGAAGGTTTGAAATTAAACGACGGACGGCAGTCGTCGTCAGAAGTATTGAAGTGCTTCAAACTCACAATGCCGATGGAAGCGTTGATGTGGCTGTCAATGTTGATATTGGTGGTGGGGGTGATAAAGATGTTGAGTACCGCATAAGTTTTGCTGAACAAACAAGAACCTCTGTCGAGAAAAATGAAGGTAAGATACAAAGTCACCACGAACACTTTAACATCGCCAAACCAAAACTTTGGTGGCCTTCCGGGCAGGGTGAGCCGTATCTCTATGACCTCGAAGTGCGCTGTGGTGACCAAGTTGAACGACGCAAAATTGGCCTTCGCAAAATAGAACTCCTTACTGACAAAGACCAAATCGGGTCTCGCTTTGTTTTCAAAGTGAATGATCGCCAAATCTTTTGCAAAGGCGCCAACTGGATTCCTGCCGACGCCCTGCCGTCTAACGCCACGCCAGAACTGACCCGCAAACTTCTGCAAGCCGCAAAAGATGCCAACATGAACATGATCCGCGTTTGGGGTGGCGGATATTATGAGAAAGATTTTTTTTACGACATCTGTGATGAGCTTGGCTTGCTGGTGTGGCAGGACTTCATGTTCTCCTGCTCGCTTTATCCTTCGACGCCAGAGTTTCTCGATGAGGTGCGCAACGAAGCCGAATATCAGGTAATGCGGCTCCAGCACCACGCCTGCCTGGCACTGTGGTGTGGCGACAACGAATTGCTTGGTGCGCTCACGTGGTTCGAAGAGTCGCGCAATAACCGTGACCGCTACTTGGTGAATTACGATCGGCTCAATCGCACGCTGGAAGAGACTGTCGAACGCGCCGACCCCAACGCCATCTGGTGGCCGTCTTCACCCTCTCCCGGCATTCTCGATTTCGGTGACACTTGGCACGATGACTCCAAGGGCGATATGCACTTCTGGTCGGTGTGGCACGAGGGCAGGGACTTTGAGCATTATTATGATGTGAAGCCGCGCTTCTGCTCAGAGTTTGGTTTTCAGTCTTTCCCAAGTTTGCGCCTCATCAAGGAACTCTCTGAAAGCCCGGATGATCTCAACATCTCCTCCGCCGTGATGGAGCATCACCAGCGCAACAAGGGTGGCAATGCGCGGATTGCTGAAACCATGTTCCGCAATTTCCGCTTCCCGATGGATTTCGGCAACTTCGTTTACCTCTCCCAAGTCCAGCATGGCCTCGCCATGAAGATGGCAGTGGAATATTGGCGCTCGTTGAAGCCCCATTGCATGGGCACTTTGTACTGGCAATTGAACGACACATGGCCCGTGGCTTCATGGTCGGGGCTGGACCATGGCGGTTCGTGGAAGCTGATGAATTATATGGCGCGCCGTTTCTATGCGCCGGTGTTGATCACTGTGCGCAAACTCGAACATGAGTTTATCGTTTCAGCCGTTCACGATTTACTTGAGGCGTTTGACACGATAGTTGACCTGCACTCCGTTTCATTTAACGGCGATATTTCAACGCTTTACAGCCAAAAGCATACACTTGAAGGCAATGGCCAGGAGATCACGCGGCTTGATGCGCGGCGCTTTGCTGAAGGGTCAATCCTGATGGTGAGTTGGATGGATGAGCACGGCACCAAACGCCGCACCCATGCCAGCGCGTTACCTTACAAGCATTTGCAATTGCCGAACCCTCAACTTTCGTCAGTCGTCAAAACCAGCAAAGCCGAAGTGTCGATTTCCATAACCGCAAAACATCTCGCGCTCTACGTGGCCCTTGAATGTGATGTGGCGGGACACTTCTCCGACAACGCTTTTGACATGCTCGCAGGCGAGACCACCATCATCACTTTCATTGCCGACAACCCCGCCGATCTCGAACGTGCCGCAAGCACATTGGTGATCCGCGAACTTTATTCATCATCACATTGAGGAGGCACCCGATGCCACAACGTCTGTCATTCCAACTCTATTCCGCCCGAAATTTCCAGCCTTGGGAGGGGATCATCGAAATGCTGGCCAAGAATGGCTACAAGGAAGTCGAAGGCTTCGGCGGCGCTTACGGCACGCCCGGTGCGTTTTATGACGAGCCGGAAAAATTCCGTGATCTCCTCGACAAGCATGGCCTCACCATGCCATCGGGCCACTTCTTTCCCATCGAAATGTTCGAGACGGAAAAAAAGCGCGTGCTGCATATCGCCAAAACCCTTGGCATGCGCGCCCTCTACTGCCCCTATGTCCTGCCCGACCAACGCCCCAAAACCGGTGCCGGCTGGAAAAAATTTGGCCAGCGTCTGGGTGCTGCTGCTGAACAATACCGCAATGAGGGCTATATTTTCGGTTGGCACAACCATGATTTTGAATTCGTGAAACTGAAAGATGGTTCCACTCCGCATGAGCGTATTTTCGAAGGCAGCGAATTGCTGAACTGGGAAGTTGATATTGCGTGGATCGCCCGCGCCAAACAAAACCCGGTGAAGTGGCTGAAAGCTTATGGTGATCGCATTACGTCCGCTCACGTGAAAGACATTGCGCCCAAAGGTAAAAACCTTGATCAAGATGGCTGGTGTGATGTGGGCAAAGGCACAGTGAAGTGGCCGGAGATTTTCAAAGTGCTGCGGGAAGAAACCAACTGCCTGACCTACGTAATGGAACACGACAATCCGAAAGACGTGGGCCCTTGGGCCAAGGCGTCGATCAATTTCTGCAAGAAGCAATAAGGGGCAATATCAATGAGCAAAACTCTGGGCATCGGCATCATCGGATGCGGCAATATTTCATGGGCCTATTTGAAACTGGCCAACCTTTTCAAGGATATTGAAGTGAAGGCTGTGGCTGATATCAACATGGAAGCCGCCAAATCCCGCGCTGCCGAATTTGGTGTGCGGGCCCACACGGTCAAAGATCTGTTGAAACAAGACGACATCGACATTGTGGTGAACCTCACCGTGCCCGCCACCCATTACAAAGTGTCGAAGCAGATTCTCGATGCCGGCAAACACGTCTACTCGGAGAAACCACTCACCTTGTCCTACAAGGATGCGTTGGCCTTGCAGAAATATGCGGCAAAGAAAAAGCTGCGTGTCTGCTCGGCGCCAGACACGTTCCTTGGCTCATCCCACCAGCAAGCCCGCGCCGCAATTGATGCTGGCGTTATCGGTAAGGTTGTTTCCGGCACCTGCCATTTCATGGGCCCCGGTATGGAAATGTGGCATCCAAATCCAGATTTCTTTTTCAATCCCGGCGGTGGCCCAGTGCTTGATATGGGCCCCTATTACATCACCAACCTGATCAACCTGATTGGACCTGTAAGGCGCGTTGCAGCCCTTTTGGGCACAGGCCGCAAAGAGCGCGTCATCAACAGCCAGCCCAATAATCCACGCAACGGCGAAAAGCTGAAAGTGAAAACCCCGACGACGTATCACGCCCTTCTGGAATTCGTGAATGGCGCTTGCGTCACGGTTTCCCTGTCATGGGATGTTTGGGCCCACAAGCACCAGAACATGGAAATTTACGGCCAGACCGGCGCCATGTTTGTGCCTGATCCAAATTTCTTTGGCGGTGATGTAATGGTTGCAGGCAGTGACCAGACTCCAAAAGCCTTGAAGTCTTGGGACCATCCCTTCGCCAAAAACAATTGGGGCATGCAGAACAGCCAAACCGATGTGATCTGGGCGAACTACCGCTGTGCCGGCCTTGCCGACATGGCAGCCGCCATCAAGAAAAAGAAACTGGCCCGCTGTGATATTTCAATGGTAGCCCATGTCGTTGAAGTGATGACGGCCATGATGGATTCAGGAACGACGAAAAAAGTCATAACCATGAAATCCACCTGCAAACGGCCAGCCGCCTTCGGACCGGAAGAAGCCCGCGCCTTGATGAAGTAACGTAGAAAGTCCCCACTCCTGCCCCTCCCCGCAAGCGGGTAGGGGTGAAGGATGAATCACCCCACCCCGATCTTCGGGGAGGGGCAGGGGTGGGGCCTACCAAAGGAGTGAAAACATGAAATACAACCGTTGCGGCCGTAGTGGCCTTCTTCTGCCCGCCATTTCCCTGGGACTGTGGCACAATTTCGGGGCAGTTGCCGATGCCGCCAACATGAGCGCCATGTGCCGTCGCGCTTTTGATTTGGGAATCACCCATTTTGATTTGGCCAATAACTACGGCCCGCCACCAGGCTCAGCCGAAATTGCCTTTGGCAAAATTCTGGCTGATGACTTTAAAACCCACCGTGATGAAATCATCATCTCGACCAAGGCCGGCTATCACATGTGGGATGGCCCCTATGGCGAATGGGGCAGCCGCAAATACCTGCTGGCCAGCCTTGATCAAAGCTTGAAACGAATGGGCCTTCCTTACGTCGATATTTTCTATTCCCACCGCTTCGACCCCCACACACCACTTGAAGAAACCATGGGTGCGCTCGACGCGGCTGTGCGCTCTGGCCGCGCACTTTATGTTGGCATTTCAAACTATCCCGCCGAAGCCACACGCCGCGCGGCGCAAATCCTTCGTGAACTCGGCACGCCCTGTCTTATCCATCAGCCGCGTTACAATATGCTGCAACGTGAACCAGAACATGAAGGCGTATTTGCCGCCATCGCCCATGAAGCCATGGGATCAATCGTCTTTTCGCCGCTGGCCCAAGGCCTTCTTACCAGCAAATACCTGAGTGGCATACCCGAAGACAGCCGCGCCACGACGGGCGGCTTTCTGAAGAAAACCCAAATCACCGATGAAGTTGTGCGACGGTCCTCGAAGCTGAACAACATTGCCAAACAACGCGAACAATCTCTGGCGCAAATGGCTTTTGCCTGGGTCTTGCGCTTGCCTGAAGTCACATCAGCCCTCATGGGCGCAAGCCGCGTCAGTCAGATTGAAGAAGCCGTCGCATCCTTGGATAAAGCAAGTTTCAGTGCAGCCGAACTGCAAGACATTGAGAGTGTACTGGTCGAGTAACAAGCAAGGCGTCCCCACCTCCGTCGGTTCGCGCCACCTCCTCCCCGATGAAGAATCGGGTTGGAGGGCACTTAACAAGTACCGGTCTTCAATTTCCCCCTCCAACCCGCCCCTTCGGCGGGGAGGAGGTGGCCAAAGGCCGGAGGTGGGGGACGCAGTTGACTTTTTTGAACTTGATCGGTCGAATGCCGTTAGTGTCATACGTCGCTTAAAAACCGTTCGGCACAGACTTTCAAAGTTTCAGCCATCGGGCGCTTTCCCCAGTTGTTGGCCGAAAAAATTTCGCACTCCACCAGTCCCTGATAGCCCGCCGCTTCGACCATCGTTCGTATGCCGCGAATTTCAATCACGCCGTCACCCATCATGCCACGGTCGTTCAGCACGTCTTGCGCGTCGCACAACCAGTCGCAGACATGAAAGCCGAATATCCGATCTCCGGCGCGTTTGATGTCCCGCGCCAGATAGGGATCCCACCACAAGTGATAGACATCGACCAGTACACCGAGCCATGGATCATTGTGTTGATCACAGATATCCAGGGCCTCCGCCAAAAGCGTGAGGCAAGAACGGTTGGCCGCATAAACCGGATGCAACGGTTCCAGCGCGATCCGCACGCCAACAGATTTGCCAAAAGCCGCAAGCAAGGCGCTGGCTTCCGCCACTTGCGCCCGTGCAGCGCCCATGTCTTTCGATCCCTCGGGCAAACTTCCAACAACCATCACAAAACAACGCGCACCCAATGTTGCCGCATCAGCAATAGCCCGCCTGTTGGTCTCGATGTTTCCAAGAAATTCTTCGTTGCTCAACGCCGGAATAAATGTGCTGCGGCAGTAACCCGTAACTTGCAATCCCGCATCTTTGATCCGTCTACTGATGATTGATACGTCTTGACCTTCGACCTCACGCCGCCAAGGTGCAATGCCACCAAATCCTGCCCGCGCCACGGCTTCAATCACCTCGCCAATCGGCGCTTGAAAACCCAATGTGGCGGTGTTGATGGAACAAAGGTCCAGCCGTCCTGAAAGATCACGCACCATAAACCGCCAGCATTTGTTTCATGCGCCGCACTGCCAATTCGGGATCACGCAGAAGCCGCGCCTGATCTGCAAGTTTGAACACCTCGATAAAGTAGGGCAGGGGCCGCATGGCTTGGGCACCATTGACCATAATGAAATGGTCCTGATGGCCGTTGAGCCAAGCCATGAACACGATACCAGTCTTGTAAAATTGCGTCGGCGTACGAAAGATCAGTCGCGATAGCGGCACCGTTGGTGCCATCAAGCCATGGTATTTTTTCACATCTCCCTTGCCCAATGCGGCAAAGGCAGCAGAAGCAACCGGCCCAATGGCATCAAAAATTCCAAGCAACGCGTGCGAACAGCCTTGTTCATCTCCTTCAATGAGGGCGGGATAGTTGAAATCATCACCCGTGTACATTTTAACTTCGGGCGGCAATCTTCGCCGCATCAGAATTTCCTTCTGATCATCCAGCAATGAAATCTTGATGCCGTCCACATTCTTTTTATTGGCTTCAATCATCCGCAATGAAGTTTCCATAGCCGCCGCAAAATCTTCCGTGCCCCAATAACCCCTGAGCGCCGGATCAAACATCTCGCCGAGCCAATGCAATACCACGGGATGGTCGGCTTCCGCCAAAACGCGCGCATAAACCTTTTCATAGTCAGCAGGCGATTTGGCAACCCGCACCAGCGCGCGACTTGCCATCAGGATGACACGCCCTCCGAGTTTCTGCACGGCTTGCAGCTGCTCAAGATAGGCTCGCACCACATCGTCAATCGAGCGGGCATCAGCGGCAGCCAAATGATCGGTGCCGACGCCCGAATAAATTTGCCCCGCCCGCGTTCCCGCATGATCCAGTGATCGTCGTATCAGTTCCAGCGCCGTCGACCAATCCAGCCCCATGCCGCGCTGCGACGTATCCATGGCCTCGGCGATGCCAAATCCAAGGTCCAGCAAATGCCTGCGAAAGGCCAAGGTACATTCCCAATCGACGGCCGGCGCGCCTGATGGATCAGCCGTGCTCAATGGATCCGCTACAACATGGGCCGCCGCAAAGGCGATTCGGTTAAACGGCACTTTCGGCTTTTGTGCAGCCACTGGCTCGCCAACCAAATTGTAACTGCCACCCGGAAACTTGATCCGCATCTCAATACCTCACCGTCATCAATCCACCATCGACGAGAATGGCCTGGCCCACAGTGTAAGGCAGCAAACCCTTGGCCATGGTCACCGCAATTGTTGCCACATCTTCAGGCGTGCCAAAGCGCTTGATCACTGTAAGCCCCTCCTCAATCAGCTTGTCGTATTTTGCCTTGGCCGGCGCTGTCATGTCCGTTTCAATGATGCCCGGTTGGATTTCATAAACCCCGATATCTTCATCGGAAAGCCGCGAAGCAAACAGCTTGGACATCATCGACGCACCGGCTTTTGATATGCAGTATTCGCCGCGAGCGATGGACACGGCTTTGGCATTGGCCGATGTAATGGTGACAATGCTGCGATGGCAAGGTGTCACCGAATCCCGCAACCGCCGCGCAAATTCCTGGGTGAGAAAAAACGTACCCCGCGTATTGACGTTCATGCAGCGATCAAAACTTTCAGGAGTCACATCAAGCAAATCACCCCGCGCCAAAACGGAAACGCCAGCATTGTTGACGAGAGTTGTCAGTGGCCCCAATGCTTTCACAACTTCATCCAGCAGGGTTGCATGAGTTTCAATCCGCGCAATGTCAGCCGCAACAGCAAAGCTGGCAACTCCTCTTTCCCGAATGTCAGCGGCAACTGCCTGCAACTCGTCGGAAGCCACAACATCAGCCACTGCCACATCGAAGCCATCATCAGCCAAGGCCAGTGCAATGGCTTTGCCAATGCCGCGCCGCGC
>JANOVS010000215.1:0-26259 GCA_031417515.1 Hyphomicrobiales bacterium
AACCTGCCTTCGTTCATCACATAGATGCGGTCTGAAATGCCCAGCAATTCCGGCATTTCCGACGAGATGACAATCACCGCCTTGCCTTCATCGGCCAGCTTGTTGATGATGCCATAGATTTCATATTTGGCACCCACATCGATGCCGCGTGTCGGCTCATCCAGAATCAGAACCTCGGGCCCCGCAAACAGCCATTTTGACAGCACAACCTTTTGCTGGTTGCCGCCCGAGAGATTGACCGTGGTTTGATAGATACCTGATGAGCGAATGCCCAGGTCGTTGCGGTATTTGGTGGCAACACCAATTTCTGTAATGTCATCGATCACACCGCGCTTGGACACATCCGGCAAATTTGCCAGGGTCACATTGTGCTTGATGTGATCTATTAGAACCAGTCCATAGGTCTTGCGATCCTCAGTCACATAGGCAAGGCCAGCCTTGGTTGCCTTGGGGATCGTGGATACATCAACCGGCTTGCCATGCATCAGCACCTCACCTGTGATGCGCTTGCCAAAGGCCCTGCCGAACAGCGACATGGCAAACTCGGTTCGTCCCGCCCCCATCAGGCCTGCAATGCCCACCACTTCGCCCGCCCGGACAGTTAAATTAACCCCTTTGATCACCTGACGATCCGCATGCAGCGGATGATAGACGCTCCAGTTTTTGACTTCGAGCAGTGTATCACCAATTTTTGGCACGCGTGGCGGATAGCGCTCCGACAATTCCCGTCCCACCATGGCTTTGATGATGCGGTCCTCGTTGACCTCACCCGTATGCACATCCATCGTATCGATGGTCCGGCCATCGCGGATCACCGTGATGCGATCAGCAACCTTCAACACTTCATTCAATTTGTGGGTAATCAGAATGGATGAAATGCCTTGCGCCTTGAAGCCGCGCAACAGTTCAAGCAAGGCATTGGAATCTTTTTCATTCAGGCTGGAAGTCGGCTCATCCAGGATCAGCAGCTTGACTTTTTTGTTCAGCGCCTTGGCGATTTCTACCAACTGCTGTTTGCCGGTTCCAATATTGGTGATCAGCGAATTGGGGTGCTCACTCAGTCCCACCTTTGCCAACAATTCCTTGGTCCGGCTGAAAGCTTCAAACCAGTTGATAATACCGTTCTTCGCAGTCTCATGGCCCAGAAAAATATTCTCGGCGATGGAGAGCAGCGGCACCAGGGCCAGTTCCTGGTGGATGATGATGATGCCGATGTTTTCGGAGTCAGAGATTTTTTTAAAGTGTCTTTCGGCTCCTTCGTAATGGATGGAGCCGTCATAGGTTCCAGAGGGATAAACACCTGACAAAACTTTCATCAAGGTCGATTTGCCAGCCCCGTTTTCGCCGACGACGCCATGAATTTCCCCGGGCATGACAGTGAGGTTCACCTCCGTCAGGGCTTTGACCCCGGGAAATGTTTTGGTGATAGAACGCATTTCGAGGATGGGTTGGGTCATAAACTTTCCTCCCTTCCCAATTTGGGCAGGGCTGTCGCCTACAGCCAGCAAAGCGACCTCATCAGTCACTTGGTGACAGCTTCTCCAGAGGAGAAGCGAAGCTTTACGGTACGAAATCAATGTCCTTCCCCTCCGGGGAAGGTGGCCCAACGGGCCGGATGAGGTCCCTTCGGGCCATGTCCGATCCCCCTCACCACAAGTGACGAGGGGAACCATGTTTAAATTACTTCAGATCTTCAGCCTTGATGTAGCCAGAACCAACCAGCATCTTTTCGATGTCACCTGAACCCACGTCAAAAGGCGTGAGCAGGAAGGATGGAACAATCTTCACACCGTTGTTGTAGGTTTTCGTATCGTTGATTTCTGGCTCTTTGCCACTCATCACGGCGTCAACCATTTTGGCGGTGACCTTGGCGAGTTCGCGCGTGTCCTTGAACACGGTTGAATATTGTTCGCCAGCCATCATGCCCTTGACCGAAGCCACTTCGGCGTCTTGTCCGGTCACGATTGGCATTTCTGCGCCTGGTGCATAGCCAACACCCTTCAACGAAGAAATGATGCCGCGTGACAGACCATCGTAAGGGGCCAGAACGCCGTGCACTTTGGCTGATGTGTAGTTGGCCGACAACAGGTTGTCCATGCGGGCTTGTGCGACAGCACCATCCCAACGCAGCGTACCAACTGTTTCCATGCCCATCTGGCCGGAAACAATCTTGATGTCGCCAGCATCGATCAATGGCTTCAGCACTGACATGGCACCATCATAGAAGTAGAAAGCGTTGGTATCATCCGGCGAACCACCAAACAATTCAACGTTCCATGGTTTCACCGCGGCAAAGCGTTCCTTCAAACCCTTGACCAAAGAATTGGCTTGCAAAACGCCAACACCAAAGTTGTCAAATGTTGTGTAGTAGTCAACATCACCGGTCTTGCTGATCAGGCGATCATAGGCAATGACCTTGGCACCAGCTTCATGGGCCTTCTTGAGAATGTCCGACAGCGTGGTGCCGTCGATGGCAGCAATGATCAAAACCTTGGCACCCTTGGTGACCATGTTTTCAATCTGGGCCAACTGGTTTGGAATGTCATCTTCAGCATATTGCAGATCGGTTTCATAACCCATGCCGGTGAATTCCTTCACCATGGATTCGCCGTCTGAAATCCAGCGGGTTGAAGATTTCGTTGGCATGGAAATACCAACCAGGCCCTTGCCTTGTGCCAGTGCCAGTCCCGAAGTGGCGGCAACTGCTGCGGCAACAGTTGTTGCCAGGAAATGTCTGCGATTAATCACGTATAGTCCTCCCTTGTCACGGCGGGCCTTTCCGCCAACAGGGCGGGGCTTGTGCTGCCGTGGGCGGCAGTCATAAGGTGTCAACGGGATAGGTTCAAGAGAATATGTATGATAATTAAATCCGCCAGAATACCGCGCTCTGGCAAGCTGCACAGCAAGATTGCCAGGGGCATTGGCGAGCGCATTTTGGGCGGCGAGTTCGCTCCGGGCACTTTGCTGCCCAACGAGGCGGAATGGGGAAAGGTTTATGGTGCCAGCCGAACCGCCGTGCGCGAAGCCATCAAGTCCCTTGCCGCCAAAGGGCTCATCGTCTCAAAGCCAAAAGTGGGGCCGCGCGTGGAACCACGCCTGCGCTGGAACCTGTTGGACCGGGATGTCTTGGCCTGGCACCGCAGTGCCACCGATCGCAAGGCCTTCCTGCTGTCGACGCAGGAATTTCGCCGCATCGTCGAGCCTGGTATTGCCGAACTTGCTGCACGAAAGCGCACAACCCAGCAGATTGATCAGCTTGTGACGGCACTGGATGACATGAACCGGGCAAAATCCCTCGCCGAGATGGTTGAGGCCGACGTAAGTTTTCACGAAGCACTGCTGGCCGCAACGAACAATGATCTCTTGGTGCCGTTTAACATCCTGATCGATGAAACACTTGCCAACCTCTTTGACTTCACCACCCAACGCAACCCGCGCTACCGCCAAGCCATCAAACTCCATGAAGCCATCGCCCGCGCCGTTATTGCGGGTGACGCCATTGCTGCACGCAAAGCCATGTTGATGCTACTGGACGACACGGATAACGTGGTGGCCATGAATGGCAAAACCGGCAGCAAGCGGAAATAAAATTACAACTTGCGCAAAAATACGCTGCGCACCTTGTGGTCGGAACCTTTGCGCAACACCAAATCGGCCCGTGGCCTTGTTGGCAATATATTTTCCCGCAGGTTCACCAGATTGATGCTTTCCCAAATCCGGGTCGCCGTTTCAAATGTCTCTTGGTCAGACAGTTTTGAGTAACGGTGAAAATACGATTTTGGATCCTTGAAGGCCCCATTGCGCAAACTGAAAAAGCGTTCGATGTACCAGGCCCGCAGCTCCGGTTCTTCCGCATCCATGAAAACCGAGAAATCAAAAAAGTCTGAAACATTGGGAATGCCGCGTCCGTCCCGGGGTGGTCGGCCGGTTTGCAGTACATTGATACCCTCAACGATCAGGATATCCGGTTGATCGATGATTTGTGTGTTGTCCGTCAGCACATCGTAAGTGAGGTGTGAGTAAAGTGGAACTTCCACATCCCGAACGCCAGCCTTGATGTCCGACATGAAGCGCAGGATACGCGGCAGGTCATAACTCTCTGGAAAACCTTTCCGCGCCATCAAGCCTTCGCGTTTGAGTTCTTCATTGGGCAGCAAGAATCCATCTGTCGTAACCAGTGCCACTTTCGGCGTTGTCGGCCAGCGCGACAGCAATCGCCGCAATATACGCGCTGATGTGCTTTTGCCAACAGCCACACTGCCAGCCACGCCAATAACATAAGGCACCTTCAAATCATGGCGATGCAGAAACATGTTGGAGGCATGAAACAAGCGCTGTGACGCCTGCACATAAAGATTGAGCAAACGCGACAACGGCAAATAAATCGCTTCAACTTCATGGAGGTCCACCCGGTCATTCAGCGAACGCACTTCAACCAGATCAGCTTCCGTCAAGGTCATCGGCGTATCTGCGCGCAAGCTTGCCCATTCATCACGCGAAAATCGCTGGAACGGCGAGACTTCCCGGGCAAAATCCTCGATGGCGTCAATCATGGTTTGCGAGAAGCCTTTTCAACCAGTCCGCCAACGCCTTCACGCCGCTTCAATTCCTGCATGACATCATCTGGCGAAATACCAGCCGCTTGCAACAGCACGATGAAATGATAGAGCACATCGGCAGCTTCAGCCGTTGTTTCAAGCTTGTTGCCACTCACCGATGCAAGAGCAAGTTCCACCGCTTCCTCGCCAAATTTCTTGGCACATTTCGAAACACCTTGGGAGATCAGTCTTGCAGTGTAGGAAGTTTCGGGCGAGGCCAGTGATTTCGCGGCAACATCACTTGCAAGTTTTTCGAGTTGATCAAATTTTACCATTAACAACCGTTACCCGTCTTCGTCATTCCAGCCAAGCGAGCCCTTGCGAGCGCGAGCTGGAACCCCGCTTTGCCGCGCCAAGCTCCGACGACCGAAGCGGGGTTCGATGTCGCGGTTACGCTTCGCTTCACCTTGCATGGAATGACGGCACGTGGTTCAGTCATTGCATTCTCACGGCAATACCTGCATCCGCCATTGCTTGTTTGGCCTGCGCAATCGTAAATGTTCCAAAATGGAAAATCGAGGCTGCCAGCACAGCTGTTGCATGGCCTTCTGTGATGCCTTCAACCAGATGCTGCAAAGTGCCAACCCCACCCGAAGCAATAACTGGAATGGTCACAGCATCAGCGATGGCCCGCGTGAGTGCCAGATTGAATCCCTTGCCCGTCCCATCCCGGTCCATCGATGTCAGCAGAATTTCACCTGCACCAAGGGCAGTCACTTCACGCGCATATGCAACGGCATTGATACCTGTTTCCTTGCGGCCACCATGGGTGAAGATTTCAAATTTTCCGGGCGCGGTTTGCTTTCCGTCGATCGAAACGACAATGCACTGGCTGCCAAATTTCTCTGCCGCCTGCTTGACAAATTCCGGATTTGAAACTGCCGCTGAATTGATCGACACTTTGTCAGCGCCCGCCAAAAGCAAATTGCGAATGTCATCCAATGTGCGCACACCTCCGCCAACCGTGAGGGGCATGAAACAGGCTTCGGCGGTGCGTTTCACCACATCCAGCATCGTGCCCCGATTTTCGTGGGTCGCCACAATATCGAGAAAGCACAATTCATCAGCCCCCGCCGCGTCGTAGGCGCGGGCCGCCTCAACCGGATCACCGGCATCGCGCAGGTCAACGAAGTTGACGCCTTTGACCACACGGCCGTCTTTCACATCGAGGCAGGGAATGACCCGGGCTTTCAACATCGAATGGTCTCTGCAACAAGTTTCAAAGCCGCAGTTGGATCCAGTCTGCCATCATACAGGGCCCGTCCTGTGATGGCACCTGCAAGCTTTCGCGCATCGGCACTCATCATGCGTTTGATATCGTCCATCGACGCCAATCCGCCTGAGGCAATGACGGGAATTGACACTGCTTCTGCAAGTTCAATTGTCGATGCCCAATTGATACCCGTCAGAATGCCGTCGCGGTCAATGTCGGTGTAGATGATGGCGGCCACGCCTGCACCTTCAAATTTTTTCGCCAGTTCGATAACGCCAAGCGAGGATGCTTCGGCCCAGCCCTCCACCGCCACCTTGCCACCCTTGGCGTCAATGCCGACCGCGACTTGGCCGGGAAACAGTTTGCAAGCTTCAATGACAAGGGCCGGATTTCGTACCGCCACAGTGCCCAGGATCACCCGTGCCAGACCCTTGCTGAGCCAGCCTTCAATATGTTGCAAGGTGCGAATGCCACCGCCCAATTGCACCGGGTTTTTTGTCGCGCTGAGAATGGCCTCCACTGCCGCGCCATTTACCGACTGGCCTTCAAACGCACCGTTGAGGTCCACAACATGCAGCCATGTGAAACCCTGTTTTTCGAATGCCAAGGCCTGAGCTGCCGGGCTGTCGTTGTAAATCGTGGCTTGTGTCATGTCGCCAAGCTTGAGGCGAACGCACTTGCCGTCTTTCAGGTCAATGGCGGGAAAAAGTATCATGGTTTCCACCGCAGGAAATTTGCAATCAACGCCAGACCAAGGGCCTGACTTTTTTCTGGATGAAATTGCGTGCCGACAATGTTTTCATAGCCAACCATCGCTGTTATCGGTCCTGCATAATCCGTAGTGGCAATGCAATCCTCTGGCAGCGCGGTCTCGAGGTGGTAGGAATGCACAAAATAGGCGTGCAAGCCTGAGGGTCCGGTATCTATGCCGCTTAACAATGGGTGAGAAGAATGCACATCCAGCGTATTCCAGCCCATGTGTGGAATTTTCAAAGTGCTGTCATCGGGCGAAATCTTCACCACATCACCCGCCAGCCAACCAAGGCCCGGCGTGGTCTCGTGTTCAAGCCCCCTTGTAGCCAACAATTGCATGCCCACACAAATGCCCAGAAACGGAAAGCCGCCGACAATCACCCGCTGTTGCAAAGCCTCGCGCATGCCATCCACAGCCATCAGGCCATTGCGGCAATCCTTGAAGGCACCAACGCCCGGCAGCACGATACGATCGGCTGTTGCAACATCTCTGGCCCGCGAAGATACGATGATCTCACCCTTGATCTTGTGGTCGGTTGCAGCCCGTTCAAAAGCCTTGTGGGCCGAATGCAAATTGCCAGACCCATAATCGATAATGACAGTCTTCATTTTGCCAACTCTTGAGGCACTTCGCGTCCACCACCCCAAACGTCACCCCCGCGACGGCGGGGGTCCCGCTTTCTTTGACTGTTGAGTTTGTGGCTAGCGGGATTCCCGCCTTCGCGGGAATGACGGCTTCTTGGCCACTCGTGTGAAAAGAACACCAGAACTTCAACCACTCAACGAGCCCTTTGTCGACGGAATACGATCTTTCTGCCGTGGATCAATTTCGATGGCGTCACGCAAGGCGCGCGCCAATGCCTTGAAGCTCGCTTCAGCAATATGATGGGAATTTTCGCCGTAGGCATTTTCCAAATGTAATGTGATGCCGGCATTCATGGCAAAGGCCTGAAACCATTCGCGCACCAGTTCCGCATCAAATGTACCGATCTTGTCGCGTGGAAAATCGCATTTGAAAATCAAAAACGGCCGGCCTGAAACATCAACGGCGCAACGTGACAGCGTTTCATCCATGGGCAAATCACAGGAGCCATAGCGGCGAATGCCCTTGCGATCACCCAAGGCCTTGGCAATAGCCTGACCCAAGGCAATGCCGGAATCCTCAACCGTGTGGTGATCGTCGATATGCAAATCACCATCGGTTTTCAGCGTGATGTCAATCAGCGAATGACGTGACAATTGTTCCATCATGTGATCGAAAAAACCCACACCCGTCTTGATGTCAAAGCGACCCTCGCCATCCAGATTGACGGTGCAAGTTACCTTGGTTTCCGTGGTTTTGCGCTCAACTGTGGCTTGCCGCATGACTGTTTCCTTTTCTGGTGCAGCGCCATAGCAGACTTCTGGGGATAAGACTATATCATATCAGATCAATGCTTTACGCTTTGCACTTTGCAATTCAAAGAAGCCACCTTACATATCCGGTCAGCAAACTACTGACTGACATCAAGAGGTTAAACCAATGAGTGAACCCGTCCAATGGCATGGCACAACGATTCTGACAGTGCGCAAAGGCAATACTGTGGTGATTGCCGGCGATGGTCAGGTCAGCCTTGGGCAGACAATTATCAAAGGCAATGCCCGCAAGGTCAGACCTTTGGGAACCGGCAAAGTCATCGCCGGATTTGCAGGGGCTACGGCGGATGCCATGACCTTGTTTGAAAGGCTTGAAGGCAAGCTTGAACAGTTTCCGAACCAGCTTACCCGTGCCGCCGTTGAGATGGCCAAAGACTGGCGCACCGACCGCTATTTGCGCAGGCTCGAAGCCATGATGATTGTGGCCGACAAAAACACATCGCTTGTACTGACGGGAACCGGCGATGTGCTTGAACCCGAAAATGGTGTTGTCGCCATTGGCTCGGGCGGAAACTTTGCGCTTGCCGCAGCAAGGGCCTTGATCGATACCGACATGGACGCCGAAGCCATCTGCCGCAAAGCCATGAAAATCGCCGCTGACATTTGCGTTTATACCAATGGCAATCTGACAATCGAAAAACTTGACAACATTTAACCTGATAAGAGACACCATGTCCGAACTCACACCCCGAGAAATTGTTTCCGAACTTGACCGCTACATCATTGGCCAGCACGATGCGAAACGCGCCGTGGCTATTGCGCTTCGCAACCGCTGGCGCAGGCAGCAATTGACTGGGCAAATGCGCGAAGAAGTGTCACCCAAAAACATCCTGATGATCGGCCCAACAGGTGTTGGCAAAACCGAAATCGCCCGCCGCTTGGCCAAGCTGGCCAATGCGCCGTTCATAAAAGTGGAAGCGACAAAGTTTACCGAGGTTGGATACGTGGGCCGCGATGTCGATCAGATGATTCGTGATCTGCTGGAGGCTGGTATCGGCATGATCAAGGCGGCGCGGCGCAAAGACGTTGAGGTGCAAGCCCAGTTGAATGCCGAGGCCCGGGTATTGGAAGCCCTTGTCGGTGCCAATGCATCCGAGACGACCAAGGAAAGTTTCCGCAAAAAATTGCGGGCCAGCGAACTCGACTTGAAGGAAATCGAAATTCAGGTTGCCGATACGGGTGGTATGCCAAGCTTTGATATTCCCGGCATGCCCGGCAGTTCAGCCTCGGTGATCAACCTCTCGGACATGATGGGAAAAGCCTTCGGTGGCCGCAACAAGCTGCGCAAACTGTCAGTGGCGCAAGCCCACACCATATTGCTGGCCGAGGAATCCGACAAGCTGCTTGACCAGGAAAAAATCATCGCTGATGCCATCGATTCAGTTGAGAACAGTGGCATCGTGTTTCTGGATGAGGTGGACAAGATTTGCGCAAGAAGTGAGCGCTCAGGTGCCGATGTATCGCGCGAAGGCGTGCAACGGGATTTGCTGCCGCTGATCGAAGGCACAACGGTTTCCACCAAACATGGCCCGGTGAAGACCGATCATATCCTGTTCATCGCTTCCGGCGCTTTCCACGTTGTCAAGCCATCAGACCTGCTTCCCGAATTGCAGGGCCGCCTTCCGATAAGGGTGGAATTGAAGGCCCTGACACAGGAAGACTTCAAACGCATCCTGATCGAACCCGAAGCCAGCATCATCAAGCAATACAAGGCCCTGATGCTGACCGAAGGCTTGACACTGGATGTCACTGAAGATGGCGTTGCCGAACTGGCAAGGGTGGCCGCCGAAATCAATTCCACCGTGGAAAACATCGGCGCAAGGCGGCTGCAAACCGTGATGGAGCGCGTACTGGATGATGTGAGTTTCACCGCGACGGATCGAAGTGGCGAAACCGTGGTGATTGATGAGAGTTTCGTTCAGAAACATGTCAGCGGGCTGGCGAAGAATGCGGATTTGAGCAAGTTTATTTTGTGAGGGGATGGGATCAAGCCACCCCTTTCAATGGCACAATCTTGTCCAACTCTTTGCCTATCTTACGCCTTGCAATCGCGGTGTCGTAGCTTCCCTGCAATCGCAGCCACCATC
Organism: Hyphomicrobiales bacterium; assembly: GCA_031417515.1. GTDB lineage: Bacteria > Pseudomonadota > Alphaproteobacteria > Rhizobiales > Aestuariivirgaceae > Aestuariivirga. The sequence goes on from JANOVS010000215.1 coordinate 10,068, forward strand.
CTTCCGACAATCCAAAAAAGCGGCACAGGCGCAAGTCCGTTTCGGCTGTAACGCCGCGCTTGCCAGCGACGATATCTCCGATCCGTTGGGCCGGCACATTGATGCTTTTGGCGAGGCCATGTTTCGTCAAGCCCAGTGGTTTCAGGAATTCCTTCTCCAGCATTTCTCCGGGAGATACGGGGGCGATTTGTTTGGTCATCTTGTTATTATCCCACATTCCGTCATTCCAGCCAAGCGAAGCCCTTGTGGAGTGCGAGCTGGAAACCCGCTTTGGGGGATGTTCGTGTCGAACGAAAGCGGGGTTCCAGATCGCTTGTTTCGCTTCGCTGCACGCGCGTCTGGAATGACGGCTTGGGAAAATACAGAGATTTATCGTAGGATAAAAATCCTTCCACCCTTGAATCGCCACATTCCGTCCCTATATGCATTCAGGAAGTGGAGAACGTGATCATGCCTGTTATTCTTTTCATTCTGAACGCCCTGTGGTTCGTCACGGGTGGCGTTATTGCTGGTTTGGCTTGGTGTTTGGCGGGGGTGATCATGGCCATTACCATTGTGGGTATTCCGTGGGCGCGCTCTTGCTTCATGCTGGCGCGGTTCAGTTTTTGGCCTTTTGGCTATGATATTATTGCGCGCGACGAACTCAATGGCCGCGAGGATTTGGGTACGGGTGCGCTTGGCACACTTGGCAATATTGTGTGGTTTGTTTTGGCGGGCTGGTGGTTGGCCATCCTGCATATTGCGGCTGCCATCGGTTATGCGGTGACGATCATTGGCATTCCGTTTGCGTGGCAACATGTGAAGCTTGCCATTGCCTCGCTTTTCCCGGTGGGAAAAACTGTGGTCAGCACGGATTTGCTGTGGACACCCTTGACAGGTTCAACACCGCCGCAAGTTCCGCTCAAACAAATTCAGCAGGTTTGAAGCGATAGGCGGTTGAGCAAAACTCGCACACCACTTCGATTGCGTCGTCCTTGATCATGTCGGCGCGATCTTGTGGTGTGAAATTTTTCAGCATGTCGGAAACAATGTCGCGTGAACAGGTGCAATGCCGCGACAAGGCGATTGCAGGATAAACCGTCACGCCATCTTCATGGTAGAGGCGATAAAGCAGGTCTTCGGCTGACAGGGTGGGGTCGAGCAATTCATGGTGCTCCACCGTGTCAAGCAACAGCTTGGCTTTCACCCAATCATCATCCTCCTGAATGTCAAAATCCACACCTTCCGGCACATCACCGGGAGGCAGGTCAGCGGGCTTGATGCCGCCTTCGCGCGGCAGGTGCTGGATGAGGATGGCACCGGTGCGCCAGTGCTGGCCTTTGTCGCCGCGCATCAACAGGGGTCCAGCCGCCAATTGCAGGCGGGTTGGAATTTGTTCCGATTGCTGAAAATAAGTGTGGGCCGCATCCACCAAGGATCCCTTGCCATGGGCACCGCCCAAGGCGACGATGCCCTGGTAGCGTTCCATGTCGGCCCCTTGATCAACTGTCATGGCCAGATAACCCTCGCCCAACAATGACAGCTCGGAAGGCGTTTCGCCCAAGGCGGCAACATGGGGCTTTACATAGCGGGCAACACCGCGCACCGCATTGGGCGACTGAAAATCCGCCACCAGCATGTTCAAGGGACCATCTGTTTTGGTTTGCAGGATAAACTTGCCATCGAATTTCAATGTTGTGCCAAGCAGAGCCGCAAGGGCAACCGATTGCGCCAACAATCCGGCCACTGAAGCCGGGTAATCATGACGCGCCAGGATATCGTCAATCACCGGACCAAGCCGCACCACCCGGCCACGAATGCCCAAGGGTTTGACTTCAAAGGGCAACACAAGGTCTTGCATCACAACTGTCCGAAGCAGTGGAGCAAAATGCCTTTCTGCACATGCAAGCGGTTTTCGGCTTCGTCCAGCACAACTGACTGGGGTCCATCGATGACGGCATCGGTCACTTCATCGTTCCGGTGGGCGGGAAGGCAGTGCATGAACAAGGCATCGGGTTTGGCCTGCTGCATCAGGCGTTCATTGACTTGGTAAGGCTTCAAGATGTTGTGACGCCGCTCGCCATCCGTATCATGCATGGAAACCCAGGCGTCTGTGATGACGCAATCACTTTGCTTCACAGCGTCTTCGGCTGATTTATGCAAACTCACATCAGCCTTGTTGGCTTTGGCCCAGGCCATGACATCACCATCCAGGGCAAATTCATCGGGGCAACCCAGCCGCAACGAACCGCCAAGTTTGCCCACTGCATGAACCCACGAGGCAGCTACATTATTGCCATCGCCGACCCATGAGACGGTTTGCTTGTGCAAGGCACCGCGACGTTCTTCCAAAGTCAAAACATCGGCCATCACTTGGCAGGGATGGGTCTTGTTTGTGAGACCGTTGATCACCGGAACACTCGCGTGTTCGGCCAGTTCCATAAGGTTTGAATGTTTGGCAGCGCGGATCATGATGCCATCCACATAGCGCGATAAAACCCGTGCCGTGTCTGCCACTGTTTCGCCGCGCCCCAACTGCGTGTCATGGGTCGACAATACAATGACTTCACCGCCCAGTTGCTTCATGGCCATTTCGAAAGAGACGCGGGTGCGCGTGGAGGGCCTTTCAAAAATCATGGCCAGGACTTTGCCCTTGAGGGGCTCGGATGGTTCGCGTGTGCCCTTGGGCGCACCGACACGGGCGGCTTTCATTTTGGCTGATGCAGTGAGAATGGACTGCAAATCACTTTTGTCCATGGCATGGATATCCAGAAAATGCCTGGTCATGATGCAAGCTTCCGGCAGACAGTTTCCAGCTTGGTCATGGCTTCGTTCACATCGGCCTCAGATATGATGAGTGGTGGCAACAATCTGACCACATTGTCGCCAGCCCCAATGACCAAAAGATGTTCGGCCAATGACGCTGCTTGAAACGCCGTATTTGGCACTTTGCATTTGATACCGATCATCAAGCCGGAGCCACGCACCTCTTCAATCACCGTGGGGTAAAGATCCTTCAGGGCGGCCAAGCGTTGTTTCAAAAGCAAGGCTTGCTTGGATACATTGTCGAGAAAACCGTCTGCCGTAACCACATCCAAAACCGCATTGCCGACTGCCGTGGCTAAGGGATTGCCGCCGAACGTCGAGCCATGGGTTGTCGCCGTCATGCCCTTCGCCGCAGATTCTGTTGCCATGCAAGCGCCTAAGGGAAAGCCGCCGCCGATACCTTTTGCCACTGCCATGATGTCGGGTGTGATGCCAGCCCATTCATGGGCGAAAAGTTTTCCCGTGCGGCCAATGCCACATTGCACTTCGTCAAAAATCAACAGGATGCCATGTTGGTCGCAGAGCTCACGCAAGCCCTTGAGGCATTGGGTGGGCACTGGTCTGATGCCGCCTTCGCCTTGCACGGGTTCAATCAGGATGGCGGCAATCGACGGAGTGATCGCCGCTTGCAATGCGGCATGATCGCCAAACGGCAATTGCACAAAGCCACCGATGCGCGGCTCAAAACCCTCGAGATATTTTTCCTGCCCGCCTGCTGTCAATGTGGCAAGGGTGCGGCCGTGGAAAGCCCCTTCGAAAGTTAAAATCGTGTTGCGTTCCGGCTGGCCATTGGCGTGATGGTATTTCCGCGCCATCTTGATCGAGCACTCCAGAGCCTCGGCTCCCGAATTGCAAAAGAACATGGTGTCGGCGAAGGTCAGGTCGATCAGTCGCTTCGCCAGCTTTTCTTGTCCTGGCATTTGATAGATGTTGGAGGTGTGCCAAATCTTGTTGGCTTGTTCCGTGAGGGCTGCAACCAGATGCGGATGGGCATGGCCACAGCTTGTCACGGCAACACCGGCGCCAAAATCCAGATAGGCTTCCCCAGCCTCGGTATAAACGCGCGCACCTTCGCCCCGCACGAAAGATACTGCGGCGCGGTTATAGGTTGGCAATACAGGTGCAATCATCGGTTCAGTCCGTTCAAAAAAGCCAAAAGCGCCGATGGGTGAGACCGGCGCGCAACACCCAAGCTATAAAGGCAGCTTATCCACTGGTCAATTCATGCCTTTTAGGGCCTGAGTCAATTCAGCGCATGGACCAGACGGGCCGGAAAGGCTTTAACTTTTCATTAACCACGGGGGATTGCGATAGAAGCTGGGGAAAACCCTTAAAATCCGACCTCATTTGGTTGCAGGTGATGCACTCAACATAGTAGTAAATGGATCACCAGCTACGAGATGTAGTGTTTCAAGTCAGGCGTAGAAATAGAGCATCGGCGAAGAGCCATTCCCGGTGTCGAAGGAAGGATTCATCTGTGAGCGAAGTTTCAGCGACAAGCAATACCGACAAAATGCCCTGGACAGAGGAGCGTGTTGAAACCCTGAAAAAACTCTGGGCCGAAGGTTTGAGCGCCAGCCAGATTGCCACCAAGCTGGCCATGGGCGTGACACGCAATGCAGTGATTGGCAAAGTCCATCGCCTGAACCTTGCAGGCCGTGTGACAGCGCCGCGTGCTCAAGCCCAACGCACAGCGGGCCGCAAGCCCGCCAAGGAAGGCATCAGCGCAGCACCGCGCAACCATGCGCCATCCATGCCCACCGCCGGCGCCACAGCCATGAAGCCGCAAACCCAGATCCATTACAATCCCCGGGTGGCACCCTTGCCGGAACCAAAACCTTTGCGGCTGGTGGATTCAGCCAAGGACGGCCGCATTACGATTTTGCATCTCTCGGACAAGACTTGCAAATGGCCAATCGGTGATCCGAACCATGAAGATTTTTGCTTCTGCGGGCACGGTCCTCGCGACAAGTCTCCCTATTGCGAATACCATGCCCGCATGGCCTATCAACCTGCGCAAGATCGCCGGGCCCGCCGCTTTGGTTGAACAGTGACACGAGCTTGACACCATGCCGGAGATCAATCAGCCCCTTGATCCCGGCATGTTGGTTTTCAACAAGGCGCTGGCTGAAAAAACGCCCGCCGAGGCTCTGAACTGGCCCTTGGCAAAACAACGCAGCGAATGGGATGCACTTTGCGCCGAATTTCGAACGCCTCGACCAGAGGGCATCGTGGCGCATGATATTGTTGCAAATGATGTGCCTTGCCGACTGTTTCACCCAACAGACGGCAACAATTTTCCAGCTGTGATTTATGGTCATGGCGGTGGCTGGGTTTTGGGTTCGCCTGAAACCCACGATGACATGTGTGCTGAATTGGCCGATGCTGCCCAATGTGCTGTGCTGCTGATGGATTATCGTTTGGCACCTGAACATCCCCATCCCGCCCAACTTGAAGACTCACTGAAAGTCTGGCGGTGGGTTCGGGAAAAAGGTGCTGCCCACGGCTTGAACCCAATGCGCATCATCGCGGCAGGTGATAGTGCAGGCGGACAAATGTCGGCGGCCCTTGCGATCACCTTACGTGATCTGGGACTGCCACAGCTTGCTGGCATGGTGCTGATTTATCCGGTGCTGGGGGCAGACATGCAAACGCAGTCGTATGTGCGAAATGCCAATGCGCCGTGCCTGAGCCGCGATGAAATGATGTTCTATCTTGAAAGCTTTCTAGGCGCTGAAGGTTCGCCAAACTGGCGCGATGAAAAGGCAGTTCCCAACTTGTTGCGGGATGCATCAGGCTTGCCCCCCACTTTCATCACCGTCGCCGCCCACGATCCGTTGCATGATGATGGTGTGATCTTTCATGAAAAATTATTGGCGGCAGGTGTAGCTTCAACGCTGCGCCGCGAGCCGCAATTGGCCCACAGCTACATGCGGGCAAGGCACCACAGTGTGCCAGCAATGGAAAGTTTCAAGGCGATTGGGAAGGCGTTGAGGGTGATGGCCAGCGGATTACGGTAAGAGCCGTTCCGCATCCCCCACCGCCTTCACCTTCAGCCGTGCTGCATGCAGCAGCGGTTCCGTATAACCGTTGGGTTGTTCCAGGCCTTTCAGCACCAGATCGCAGGCGGCTTGGAAGGCGATTGAGTTTTTGAAATCTTTTGCCATGGGCTGGTAAAGCGGATCCCCGGCGTTCTGTTGATCCACCACGCCTGCCATGCGCTGCATCGTTTCAATCACTTGCGCCTTGCTGCACACGCCGTGGCGCAACCAGTTGGCCATGTGTTGGGCTGAGATGCGCAGTGTTGCCCGGTCTTCCATCAGGCCGACGTTGTTGATGTCGGGCACTTTCGAGCAGCCAATGCCCTGATCCACCCAGCGCACCACATAACCCAGAATGCCTTGGGCGTTGTTGTCGAGTTCCCGTTGAATATCGGCGGCTGACCAATTGGGCCGTTGCACCACCGGGATTGATAGGATGTCGGAGAGGCTGGCCCGCTTTTGTCCCTTGAGTTCCTGTTGGCGCTTATTTACGTCGACAGCATGATAATGCGTGGCGTGCAATGTGGCAGCGGTGGGCGATGGCACCCAGGCGGTGTTGGCACCAGCTTTCGGATGGGCGATTTTTTGCGTGAGCATATCCGCCATCAAATCCGGCATGGCCCACATGCCCTTGCCGATTTGCGCAACGCCCGAAAACCCCGTTGCAAGCCCAGAATCAACATTCCAATCCTCATAGGCCCTGATCCATGGGGCTTGTTTCATGTCGCCTTTCCGCAACATCGGGCCCGCTTCCATTGCTGTGTGCATTTCATCGCCGGTGCGATCAAGGAATCCCGTGTTGATGAAAACCACACGATGCTGTGCTGCACGAATACATTCCTTGAGATTAACCGTGGTGCGGCGCTCTTCATCCATGATGCCAAGTTTGATGGCATTGCGGGGCAAACCCAAAATATCTTCAACCCGATCAAAAGTCTTGACGGCAAATGCCACTTCTTCTGGTCCATGCATCTTGGGTTTCACGACATACATGGAACCGACAAGTGAATTGGCGCGGCGGCCATGTTTGCCGATGTCATGCAGGGCGATCAACGCCGTGAACATGGCATCCATCAGGCCCTCGGGAATTTCATTTCCGTCGCGGTCCAAAATGGCAGGCGTTGTCATCAAGTGGCCAACATTGCGGATGAGCATCAGGGCGCGGCAACGCACCTGAAGCGGCGGACCTTGGGGAGACAAATAGTCTTGATCGGGATTAAGTTTCCGCACCACAGTCTTGCCGTTCTTGACCAACTCTTCCTGCAGATCGCCTTGCATCAGGCCCAGCCAATTCCGGTAAACCAGCGTCTTGTCTTCAGCATCAACGGCCGCAACTGAATCTTCGCAGTCCATGATTACCGTCATGGCGGACTCGAGCCACACGTCGGAGATATGGGCAGGATCATCGCGGCCAATCCGGCTTTTTGAATCGACGATAATTTTGATCAGCAGGCCGTTGTGACGGAGCAGCACATGCAGTTCGCTCATGGAGTCCACAAGGTAACCTGCAAATTGCTCCGGGCTTTTCAAGGCGCTGATACCTTGCAAAGTTTCAACGTGAAGCTTGCCTGCCACCACGCTCAGTTTTTTGACATCTGCCCAAGGGCCAACTGCAAGGGGAACAGCCGAATCCAAAAAGGCCTTCGCCCATGCCACAACCTTGGCTCCCCGCGCCGGATCATAATCTTTCGAAACAGCCGGTTCGCGCGGTATTGCATCGGTTCCATAAAGCGCATCATAGAGTGAACCCCAGCGGGCGTTGGCGGCATTGAGCGCGTAGCGGGCGTTCATCACCGGAACCACCAATTGCGGTCCGGCAAGCGTGGCAATTTCGGCGTCGACACCCTGTGTGGCGATGGCAAAATCCGGTCCTTCCGGCACGATGTAACCGATGCTGCGGAGGTAAGCTTCTTGCGCTTCTACACTGCCGCCGGAATTGCGCCGGTGCCAATCATCAATCATGGCCTGCAAAGCATCGCGGTGTTGCAGCAACGCCTGGTTTTCTGGAGACAGATCATGAATCAGATCAGAAAATCCGGCCCAGAAATGGCCTTCTGCAATTCCAGTGCCCGGCAGCGCTTCATCCCGAACAAATTGGGCCAAGTCTTTGTCAACCTGCAAACCGGATTTATCAATATATTGCATCAGCAGCTAAACCTTCATGCCAACCAGTTGTTCAGGTTCAGGCCCGCCATAAGCCCAATCGAGAAGTTCGATGGTGTGGACGATGGGAACTCCTATGCCGCTTCGCATCTGTGAGATGCAACCAATATTTCCGGTGGCCACCAACTGCGGCTGCAACGACTGGATATTGGCGATCTTGCGGTCGCGCAAACGACTGGCGATTTCCGGTTGCAGGATATTGTAGGTACCAGCCGAACCACAGCACAAATGTCCTTCAGGCACGTCTGCCACCTTGAAGCCAGCCTTCTCCAGCAAGTCTTTGGGCTGGTTCTTGATCTTCTGGCCGTGTTGCATGGAACAGGCGGAATGATAGGCCAAGCGCAGGGATTGATTACCGGAAGGAAGATTCTGCTTATGCAAAAATTCCGTGATGTCGAGGGCCTTGGCACTGATGGAATTTGCTTTGGCTGCATAAGCCGGATCATCGCGGAACATGTGGCCATAGTCCTTGATGGTGGTGCCACATCCCGAAGCCGTGATGATCAGGTGATCAAGATTTTGATCCGTCCACTGATCAATCGAACGGCGGGCACGGGCAAGGGCATCATGCTCCTTGCCCATGTGATGGGTGAGGGAGCCGCAGCAACTCTCTTCTCCCGCCACCACAACTTCAAATCCAAGGCGTGTCAGCAAACGAATGGTGGCAGCATTGATGCTGGGTTCCAGCACAGATTGAACGCAGCCCATCAACAATCCGACACGACCTTTGCGTGGTTCCTTGGCCGGATAGGTTCCCGGTTGGCCAAGAGGTTCAACGGGTTGCAGCTTCGTCGGCACTAGATCGAAAAGTGCAGCGAGGCGGCGGGCTCCCAAAAGCTGTAACACGGGTCGCAAAGGCTTGCCCAACCACGCTGCAATCAACGCCAGCCGGAAAAGCCGCGGATTCGGCATGACGGTGGCCAGAACCTGTCGCAGAAATCGTTCATACAATGGTCGCTTGTAAGTGTCTTCAATGTGGGTGCGGGCGGTGTCCACCAAGTGCATGTAATTCACACCAGAGGGGCAAGTGGTCATGCACGACAAACAGGAGAGGCAACGATCCACGTGCTTCACAGTTTCTGCTGTGGCGGCTTCGCCTTTTTCCAGCATTTCCTTGATCAAATAGATTCGCCCCCGCGGACTGTCCAGTTCATCGCCCAGCAGCACATAGGTGGGACAGGTAGCCGTGCAGAATCCGCAATGCACACAAGAACGTAATATACCATTGGCATCGGCGATTTTTGGGTCGGCAAGTTGCTCAAGCGTAAAATGTGTTTGCATCAGTTTGTCCCGTACATGCGGCCCGGATTTAATTTTGCATCAGGATCAAAGGCCTGCTTGATGCGGGCACTCAAAGCCTGCACGCCGGGTGATTGGGGGTGAAGCACCGGCACAACGGCTCGAACAGTGTCTGGAGCCTTGAACAGGAAGGCATGTCCTTCACCTACAGCATTGCGGACAGTTGTGGCGTGCCCGTCAATTGCACAGGGAAGGGCAAGCCATATCAAGCCACCTCCCCAGTCATAGTAATACGTACACGGAGCATGTTCGGAGATCTGCTTGATGGTTGCAGCACCTTGCAACGGCGGCACGCTGATGCGCCACAAGACATCATCTGATAACAATCGCAGGACTTGGCAATCCCTGATGCGCTGCCACATCTGCAAGGATGCCGCACGATCCAGAACCTCGCAAGGGCGCGCCAGCAACCGCACAAGATTGTCACGTCGTGCCTGAACCGAACTGGCAATGCCTTCAAGCCGCAGCAACGTGCCAATTGCTGGCACATGACTGGCCCCCGAAACTTCACACGATGATTGCATGGCAAGCGACATGACCAGCATGGCATCATCATCACTCAGGCCTAGCACCAGCAATGTCGCTTCCGTCTCAGGCCGCGGCAACACTTTGAAAGTCACCGACGTCAGCGCGGCCAGTGTGCCGAATGATCCTGCCATCAATTTTGGCATGTCATAACCCGTGACGTTTTTAACGACACGCGCACCCGCTTTGAAAATTTCGCCCCGGCCCGTAACACCTTGCACGCCCAACACATGATCGCGCACCGCCCCGGCCTTGAGACGGCGCGGACCTGAAAATCCAACATTCAATAACCCGCCAAGACTGCCATTGCTGTTACTGCCCAAAAGCAAACTGAAGTCGGGCGGTTCAAAAGCCAGCATTTGGTTCTTGTCGCCAAGCGCAGCGAGAATATCCGACAACGGCGTTGCGGCGCCCGCCTCAAGCACCAGTTCTTCGGGTTCGTAGCTGGTGATGCCGGAAAATTTTGTCAGGCCGATCTGGTGCCCACAAGGCGCGTGGCGGCCAAGCCGCCGCTTGCTGCCGCTTCCACAAATTTCAAATGGTCCCGGTCCGGCGCTGATCAGTTCCGCCAACTCAAGTTCCGTTCCTGGTGAAAATTCTGTCACGGTCAGAAACGCGGCAAATCGGGGAAGGCCAATTGGCCCTTGTGAACTTTCATGCGGCCCAATTCTGCACAGGCATGCAAGACAGGAAATACTTTTCCAGGATTTAAAAGTCCCTTGCCATCAAAGGCGCATTTGACGCGCTGTTGCACAGCCAAGTCAGTTTCCGAAAACATCTCCGGCATCAAGTCGCGTTTTTCCACACCGACACCATGTTCACCCGTCAACACGCCGCCGACTTTTACGCAGAGCCGCAAGATATCGGCACCGAATGATTCTGCCCGTTCGGTTTCACCATCGGCGTTGGCATCAAACAAAATGAGGGGATGCAAATTGCCATCGCCGGCATGGAAAACATTGGCGACGCGCAATTGATATTTGCGCGACAATTCTGCCATGCCGCGTAAAACTTCCGGCAATCGCTTGCGGGGAATGGTGCCGTCCATGCAGATGAAGTCTGGGGAAATTCGCCCCACCGCAGGAAACGCCGCCTTACGCCCTGCCCAGAACAGCAAGCGTTCAGCTTCTGAATTGGATATGCGGAGGTTTGCGGAATTGTTGCGCCTGGCAATGTTGGCCACCCGTTCTACGAGATCATCCACCTCAACGGCAGGGCCATCGAGTTCGACGATCAGCAAAGCCTCAACATCTCTGGGATAATCAGCATGCACAAAATCTTCTGCCGCATGAATGGCGGGCCGATCCATCATTTCCATGCCGCCGGGAATAATGCCTTCTGAAATCACATCGGCAACGCACTGTCCGGCATCTTCGCTTGAAGCAAAGCCGATCAACAAGGCCCGGGCGGTTTCTGGTTTTTGCAGGACACGCACTGTAACCTCAGTGATCACCGCCAGCAGGCCCTCCGAACCTGTGAGAATGCCCATCAGGTCATAGCCATCGCTGTCGAGATGCTTGCCCCCCAGCCGGATGATTTCGCCGGTTGGCAAAACGCATTCGAGGCCAAGGATGTTGTTTGTCGTGAGGCCGTATTTCAGGCAATGCACACCGCCGGAATTCTCGGCCACGTTGCCGCCGATGGTGCAGGCAATCTGTGATGAGGGGTCTGGCGCATAATAAAAGCCGCGATGTTCCACGGCCTTGGTGATGGCAAGGTTGGTGACGCCGGGTTGCACCACAACGCAGCGATTGCCAAAATCCACATCGATGATCTTGTTGAATTTCGCCATGGCAAGCACAATACCGTCGGCGAGGGGAAGCGCACCGCCGGAGAGCGATGTTCCCGCACCACGCGGCACAATCTTGATGCCTTCCCGGTGTGTGTATGCAAGGATGGATGAAACTTGGGCCGTCGTCTCCGGCAATGCCACCAGCAACGGTGGCTGGCGATACATGGTCAGGGCGTCACTTTCATAAACCTTCAGCGAACGCTCGCCATCCACCACATTTTCGTGCGGCACAATCAAACGCAAGGCGGCGGCAATCTCAGCACGCCGCGCCATGATAGCCTGATCGGGGAGGGGCATTTTCAGCATGAGGGCCGCGTCATCCGTTGATACTGAGATAAGCTGAATACAGTGATGTGGTGCCGCAGATGAACAAGCGATTGCGGGCAGGGCCGCCGAAGCAGACATTGGCCACCAGTTCTGGAATTTTGATCTTGCCGATGAGTTGGCCATCCTTTTTGTAGCAATGTACACCATCAGCAGCACTGGTCCAAATCCGGTCATCCCTGTCGATGCGAAAACCATCAAATAGCCCGGACGTGCAATCGGCAAATACTTTCGATTTGCCAAGTGTCTTGCCATCGGGATTTACCTGCAAGGCGCGAATGTGTTTTGGTCCGTCGGGCTTATGGCTTCGGCCCGTGTCGGCGACAAAGAGAATTGATTCATCTCGGTTGAATGCAAGACCATTGGGTTTGATGAAATCATCGGCGACGACGGTTAGTACACCGCTTTGTCCGTCGATGCGGAAGACGTGGCAATGTTCTTGTTCTTGCAGCGAAGTCTTGCCTTCATAGTCGAACAGGATGCCATAGCTGGGATCGGTGAACCAGATGGAGCCGTCGGATTTCACCACCGCATCATTTGGGGAATTCAGGCGTTTTCCCTTGTAGCTGTCTGCAAGAACGGTGATCGAACCGTCATGTTCCGTGCGCGTCACGCGCCTGCCCAGATGTTCGCATGTCACCAGTCTGCCTTGTCCATCGGTGGTGTTGCCGTTGGAGTTGTTCGAAGGCTGGCGGAACACTGACATGTGGCCGCTGCATTCATCCCAGCGCATCATGCGGTTGTTGGGAATGTCGGAAAATACCAGGTAGCGCCCAGCCGCAAACCAGGCCGGTCCTTCAGCCCAACGCGCGCCCGTCCACAAACGTTCAACCCGGCCATGGCCGGTGAGCAACCCATTGAAGCTGGGAGCAATGGCTTCGAATCCAGTGCCTTCGATCTCTCCGTAAAACATCTTGTCTCCCTTACATGCCCCGGCGCAGGGCTTCTGCTTGTTCAGCAGCATCCCACAAGTTATTCATTTCGTCATCAAGCAAAGTTATTGATGGGTACGGCCAATCTCACTTGGGCATTGCCAGATGGTGCAAAACCCGATCTCGTATTTCTTCCACGTCAGAAGCGCGCGCCTTGAAAGATTCGTCTGGACTGGATTTGAATATCTCAATCTGTTGATCCAGCGCTGCCACCCATGCCCCATCAGCCGATGCGTAGTTGCTGATGAGATGCCAGCACGGAGCCACCAAGGCAGGGTCTTCCAGCATGGCAATTTGAAATCCAACAATGTCAGAGGCAATTTCTGGCAATCCGGCAATCTGCATTTGCAATTCGGCCAACGCATTGGCGATTGCTGAATTGAGGTCAGCAGCTTCCGCAGCTGGATTTCCCGAATGTTCACGCTTGCCCATCATATATTCCACTCCCGATCCGACAAGGATTAGGGAAAGCTTGGGAGTTATACAATTTGGAAAATCAGTGCCGCGTAGAAAAAGTGCGAACGGGAGCTGATTTGAGTGTGGAACCTAGGCGCCAGAAACTATGGGCAACCAGTGTGACAATCACAATCGTCCCTCCTTTCAAAACCTCTGATGTAGGAGCCTCGGCAAACAACAGCCATATCCATACGGGTGTCAAAACCGTTTCCAGCAGGAAAAACATGCTAACGTCTGCCGAAGGAAGATAGCGCGGACCATTGGCAATCAGCGATGACGCCAAGGGAATGAATATCAAGCCATTGAGTGCCACCCAGAACCAGGTTGGCAAGTTTAGATAGGCACTGTTATGTAGCGTGGCGAGGGATGCACTGACGGAAGGGGCAGTGAAAACCAAAACGCACAGCGATACGAGAGCCGACATCAAGCTGCCGAGCGCCAGACTGGTAGCTACATTCTTCCCGCTGGCCCGGATGATCGTAAATGCCGTGGCCGTGCAAATGGCACAGATGAGGGCAAACAAATCACCCCATGCCTTGCCAAGGCTGAGACCCTCCCTGACGATCATGCCAACTCCGAAAAGCGCCAGAACGGTTGCAATCCAGGTAAACAAATGGATCGGTTCTTTGATGAAAACCCGCGAGAATACGGCAGTCAACACCGGCACCAGGGCAATAATGAAAACCACATTGGCCGCATTGGTTTCCACCACTGCCGCCATATAGGCAATATTCGCGATTGTGTTGGTGAAAACCACAGCCCAGGCAGCCTTGCCATTGATATAGGGCAATTTTTCGCCACTGCGCTGCCGCATGATCAACCACACAGCGCTGATCGAAATAAACAGAAACAAGCCCCGCGCCACACCCATCGACCATTTGTCCCCGCCCGCCATGCGCAACAACGGAAGGTCAATCGTGAAAAGCAGTCCGCCGATTGTCGTAATCAACAAGCCAAAGCGGACTGAACTATCGGAAGCGCTGGAGTCACTGCTTTTCAAAACTGTTCAACTCCGGCATATTGCATGGTGATTTGCTATTTTGATTGTGAACGAGAGTCAATTGCAACTTGCTTAACGTTCTGATGAGTTGGGAATGATATGTGAAATTGACGGATATTGGCATAACTCTCGACGGAAAAAATGACTTAAACAATTCTAAAAGTTGAGCTTTTAGCAATAAATCACCAACAAAATCAATCTTAAGCAACTTTAGATTGAGTATTGTTAGTAATACAATCACAGCAGAATGTTCATGTCAAGTCAGCTTCGGTTGGTTTTGCAACGTTTTTTTGTCAACTTGAGATTTCACCGATTGACTCCACCTTCCCGGTAATGGCTCATTGGAAACAATAATCATTGACGGGAGCGCAACGCTAAAATGACCGAGACCATCAACGGCGCACGCCCCCTTATTCTCGTCGATCCCCTGCCGCGCACGCTTGATCTGATTTGTGATGCTGCGACCCGCCGAAAACTTGAAAAATTGGCTCGCATCGTGGCCCATGAATCATCAGCCATGCCTGGCAACATGCTTGAGGAGTTGTTACCGGAGGCTGTCATACTGGTGGGGCAGACTGCAATGCCTGAGGCGCGTTTGCGCAAAGCCCGAAACCTGCGGGCCATCATCAATGTTGAAACCAATTTTACTGGCAATATCGATTATGATTATTGCTTCGCCCACGGCATTCATGTGCTGACACCGGGATCAGCTTTTGCCGATTCAGTTGCCGAGTCGGCATTGGGCATGGCCATTGATTTGGGTCGTGGCATCACGCTGGCTGATCGTGCGATGCGCCACGGTACCGAGGCCTACGGCCTGGATGGCAACAGCGAGAGTTACAGCCTGATCGGTGCGACAGTGGGATTGATCGGATTTGGCGATCTGGCAAGATCATTTCATCGGCTGGTTCAACCCTTCAATTGCCCGATAAAAGTGTTTGACCCCTGGGTGCCTGACTACGTGCTGGGAAAATATCATTGTCAACCAGCAAGCCTTGATGAAGTCTTGTCCACGTCAAAATTCATAATCGTGTTTGCTGGTGTGACCTCCGAGAATGCGGGATTTTTGGGGCGGGAAAAGCTGGGCTTGATCCAAAAAGACGCGTCATTTCTCTTGATGAGCCGCGCCGCGGTGGTGGATTTTCCGGTGCTGTTGGAATTCGTCAGGGCAGGTCGTTTCCGGGCAGCGACAGATGTTTTCCCGGTGGAACCTGTATTGCCCGATGACCCTGTGCGAAGTGTGGAGGGACTGCTTCTGTCGGCCCACCGCACCGGCGGCATGATCGGCGCGTTGCATGATATTGGCGCGCAGATGGTGGCCGATATTGAATTGATCCTGAAAGGCCTGCCGCCCGTGGTTTGCCGCAAGGCGTTGCGCGAAACCGTGGCGCGGTTTCGCAGCAAACCCGTTACGATGACGTGACGACATTCACTTTATTGAACCAGCCGTAAGACCCTTCACGATGTATTTTTCAAGAAAGATGCCGATGATGATCAGCGGCAGGATGGCAGCGGAAGAAATCGCCGCCATGGCCCACCAAGAAATGCCCTGCGAACCGGTTTGACTGGCGACCATGACAGGCAGGGTTTTGGCTTTTGTGCTGGTGAGCAAGGCCGCGAAAAAATACTCATTCCAGCACAGGATCACCGAGAGAATGAAAGCGGCGACCATGCCCGGAAGGGCAATCGGCACAACGATGCGTAGGAACGCTCCCCATGATGAGCAGCCATCGACCAATGCGGCCTGTTCCAATTCGGGCGGGATGGTGTTGAACTGGTCGCGCATGATCCAGATGACAATCGGCAGCACCGACAGGGCATAGATCATGATCAGGCCAAACAGATTGTCGAGCAG
>JANOVS010000216.1:0-9378 GCA_031417515.1 Hyphomicrobiales bacterium
GCCTTCAACTCGCGCTCAAGCGTAACTGATTTCCGGTGTAGGGCGAGCATTTGGCGGAGGCCTGTCCGGGCATCATCATGTGCAGCAGCGGACGAAAGGAACCACTCATTCAAACGTTTCGCCTGGTCTTCAAGGCGGTTCAGCACAGGGCCAAACCCTCTTGTTGTCAGGTGGGCCTTCAGGGCAGCCGTTTCAAGGGCCTCCCCGGAGGACGCGCTATCTATGATTTGTGTACGGACGGAGTCAAGCTCTGTGGAGTCCAGTTCAACTGCGGCAAAATCGTCCCAATACTCGTGGATCAGCTCCGGGTGATTGATCAGGGTAAGGACGATCATGCCCACACGGCGGCTTTCAGTATCGCCATTTCCCATGCGCAGGGCGGCGTTTTTGAGGAAATTCGAGGCAGGCAGAGGCATTTCCCATGATTGCAACTTGCGGCCAGAGGGCGAATAGCGAGTAGCGAATGGCGAATAGGGGCGACCCTGATCCTTCCCTATTCGCCATTCACCATTCGCTATTCGCCTGAGCTTAGCAAAACGGTCCCGCAACTCATCAAGGTAATGCCGCCTGACACTTTCATCAACAATCGTGGCCACTTGAAAACGCAAATCGCGCTCAAATGCGGCTTTGCGTTCCGGACTGGAACGATCATTTTCTGACAGCGCCCTGTTCCACAAAACATCGACCATGGATTGGGCCGCGGCGATGACAGATTTCAATCCCTCAGGCCCATCACTGCGCAACAGATCATCGGGGTCCTTGCCATCGGGCAGAAAAGCAAATTTGAGTGAATGACCAGGTTCGAGCCGTGGCAGGGCCACATCCAGCGCCCGGTATGCCGCCTTCAATCCCGCCGTGTCGCCGTCAAAACACAACACCGGTTCCGCTGCCGTGCGCCACAACATCGCCAACTGGTTTTCGGTAAGGGCCGTACCCATGGGAGCCACAGCTTCCGGAAATCCCGCCCGCGTCATGGCAATCACATCCACATAGCCTTCAACACAAATAATGCTGCCCTTGGCATGGGCAGGGCTGCGGGCCTTGTCGAAATTATAGAGGTGGTCCCCCTTAATGAAAATCGGCGTCTCAGGCGAGTTGAGATATTTCGCTGGCACATCGGCCCGAAGCGCCCTGCCCCCGAAAGCAATCACCCGGCCCCGGCCATCGCGGATTGGAAACATCACCCGGTCGCGAAAGCGATCATAGGCCACGGGAATATCTTCGCCGGAAACCACCAATCCGGCTTCCGCCATTTGTTCGACTGTTATGTCCTTGTCGGCCAGATGGCTGCGCAATGCCGAACGGTCATCCGGCGCGTAACCAATGCCGAAATCACTTTGAATGGCCGTCGATAAATCACGATCCGAGAGATAGCCTCTGGCCTTCGCACCCCGTGCCGATTGCAATTCAGCTTGGAAAAACGCAGAGGCGATTTCCATGACATCATAAAGACTTGCCCGCGTCTTCTCGCGTTCCACATCATCAGCTGAAAACACCGGCATGGGAATTCCCGCTTCGCTGGCCAGCTGCTCCACAGCTTCGGGAAATCGCATGCCAGCCTTCTCAACCAGAAACCTGAAAATATCGCCGGAGGCCTTGCAGCCGAAACAATAGTAATGCCCCTTGCGGTCATCGGCATGAAAGCTTGGCGACTTTTCCGTGTGGAACGGACAACAAGCCCAGAAATCCCCCTTGCCCGCATTGGTCTTGCGCCGATCCCAAACCACATGCCGCCCCACGACAGCCGAAACATTTATCCGGGCGCGGATTTGATCAAGGAAGGTTGGCGGAAACTGCATGGGAAATCGATTAGCACAGCATTTTGGGCCGGGAACACGTTTTTGCTTGCATGCTTGGCAAAAATTTGTATATACAGTTATAGATACCACTAAGAAAGACTGTCGAAATGCAGCAAATTTTCTTCCGCAAGCAACAAAGCAATTCATGATAAATATTTTGAATAGCTTTTACGGTGGGACGGATGACATACGATTGGCAAATTCAAGAATTTGATTTTTCAGAGATTGACTATGACCCGAACAAAGACCTCAGTAATTGGAAAAAACACGGCGTCTGGTTTGAAGAAGCCGCGCAAAGTCTTGTCGGACCCGTTGTTGCCAGTTGCCAAATTATCAACTTCGAGGAACGCTGGATTGCAGTCGGGATTTTCAGAGGAAACCTCCTCACTACTGTCTTTGTCGAGCGCAACAACGAAATCAGGATCATCTCTGCGCGAGGAGCTACTCCGTCCGAAAAAAGACGGCATGGTGAGAATTTCATTTAGAGACTTGCATAAACTTGAAACGCCTGATCGAGACTGGTCCGCCTTTGACGCTCTTACCGACGAGGATATTGCCAAAGCCGTGGCTGATGATCCCGATGCTGCACCCATCGACATGGATTGGTCAAATGCGGTTATCCTTGATCTTTCGCCAAAAACCGCCATCAGTTTTCGCGTTGATACAGATGTCTATGAGTTTTTCAAAGCCAAGGGCAAAGGTTTTCAAACCCGCATGAATGCCGTGCTCAGAGCCTATGTTGAACATCAACGCAGACTGAAATAGGCGCACATGTGATGCGAACAAGCGCACAACTTGAAAACATCCACAACCTTACAAATTTGTAGCCCAATGCCACAGTTTTGACACACTCGCGTCAGTGAGCTGTCAGCATCCGGGGATCAAACCGCATCCAAGGCAGACCACGATGGACTGTCGATCTTAAAGGATGTTTCCATGAAAAATTTCTATGGTCTTGCCGCTGCCTCTTTGCTCGCACTGACAATCAGCGTTGTACCAACCCTGTCGGCAACGGCCAAGCCTACTGTCATTAAAGTTTCGCTCGGTGGCGAAGCTGACAATGCCATGTTTGTCAAATTGGACAAGGTATCCGGCAAGGCAGGCACCTATGAGTTTGATGTGAAGAATGATGCCATCGGCACCGACCATGAAGTCGTTCTGGTCAAATTGGCCACCGCCAATGAAATGATAAAGGCTGATCCCAGGAAGCACCGTGTCAATGAAAAGAAGCTGAAATCACTCGGCGAAGTTGGCGGTTTGAAGCCCGGCAAATCCGGCAAGCTGGTGGCTGATCTGAAGCCCGGCGAATATGTTCTACTCTGCAACTACAAGACCCACTATGAACTCGGCATGGCCACCCATTTCACCGTGACGAAATAATCTACCTCAGTCTGACAAGTGGTATTGCCATTTGTCAGGTCTGCTTTGCCGTGACATGTTTTCTCCAAACCAAATGGATTGGTCAAATGCGGTGATCCTTGATCTTTCGCCAAAAACCGCCATCAGTTTTCGCGTTGATACAGATGTCTATGAGTTTTTCAAAGCCAGGGGTAAAGGCTTTCAAACCCGCATGAATGCCGTGCTGCGAGCCTATGTTGAACATCAACGCAGACTGAAATAAGCGCTACCCCTCAAAAACACAGCGGCGACTGTCCCGCCACTTCGGCAATGCTTTGGCAGATTGCTCCCACCACGCTTGACCGTTGCTCATAGCCCGCGGCAGCAAAAATCAGCGGCAAGGCAGCGCAACCCGAAATATGCTGGACAAAGCGCTTGTTGTTTTCCGCCTGCCAATTCGAAAGTTTTTCGTAAACGGCTTCCTCTTCACCCGCTGCCATGTCAGTGGGACCTTCTGGCGCACGGCGCAAAAGTTTCCCCAAATGGTGCAGCAGAAGCCCAAGACCAAGACCCAACACGCAGGCCACAAATGTAAACACAAGATACGCAAGATTTGTCATGGCCACGATTGTCCCATGACAGGGTTAAAAAAGACCAAAAAAATGGGCCGCAGTGCTGATGCACCGCGGCCCGGAAACAAGTCAGTAGATATTAGTAGCTGTACTTATCGTAATGCTTGTGGTTCCAGCAAACGCGAACACGCTTCCAATAGCCATATTGGTAAACCTTCTTCCACTTGCAATGCTTGTGGAAG
Source organism: Hyphomicrobiales bacterium (assembly GCA_031417515.1). Taxonomy (GTDB): domain Bacteria; phylum Pseudomonadota; class Alphaproteobacteria; order Rhizobiales; family Aestuariivirgaceae; genus Aestuariivirga. Next base: position 3,952 of record JANOVS010000216.1, read on the forward strand.
TAATATCCAACGGGCTCATAATTGCCGTTATAGGCTGGTTTGCCGTAATAACCGGCTTCAGCTGTCGAAACGGCGGCACCCATGCCGAGTGCCAATGTGGCGGCGGCTGCGGCTGCAATCAGGGTCTTGCGGATCATGTTGTAGTTCCTTCCTTGTTTGAGGGACACCGCTACCGTCCCACCATTCTGCGGTAAGTGCAAGATGCTACAGGCTGCATGAACGGCACCTGAACGCTCTATTCATTGATTTATTTACAATTGTCGTTACTTTTTGCTGCACCGCAAAACAAAACGGCCCATCACAAAATGGGCCGCTAAGTCATTGTTGTAGAAATTACGTCAACTTTATTGACGCATTAATAGTGCCGGTGGCGCCAGCATGATCTGACTTTGCGATAATGGCCGTGTTTCCAAACACGCACCCATCTACAGTGGCGATGTCCGTAACCATAATGCCGATAGCGGTGACCTCCACCATAGTAAAATCCAGGCGTGCCAAAGTAAATTCTGACACCCGCCTCTGCCGGAGCAGTTGGTGCACCGATGCCAAAGGCCAAGGCAGCGGCAGCAGCAATTGCGATGATTGATTTGCGAAACATGGTTTTTATCCTTCCAATGTTCTTAGCGATCGCCAACACCCCCGTCGACGATGACTAAAAATGAACTTGTGGAGATGAATGGGAGATGAACGGGTGAGAGGTCGGGTCGGATATTGACGACCTATTCCCAATATTGTCTTTACCGCACTTGTTGCGGTAATCCATGGTTCAACAAGAGTAGCGTTGTCCTGATAAATCGCACATGCACCACGATGGATTACCGCAACAAGTGCGGTAATGACAGTTGTGAGTGCTTAGTACCTCCCGGCTAGTGGTGAGTTTTCGCGGGAATGACGGTTTACCCCAGCAACGCCTTGACCACACCACCCGCCTTGCCCATGTCAATCTGGCCTGAGTATTTGACCTTCAGTTCTGCCATGACCTTGCCCATGTCCTTGACCGAAGTTGCACCCACACTGGCTATCACCCCGGCGATGGCGGCCTTGGCTTCTTCATCGCTCATCTGCTTTGGCATATAGCTCTGGATGATCGCCATTTCCTCACGTTCGGCTTGCGCCAATTCGGCCCGTCCCCCGGCATCAAAAGCTGTAATCGAATCCTGCCGCTGCTTCACCATCTTGGCAAAAACATCCATGATCGTCGCATCCGAAACTTTCTCGGAATCATGTCCTTCAGTGCGCGAGTTGATATCCTTGTCCTTGATCGCCGCATTCATCAGCCGGATGGTGGCCAGCTTGCGCTTCTCGCCAGATTTCATGGCATCTTTCATATCGGCATTGAGTTGTTCGCGCAGTGACATGGTCATATTCCCATAAATGGTTGAATGCCGGGCCTTAGACCTTTTGCCGCGAACAGGCAAACTTGACGTCGGCTCCCTCACCCCTTAACCAGACGCAAATTCCCGGAGACTCGTTTATGGCAATTGCCAAAAAGGCCCTAAAGCTTAAAGCAAAATCACGCCCGCAGTTCAGCGATTGGGATGTTCCCAAAATCTCTGGGCTTTTGGTTCTTGCCGATGGCACAGTGATCGAAGGTTTCGGCTTTGGCGCTGAAGGCCATGCAGTGGCCGAAGTCTGCTTCAACACCGCCATGACCGGTTATCAGGAAGTGCTCACCGATCCCTCCTATGCCGGCCAGATCGTCACCTTCACCTTTCCCCATATCGGCAACGTTGGCACCAATGACGATGATACGGAGACCGCCAATCTCGCGGCCGCCGCTGCCGTGCGTGGCCTCGTCGTCAAAGCCCCCGTCACCGAGCCTGCCAATTACCGCAACACCAAGCATTTCGATAAATGGCTGAAGACCCGTGGCATTATTGGCCTGTCAGGGGTGGATACCCGCGAACTCACCAATCTCATTCGCAACAAAGGCATGCCCAACGGCGTCATCGCCCATAATGCCAAAGGCAAGTTCGACATCGCCAAACTGAAAAAAATCGCTGCTGAATGGCCAGGCCTCGAAGGCATGGACCTCGCCAAGGATGTATCCCTCACCCAGCGCATGGAATGGGACGAGAAACTCTGGAGCTGGCAAGACGGTTATACCAATACTTCAGGCGGCAAGCGTGTCGTCGCCATCGACTATGGCCTGAAGCGCAATATCCTGCGCTGCCTGACCTCGGCTGGCTGCGATGTCACCGTGGTCCCTGCCACCAGCAAAGCCGAAGATATCCTCGCCCTGAAACCAGAAGGCATTTTCCTTTCGAATGGCCCCGGCGATCCGGCGGCCACCGGAGAATATGCCGTTCCCGAAATCCGCAAACTGCTGGACAGCGGCACACCGGTTTTTGGCATTTGCCTTGGACATCAAATGCTTGCCATCGCACTTGGAGGTAAAACCTTAAAGATGCACCAGGGCCATCACGGTGCCAATCACCCGGTCAAGGATTACACCACAGGCAAGGTGGAGATCGTCTCAATGAACCACGGCTTTGCTGTGGATCGTAATTCACTTCCCCCCGAAGTGGAAGAAACCCACGTATCCCTGTTCGATGGTTCCAACGCCGGACTCGCCGTGAAGAACCGCCCGATCTTCTCCGTCCAACACCACCCCGAAGCCAGCCCCGGCCCGCAAGACAGCCATTATCTTTTCAGGCGATTTGTGGAGATGATGGAGCGGGGTTAGGGCGGAATCCAGCTGTGCCAAAGGGACCTCATCAGTCGCTTCGCGACAGCTTCTCCAAGGGAGAAGCGACAATTCCCGCTGCTTGGTCAATGTCCCTTCCCCCCCGGGGAAGGTGGCGCAACGCGCCGGATGAGGTCCCTACCTCCCATTCAGCCGCCATTCATCCACCCCGCTTGATAGTCTTGTCACACCTCCCTTGATTTTGTCGCGAGAAAATCGGACAAGCTTTATTCAGGGGCCCTGGACACTTTTTATTTGGACTTGCGCATGAACTTCGACGCTTTTTTTGCCGGAAAACTGGATGCCCTTCGCGCCGAAGGCCGCTATCGTGTTTTTGCCAATCTGCAACGCCATGCCGGACATTTTCCCAAAGCCACACGCCGCGTTGATGGCCGCGAGCAGGAAGTCACCATCTGGTGTTCCAACGATTATCTCGGCATGGGCCAACACCCTGATGTGTTGAAAGCCATGCATCAGGCCATCGACGAATCCGGCGCTGGTGCGGGTGGCACCCGCAATATCTCAGGCACCAGCCACTATCATGAAGCGTTGGAATCCGAACTTGCCAGCTTGCACGGTAAAGAGGCCGGCTTGCTGTTCAACTCCGGCTACATGTCAAACTGGACTACCCTTTCCACCTTGGCCGCTGCCCTGCCAGATTGCATTGTATTTTCCGACAGCGGCAACCACGCCTCGATGATTGAAGGCATCCGCCACGGCAAATCTGAAAAGATCATTTTCAAACACAATGATGTGGCTGATCTGCGCCGCAAGTTGCAGTCGGTGTCATCGTCCCGTCCGAAAATAATCGCCTTCGAATCGGTCTATTCCATGGATGGCGATTTCGGCCCGATGGCGGCGATTTGTGATCTGGCCGACGAATTTGGTGCCATGACCTATCTCGATGAAGTGCATGGCGTCGGCCTCTATGGCCCCCATGGTGCAGGCCTTGCCGAACGCGAAGGCGTGATGCACCGCATGACCATTGTTGAAGGCACCCTCGCCAAGGCCTTTGGCGTGGTCGGTGGATATATCACCTCGTCAAATGCCATATGTGATTTCGTCCGCAGCCATGCCTCAGGTTTCATCTTCTCATCCGCCCTGCCCCCCGCCGTGGCAGCGGGTGCCCTGGCCTCCGTGCGCCATCTCCGCGCCAGCACAGTTGAACGTGAACGCTTGCAGGACCGTGTGTCCAGAACCCGCAACGCCCTTTCGCGGGCTGGCATTCCCTATATGCCGAACCAAAGCCATATCATTCCTGTCATGGTGGGCGATGCCGCCAAGTGCAAATGGATCAGCGATTACTTGCTGGACAATCACGGCATCTACATCCAGCCCATCAACTATCCCACAGTGCCCCGCGGCACCGAACGCCTGCGCATCACCCCGACGCCATTCCATTCGGATGCCGATATTGGTGAACTGGTGAAATCCCTTGATGGCCTGTGGAAACAATGCGCCCTCAGCCGCGCCGTCGCTTAGGAAGTGACATCATCCGGCGCTTCGCGCCACCTTCTCCAAGGGGAGAAGGAAATTGTTCGGAAAAGCAGAGATTGTCGCTTCTCCTTTGGAGAAGCTGTCGCAACGCGACTGATGCGGTCCCTTCCTAGCTCACCACCTCATATCCCGCCGCCGCCATCACCCGCAGCAATTCCTTGTGGCCGATGGCATTCATTTTCTTTGGCGGGGCTTTCACCGGATCCTGCTCTGCTTCCACCACGAACCAGCCCTCATAACCATAGCCCGCCAATTTCCTGACGATGGCCTCAAAATCCAGTGAGCCGTCACCCGGCACCGTAAAGGCGCCTTTCATCACGGCATCGAGGAAGCTATCCTTCGAGCGATCCAGCTTGTTGATCACTTCCATGCGCACATCCTTGGTATGCACATGGGTAATCCGCTTGTGGTGCTTGTCGATGACCCGCAGCACATCGCCACCAGCAAAAGCCATATGGCCTGCATCAAAACAAAGGGGGATGCCTTCGCCCGAATGTTTCATGAACAGGTCGAGTTCAGCTTCGGTCTCGATCACCGCCGCCATATGGTGGTGATAAGATAGGGGCATTCCCTGGTCCGCTGCCCATTCGCCAAAGGCTGTGACGTTGCGGGCATAAACCTTGATCTGCGCTTCATCAAGTTTCGGTTTGGTGGCTAGTGGTTTGGAGCGGTCACCCTGAATGCTGCGGGCGATCTCACCATAAACGATGCACGGCGCACCGACAGCCTTGAACAGCGCCATTTGCCCGGCAATCGCTGCCTTGTTTTTTTCCATGTCGCCTTCCAGCAAGGTGCTGGAATACCAGCCACCACAAACCCCAACGTCATGTTTTTTCAACAGGGGGGCCAGCACATCAGCATCCATCGGAAAACGCCGTCCCGTTTCCAATCCTGTAAATCCTGCCTCTCGGGTTTGCCGCATGCATTCTTCCAGCGATACATCATCACTCAGTTCCACAAGATCATCGTTCCACCAGCAGATCGGAGAAATTCCAAGTTTGGCCTTGAGTTTTGTCATGTCAGTCTCCGGAAAATTGAATCATATCTGCGCAACGCAAGGGACCCATACACTGCCTGCCTCATGGCTGTCAGCACAGGATTCAATAAATTGCATGCCGCGCACGCCGTCTTCCGCACCACTGAGTTCAACAGTCCCTTCAGGCAAAACCGCGCCAGACCGCCGCGCCGCAATTGCAAGGCCGGCTTCCGCATAAAGATTGGACCAGGCATCAGCCATGGCTTCC
>JANOVS010000217.1:0-52506 GCA_031417515.1 Hyphomicrobiales bacterium
CAATCCCACATCAATGACTGATGACTGATCAAACGTGCGTATGGTTCTCAAGTAAGCCCTGCGTGGTTCAGGACTGCATCCTGTCAGGGCAACTGCCGTTTCAAACGCCGCCGGTCCTGATAACCTGACAACAGCAATACCAGCCCTACCTGAGCCGCTGGAAACCGCAAATATGGTGGATTTCATATTCATTTCGGATTCGAATCGAAACCAGATCCAGCATCCGGGGATCAGGCATTCATGCTGTCAAAGAAATCGCTATTGGTCTTGGTCTGACGCAACTTGTCGAGCAGGAACTCAACCGCATCAACCGTACCCATCGGATTGAGAATGCGCCGGAGCACATAGGTCTTCTTCAAGGTATCGTGCTTGACGATCAATTCTTCCTTGCGGGTTCCCGAACGCAGGATATCGATGGCCGGGAATACCCGTTTGTCCGCCACCTTGCGGTCGAGAATGATTTCCGAGTTGCCCGTACCTTTGAACTCTTCAAAAATCACTTCATCCATGCGGCTGCCCGTATCAATCAGCGCCGTTGCAATGATGGTCAGGGAACCACCATGTTCAATGTTGCGTGCCGCACCGAAAAACCGCTTCGGCCGTTGCAAGGCATTAGCATCCACACCACCCGTCAGAACCTTGCCGGATGACGGCACCACCGTGTTGTAAGCCCGGCCCAGACGCGTGATCGAGTCCAGCAGGATCACCACATCACGACCATGTTCAACCAGTCGCTTGGCCTTCTCGATCACCATTTCAGCGACCTGAACGTGGCGCGTCGCCGGTTCATCGAATGTCGAACTGATAACTTCACCCTTAACCGAGCGCTGCATATCCGTCACTTCTTCAGGCCGCTCATCGATCAGCAAAACAATCAGGTAACATTCCGGATGGTTGGTTGCGATGGAATGGGCGATATTCTGCAGAATGACAGTCTTACCCGTGCGTGGCGGTGCCACGATCAAGCCACGCTGGCCTTTGCCGATGGGGGCCACGATATCAATCACCCGAGGCGAAAAATCCTTGCGTGTTGGATCGTTGATTTCCATCTCCAGCCGCTGGTCGGGATAAAGCGGCGTCAGGTTATCGAAGTGAACCTTGTGCTTGACCTTCTCGGGGTTCTCAAAATTAATGGTGTTGACTTTCACCAAGGCAAAATAGCGCTCACCATCCTTGGGACTGCGGATCTGGCCTTCAACCGTATCACCCGTCCGCAAGGAGAATTTCCGGATCTGGCTGGGGCTGACATAGATATCATCGGGACCTGCAAGATAGTTGGCTTCTGCCGAACGGATAAATCCAAACCCGTCCTGCAAAACTTCAACAACCCCTTCACCGACGATATCCACGCCGCGCGCCGCCAGGTTTTTCAAAATGGCAAACATCAGCTCCTGCTTGCGCAGCGCACTGGCATTTTCAACTTCCAGCTCCTCAGCCAGAATCACCAAATCCGCTGGTGACTTGAGTTTAAGGTCGGAGAGCTTTGTCTCCTTCATATCTGCAATATTTGTCATGTCGGTACTTGCTGAAAAACCTGACTGTCAAAAAGCGCAGGCCGCGCCACAGAACAGGATAAAGGGAGGGATGCCCCGAGCGGGACGAACTCCCCATAACAGACCGGACCACCCTTGCAAAGCAAAAATCGCCTACAACACATCAACCCAACGGCTTCACGACAACGCAAACCACAATCACGATCATCAACAAGGTTGGCACCTCGTTGAGGATCCGAAAATAACGCCCGGTATGCCTTCGTTCACCCCGTGCAAACGCCAGCACGTGCTGATGCAATACAACATGGCAACCTACCAGCAACATCACACCAGCCAATTTTACCATCAGCCAGATATCAAGCGGATACCAATTGCCGCCCCTTACCAGCCAACCACCTGACAACAGCGTAACCACCATGGCGGGCGTCATAATGGCTTTCAACAATCGCCGTTCCATGACTTTGAAAGTTGCGTCGCTCTCCGACGCCACACTGCATGCACTGTGATAAACCATCAATCGCGGCAAATACAGCAGACCAGCCATCCACGAGATGACCGCAAGGATATGCAACACCTTGACCCATTCATAACTCAAGCGATTGCCCCATCATGCCGGCGAATGATTGACAACAAGGCCGTCACCTGATCCGGATTGACTTGCGGCACGATCCCGTGACCCAGATTGAAGATATGCCGGCCCATCGGCACGTTGTGCAAGACTTCCAACGTGCGCTTTTCCAAATCCGCAACCGTGCCCAACAGCGCATCAGGCGCCAGGTTACCCTGCACCGCCACATGCTCCGGCAACTGCCGCAAAACCGCCTCCAGCCCCACGCCCTGTTCAACACCAACACAGCTGGCTTCAGTACCAACCGCCACATCGCCATGGCCATCACCCACGCCACGGGCAAATACGATCACGGGAAAATCCGGATAAACTGCTCTCACACCCGCAACCATCCGGCCAATCGGACCAACCACCACCCGCTGCCGGTCAGCCAACGGCACGTCCCCCGCCCAACTGTCAAAAATCTGCACGACTTCAGCACCCGCCCTGATTTGCCCCAGCAAATAATAAACCGACACATCGACCAGCCGGTCCATCAGATCACTGAACCACGCCGGATTCTCAACCGCCACACCAACCGCCCGCCGACGATCCGAACTGCCGCCTTCGATCATGTAACTGGCCACCGTCCACGGCCCGCCGCAAAAGCCAATCAGCGTCCTGGACTTGCCCAACCTCGACGCAACTTCCGCAACCGTTTGCCAAACCTTCTTGAAGTGATCGGACGTTTTGCCATCACCCAACCCGGCGACAGAGCCCCTGTCACAAACAGTCGAAAGTTTCGGACCCTCGTTCTCAACAAAACTCAACCCCAGACCCATGGCATGGGGGACAACCAAAATATCCGAAAACAGAATGGCAGCATCCAGATCAAAACGACGCAAGGGCTGCATCGTAACCTCACAGGCCATTTCGGGATTATAGCAAAGATCAAGGAATGATCCCGCCTGTTGCCTGAGTGCCCGATATTCTGGCAGATACCGACCCGCCTGCCGCATCAACCACACTGGCCTGCGTGACGGCAAGCGACGACACAGTACATCGAGTAAAGGTTTCACCAAGTCTCTTCCTCAAATAAAATAAATTAGATTCTTAATTGATGTTAGTGTTGGCCTGTGGGAATCCCGCAAAACCCAACAACTATCTTCAACTTATTGCCTAACACAGCAGATTGCCGACCTCAAAACCTTAATAAATGCTTGATTCATTAACGAAAATTTAATCTCCTCCAAATCCACAGAGCAGCTTAACACCGCCTTCAAAATAACCTGCCCTGTGGACAACTTTCCCCGCTATTCACAATTGCCGACAAAAAACCCAACTCCCAAATACTTATCCACAAACCCCGACCCTCTCTTGCACCGCAACCCCCAGACCGAATTTCCCCCTGAAGTGCCATGATCGTTCTTGCCTCAGCCAGTTCAGCCCGCCAAAAACTTCTTAATGACGCCGGTGTTTCATTCGTCACCCAAGTGTCCGGTCTCGATGAAACAAAAGTCAAAACAACCATTCAACATCTGGACCCCAAAAGCCAATGCCTGCGTCTTGCACAACTCAAAGCCGAGGCAGTTTCCGCGTTGAGACCCCAAGACCTTATCGTTGGCGCTGATCAAATTCTCGAGTTCCAGGGAAAAATATTCGACAAGGCCACGACACTGACTGAAGCCTTTCAACACCTGCTGCAGCTCCAAGACCATACCCACCATCTGCACAGCGCAGCCGTAACAATTGCCGACGGAAAAACCACCTTCACAACCCTTCAAACCGCAACCCTAAAAATGCGGCCTCTCGAACCTGAAGAAATCACCTCCTACCTCGCAAAAACCGGACCAGAAATACTAGGCGCAGTCGGCTGCTATCAGATCGAAGCTCTGGGTATCCAACTTTTTGAACATATCGCTGGTGACTATTTCACAATCCTAGGCCTGCCGCTATTACCTCTGCTTCGTCACTTGCGTGAAACAGGCGATCTCCCGACATGACCAACACATCACCACCAAAGGCTTGCGTCATCGGTTGGCCCGTCAATCATTCGCGCTCGCCCCTCATCCATGGCCATTGGCTCAAAAAACATGGTATCGCAGGAAGTTATGAAAAACGCGAGATCCCGCCCGATGGTCTCGAACAATTCATCAATTCTGTCCGTCTCGGAGACTATGTCGGCTGCAACGTCACCCTTCCCCATAAGGAACATATCGCACAATATGTTGATGACGTTGATCCAGCAGCAGCCAAGGCTGGCTCCCTGAACACCATTTACAAGGAAAATGGCCGCCTTAAAGCCACCTCTACCGACGGACAGGGATTCCTCGCCAATCTTCAGTCCCATTGTCCCAATTACAACCCAAGCAATCAGCCTATAGTCATACTTGGAGCTGGTGGTTCAGCCAGGGCCATCGCCAATACGCTTGCCCGGCACACCACCGTTGAAATCCTCATCCATAACCGCACACACAGTCGCGCCGAAAATATTGCCACGACAATCGGATCACCACTGCGGGCAGTCACCCCTGAACAACTCAACGAAGCGCTGCCGCGCGTTGGACTGGTCATCAACACTACATCTGCAGGTCTGACGGACACAGAGAAGATAGGCTTGCCTTGGTCCATTCTCGATCCACATACCATCATCGCCGACATCGTTTACACGCCTTTGATTACACCGCTGCTCTGTGCGGCCCGGAGCCATGGACACCCCATCGTATCCGGGCTTGGCATGTTGCTGCATCAAGCGGTTTTCGGTTTTGAAAAATGGTTTGGTTTTCGGCCACAAGTCACCCCGGAATTATATGACATCGTCGCCCGAGACATAGATCCTGCTTACACATCATGAAGATCGTCGGCCTTACAGGTTCCATCGCCATGGGAAAATCCGAAGTGGCCAAAATCATTGGCCAACTCGGCATTCCGGTTTTTGACGCAGACAAGGAAGTCCACCAGCTATACGACAGTCCCGAAGGCGGGAAACTCTTGCAGGATTGTGTACCTGAAGCCATTGTCGCAGGCCATGTTGACCGGGCAAAACTATCGGCAATTGTATTGAATGATCCACGCCGTCTGGATCAACTGGAATCAATCGTTCATGCCGAAATTGCCCAACGGCGCGACGCATTTTTGAATGCAGCCAGACGCGTCAATGAAAGGATTGTGGTGCTTGACATTCCCCTGCTCTTTGAAAAAAACCTTGAACACGCAGCCGACGTCACTGTGGTCGTCAGTGCACCAGAAAGTCTGCAACATCAACGAGCCCTTGCTAGGCCCGGCATGACAAAGCAACGCCTTGAAAAAATCCTGCTGCGCCAAATGCCTGATGCTGAAAAACGCCGACGCGCCGACCATGTCATCGAAAACACTGGTACACTTGATGACCTCCAGCTGAAAACCCGCTTGTTGTTTTCAGCGCTCACCAAAACGCGAGAGAATCCCACCCATGATTCGTGAAATTGTACTTGATACGGAAACCACCGGCCTTTCACCGCGTGATGGCCACCGCATCGTCGAAATTGGTGCCGTTGAACTCATCAATCACCTGCCATCCGGCAAGACTTACCATGTCTATCTCAATCCCGAACGAGATATTCCAAAAGAAGCCGAAGCTGTACACGAGCTTTCGGCAGCATTTCTCAAGGATAAATCCCGCTTCAGCGATGCAGCGGATCAATTTCTTGAATTCATATCAGACAGCCTTCTGATCATTCACAACGCATCTTTTGATATCACCTTCATCAATGCGGAACTTGCGCAAGCCAAAAAACCGCCGCTCGACTATGGCCGGGTGTTGGACACGCTGGCCATAGCCAAACAGAAATTCCCCATGGCGTCAAACAGTCTTGATGCCTTGTGCCGCCGATTTGGCGTCGACCTTTCAAAGCGTAGCAGGCATGGCGCGCTGCTTGATTCTGAACTGTTGGCCGAAGTCTACTTGGAACTGATTGGCGGCAAGCAAACGGCCTTGGGCCTGGCAGGTCCGGCGCAGCAGGGAAAGCGGACCAATCCAGGTACCGCATCACAAGTACAGCTGCAACCCCGAGAAAATCCATTGCCGGACAGACTGTCACAACAGGATTTGAAGTCTCACGCAGAATTTGTGAAAACCCTCGGTGCCAAGCCCCTGTGGCGAAAATGGATCGCCCTCGAAGAACCCGGCACCGAATGATCTTGAATCAGGCTGTGGCTTGTGCAGCTTGCATGCGTTTTTGGTACATGGCGGCAAAATCAATCGGATCAAGCATCAGCGGCGGGAATCCACCATTGCGCGTTGCATCCGCCATGATCTGGCGGGCAAACGGAAACAGCATGCGCGGACATTCAATCAGCACCGCGGCGTGCAAAACATTTTGCGGAAAGTTTTCCAGCCGGAAAATGCCGGCATAAAGCAATTCCGAGGCAAAAATAACCTTGCCGCCGGTTGTCGCCTTGGCGTTGAGGTGCAATTCAACCTCAAAGTCATTGGGTCCAAGATTGCGGGCATTCACATTGACCGAGATATTGATATCGGGTTGTTCAGCCTGTGGCGTCAACGACTGTGGGGCATTGGGATTTTCAAAGCTGAAATCCTTGAGATATTGCCCAAGAATTTTCATGGCGGGTTGTTGGCCCGGTGCAGGTGGGGGTGCGCTCAGCACAGGAGCCGCTTCTTTGCCTCCACCATTGCTCTTGGCAGGTTGCACAGCTACTTTTTCAGCAGGCACTTTCGCAGCGACACGCTTGGGAGCAAGTTTTACAGGTTTAACCGGTTTAGCCATTTTTGCCTCATCATTTTCAAATAGGGTGTCAAACTGCGCCGTCGGCTTGATCACCATGTATTAATCAACGCTGCGGGCCTAACATGCCCTCTCCCGAACTGCAATTGCCCATGCAGCGGAAAGCCGCTTTGAATGTCGGGCAGTGCCGCCTATATAAGGCAAAGACCTATGAATGCCGACGAGAATGGAAACAGCTGAACATGAACTCCGCCTTTGACCCCCTGACACTTGTTCTTCTGGCTGCAGCCGCCATCATATTTTGGCGTCTGCGTTCAGTCTTGGGCACGCGGACAGGTCTTGAACGACCACCCGTGGAATTCAAACGTGCCTCCACCCCGGCAGAACCTGAAAAACCTGAACTGCATCCCCAAACCATTGATGGTGAGGCAACCGAGATCAGTCCCGAGGTTCCAATCTGGCAAGGCCACGCCGAAAAAGATTCGCCGCTTGCCAATGCGCTGGTTGACCTTTCGAAAAAAGCCCCGGACTTTTCTCCCGGCACATTTCTGGCAGGCGCTGCCGCAGCCAGTGAAATGATTCTGGACGCCTATGCGGCGGGCAACAAAAAGGCGCTTCAGCCCCTGTTGTCAAAAGAAGTATATGATGCCTTTGCAAGTGCCATTGATGAGCGTCAGCGGCTCGGCCAGACCATGTCATTTCGCTATGTCGGCATGAAGAAAAACCACATTGATGCCGTGAACCTGAATGGCAACCGTGCCAGCATCACCACCGCCTTCACCTGTGAAGCCATTGGTGCCACAACTGATTCAACTGGTGTCGTTATTGATGGTGATGCCAAGGCCATCCGTGACATCAGCAACACCTGGACGTTTGAACGGGATGTCACCTCCCGCGACCCCAATTGGAAACTCGTTTCCACGTGAACTGATGACAGCAGATCTTCCCCTTGCGGCCGGATCAATCAGCCGGCGCGTTGCCTATGACGGGTTGTCACGCTGGGCGAACGATGATCACGCCGCAGCGTTGCAGGCATTTCGGCAATCCGCTGCATTGATGGGCCAGCATCCTTTGAACTTTGCCAAGCAACCAACATTTGCAGGTGAACGTGGCGATTGGTTGCCAGTTGTCGAAGCCAGTTTGAAATCCGCTGCCCAGCGCAATCCCAAGGGGTTTTTTGAAGCGAATTTCATACCCTTCCAAATCTCTGATCCGCTTCGGCCCGGCGGCATGTTCACGGGTTATTTTGAACCCGTGGTAAAAGGCAGTCGCCACCCCAGCGCAGATTTTCCTGTCCCCGTCTACGGCAAACCGTCTGATCTCGTGGCTTTTGATGCTGCTGAAAGCCTTTCCAGCGGCCTTGGCTTTGGCAGGAGAACGGCTGCTGGACCCCAGCCCTATGACACCCGCAAGCAGATCGAAAATGGCAGCCTTGCCGGACAAGGTCTCGAGATTTGTTGGCTCAGCGACTGGATTTCAACCTTCTTCATGCATATCCAAGGCTCAGGCCGGGTTGAGCTGGAAGATGGTTCGTCCCTGCGTTTGGCCTATGCCGCCAAATCCGGGCAACCCTATGTGGCCATTGGATCGGTCTTGCTGGAGAAAGGCCTCATCGCCCGCGAAAACCTCTCCATGCAAAGCCTGACCAGCTGGATGAAAATCCACCCCATGGAATCGCGGGCCTTGATGTGGAAAAATCCCTCTTACATCTTTTTTCGGGAGATGCTTTCAACGCCCGAAAACCTTGGTGCCATGGCGGCAGGAAAAGTTCACCTCGCGCCGCAACGCTCGCTGGCCATTGATGCCAACCACTATCTCTATGGCACGCCGCTGTGGCTGGAAACCACCACGCCACCTGAATCACCTGGGGGCGAAATGGCCTTCGACCACTTGATGATAGCCCAAGACACAGGTTCGGCAATTCGCGGCCTTTTGCGCGGCGACGTTTATTGGGGCTGGGGCGAGGAAGCCGCATTGATCGCCGGACATATGAAAAGCCCCGGTCGCATGACAGCCCTGCTGCCACATGCCGTTGTTCACAGGCTGGGACTGCCAACATGATCCGTAAACTCCCGACCCCTGATGATCATGGCCTGTGGGATGAGGTGAAACGCACCATCGCACCCTTGAAAACCAATTTCCACAAGGACAAAACCCGCCCGGAAAAATTTACAGCAAGTAAAATGCTGGCCAGCTCAAGTCATTCCTCTGCCCAAGATAATTTGTATGGTTTCATGCCGAAACCAACCGCCCGTTATGCGGTGCCACCCCTTGCCAATTTCGACCGGCGTCTTGCACAAAGATTGGCACGCGGTCAGTTGGAACCCGAGGCGCGGCTTGATCTGCACGGCGATGGTGTGGAAACCGCAAGAATGAAATTGCTGCACTTCCTGTCAAGTCAGCACCAACAGGGAACCCGTCTGGTGCTGGTGATTACCGGCAAGGGGGCGTCGCCTTTTTCTGGTCACACCCTGCATGGCGTCAAACATTTTCATGCACCCGAACGCGAGGGCCGCTTGCGCCGGGAGTTGACCAACTGGCTGCACGAGGAAATCTTCCGCCTGCATGTCATAGGCTATCAACCCTCCCATCCCCGGCATGGCGGCGGTGGAGCCTTCTATGTGCGCTTGCGCCGCCCAGCCGGACAAGAAAACGGCAGGGACTTTTGACCCCCTTTGGTGCCAAAATCAGGGCTTTGCGGCAATCCCGCGGCATTCGCCAATCCGACATGGCGGCGGCCATTGGCGTCTCAAGTGCCTATCTCTCAGCCCTTGAACATGGAAAACGCGGCCGCCCCTCCTGGCACGTCATTCAGCGCGTCATCAGCTATTTCAACATCATCTGGGATGATGCCGAGGAACTGGTCAGGCTTGCCCGCATATCCCACCCCCGCATCACCATCGATACAGCGGGACTTGATCCCAAGGCAACGGAGTTGGCCAACCGCCTTGCCGATCAGATTGCCAAACTGGACGCAGAAAAAATCCGGCGACTCTTGGAAGTTCTGGACGCCAAGCCTGCCCGCTAGGAAGGCATGAGTTCAGCTATATCCTTGAAGCGAACGCCATAGGCCCTGCCAAATCCGGCAATGATATGGGCGTGATCAGCCTCCATTCGCCAGTAGCTGAAGTCACCAAAACCGGCATAGAGTTCGGCATAGGGATGGCGATTTAGAAAATACTGCTGCGCCTCGCGGGCCTCTACTTTGGCAAAGCGTCCCAACACGGTAACGCGAAAGGTCAGCATCGGATCTTCTGTCGTTGCAATGGGTTCATGCAGCATCAGGCTGGATCGATTGTCGCTGGCCAGACACTTGCTGTGATGGGCCAGCGACGAAATCAGCACCAGCGGTTTCAATTCCAGATCAATCGCCACATTCACCAATGTCGTAAAAGGTCCGCCACCCTCCACATCCAGAACCGATAGAGCAGCTGTTCCCCCGGCCATCAGCAAAGTCCCGGCTTTCCGCATGGCCTGCTGTTTTGGTGTGTCCATGCTTGGCCCTCGCAATTGCTGTCAGCTTGTCCTATATCTCTTGCCACAATTTGTTCCAGTTTCATACCTACACGGCACAAAGGACCATACAACAGGAATGAACAAGAAAATGCCAACAATTGCCCTTGTCGATGATGACCGCAATATCCTGACCTCAGTGGGAATGACCATGGAAGCTGAAGGTTACATTGTCCAAAAATACAATGATGGTGCCGCTGCATTGCAAGGGTTGCAAGACAACCCGCCTGATATGGCGATTTTTGACATCAAGATGCCGCGCATGGATGGCATGGAGCTGTTGCGCCGGATCAGACAAAAAACCGATCTCCCGGTTATTTTCCTGACCTCAAAAGATGATGAGATTGATGAATTGTTCGGCCTCAAGATGGGTGCCGATGATTTCATCAAGAAACCGTTTTCCCAGCGCCTGCTGGTTGAGCGTGTCAAGGCCGTCTTGCGTCGTGCAGGTGCCAAGGATGGCACAGCCGTGCCGACGGAAGCCGCCAAGGTAATTGAGCGCGGCAAGCTTGCCATGGATACGGATCGCCATTCCTGCACCTGGGAAGGCAAGCCCGTTGTATTGACTGTCACCGAATTTCTAATTCTGCAATCCCTCGCCCAGCGCCCCGGCATCGTCAAAAGCCGTGATGCCCTGATGGATGCGGCCTATGATGACCAGGTCTATGTCGATGATCGCACCATCGACAGCCACATCAAGCGCCTGCGCAAGAAGTTCAACCAGGTCGACGAAGCCTTCGACGGTATCGAAACCCTGTATGGCGTAGGTTACCGTTTCAAGGAACAATGAGGCATTGAAGTCATCGCCGGAACAGTTGGTGGAGGATTCGCTATCACCTCCCGATAGTGGGGTGATGGACCGAAATGATTCGGAAGACCTCGTCGAACTTGTCAGCGAACCCGGCAATCGTCCTGCAAAACCCCGGGCGGGTTGGTTGGATTGGCTGGCACCCAGCGGACTGATCACCCGCATATTTTTGATCAATATCCTGGGCCTCGTCATTCTCGCTTTGGGCAGTCTTTACTTCAACCAGTTCCGGCAGAATCTGATTGATGCAAGGGCCCAGTCCCTGCGCACCCAGGCCCAGATCATTGCTGCGGCAATCGCAGGTTCAGCCACCGCCGATACCGCCTCGATCGTCATCAATCCCGATTCACTTGAGGAAACCTCCGAAACCGCCCCCGATATTTCCCTCGATGGTGAATTGCCCGATGGCTTGGACTTTCCGATAAATCCGGAAACCGCCAGTCCGGTGCTGCGAAGGCTGGTGGCCAATACCGGCAACCGCGCCCAGATTATTGACCCTCAGGGAAATCTGGTTGTTGACAGTCAAAATATCTTTGGCGGCGATGTGATCGAAACCATGCCGGAACGCAATATTGAGCCGCCAGCAAATTTTGTCATGCGCGGCTGGAACAACCTGATGGACCGATTGTTCTCCTATAATTATCCGGTGCGAGTTGAATATGGCCTGGATGGCAACAGGGATGTGCCTGAGGTGGCAGCGGCACTGAACGGTGCAAGTGTCAGTCAGGTCCGCCTCGATGAGAAACGCGAGATAACTGTTGTCGTGGCCGTTCCTGTACAAAGATTTCGTGCTGTGTTGGGAGCGCTCGTCCTGTCAAGTGAAGGCGGCGGCATTGACGAAGTCTTGCGCGGTGAGCGGCGCATCGTGCTCTTGAGTTTCGGTTTTTCAACACTGGTATCTCTCCTGCTTTCTGCCGTGCTGGCAAGCACCATTGCCAATCCCATTCGAAAATTGTCTGCGGCCGCACAAAAAGTCAGGCGCGGCATTTCAAAGCGTGTGGAGATTCCTGATTTCACGACGCGCCGCGATGAAATTGGTCATCTCTCAGGTTCGTTACGGGAAATGACCAGTGCGCTTTACAACCGCATTGATGCCATTGAAGCCTTTGCGGCCGATGTGGCCCATGAATTGAAAAATCCGCTCACCAGTTTGCGCAGCGCCGTAGAAACACTTGAACTCGTGAAGAAAGATGAACAACGCACAAGGCTTGTGGAAATTGTCAAACAGGATGTCAAACGCATGGACCGGCTGATTACCGATATCTCCGATGCCTCGCGGCTTGATGCCGAACTGGCCCGGACCGAAGCCATGCCACTCGATTTGGCAAAACTTGCCACTGGAATTGTTTCAATGTCAAACGAAGTCACTGACAAGTCAAAACCGGAAATTGCCTTGTCGGTTCAAGCTTACAAAGCCAATGCAGACAACACAAAGGCCTATTCAATTGTCGGACAGGAATCAAGGCTGGGTCAGGTCATCAGGAACCTGATCGACAATGCCAGGTCTTTTACAACACCCGGCAGCAAGGTTCAGCTCAAGCTCCGTCGCAATGCCGATATGATAGACCTCAGGGTTGAAGACCAGGGTCCCGGCATCCGCCCGGAAAATCTCGAGCGGGTGTTTGAGCGCTTTTACACGGATCGTCCTGAACAACATTTTGGCAACAATTCCGGCCTTGGCCTTGCCATCTCGCGCCAGATCATTGAAGCCCACAAGGGTCGCATCTGGGCCGAAAACCGCATGGGCAAAGCCGACAGCAACGGTCAAGCCAAAATTCTGGGCGCGCGCTTTGTCGTTCAATTGCCAGCTCTCAAAGATCAGTGATCAAGGACCAACCCAACTGTGCCCCCTGAAACACAACTTGTGCATGGTACAGCAATCGCCTTTGGCCCCAAGGCCATATTGTTGCGCGGCAAGCCAGGGTCAGGAAAATCCAGTCTGGCTTTGATGTTGATGGAAACCACGGGCAATGGCCTTGGAAAAATGCCAATGACCGCAGAACTCGTGGCCGACGATCAAACCCTGCTGACTTTGAAAGCCGGAAAGGTTCTGGTCCAGGCACCGGAAAATCTCCAGGGCCTCCTCGAAGTGCGCGGCATCGGAATTATCCCCGTAGACTTTGCTGCTGAAGCCGAACTTGCCCTCGTCGTCGATCTTGTCGCGACAGCTGAAATCACCCGTCTGCCGGAATCCGCAGAAGCCACGACACAGCTTTTGGGCCAAATGTTTCCTCGGGTTTTTCTCGACGCAAGCCTTCCCCAGACTGCTTCACGCCTGCGGTTGGCATTTCTGCAGCTTGTCCGGCAGAGCTGAAAGGAAGCGGTTGCCCGTCTGCCTGCAGAAGCGTAAACAGCTGCACCGTTCCGTGTCGAAATGGTGCAAACACGGGCAACCAGGGGCTGATTGAATGAATAACAAGGCAAGCGCTGCATGATCGGCTTGGTGATCGTGACTCACGGCAGACTGGCTGAAGAATTTATCCATGCAGTCGAACATGTGGTGGGCAAACAAAGTCAGATGGAGGCCATTTGCATTGGACCCGATGACCGGATGGATGTCAGGCGGGCCGACATTGAAGCCGCCGTGGCACGCGCCAATAGCGGTGAAGGCGTCATCGTGTTGACCGACATGTTTGGTGGCACCCCGTCAAATCTGGCCATTTCCCTGCTTGAGGAAGGGCGGGTGGAAGTTGTGGCGGGACTGAATTTGCCCATGCTGGTAAAATTGGCCCGCGTCCGACATGATAGCAACCTGCACAAGGCTGCAGGAGCTGCCCAGGACGCAGGTCGAAAATACATCAACATCGCAAGCCAGGTCTTGGGTGATTGATGCGGCGACTGACGCGGCGACTGACAGGGCGGCTGAGATGACAACTCTCCAGCGGGAACTGGATATCACCAATCAACGTGGATTGCATGCCAGGGCATCAGCCAAGTTTGTGAAATGCGCCGAAGGTTTTGACGCCAGCATCACTGTCAGCCGTGACGGACAGTCCGTACCCGGAACATCAATCATGGGCCTGATGATGTTGGCGGCATCCATGGGAACAAGTATTACAGTGGAAGCTTCAGGTCCCCAGGCCGAAGCCGCATTGCAGGCACTTGAAGAACTTGTCGTGCGCAAGTTTGATGAAGACTGAAATGTTGCCCCAATAAAAGTACCATCTCGCATCATGTCCGAGTCAACACCGTCGCCTGACTATGTTCCGCCCCTGCCAGATGCAAGGCAGTCGATGACGGCCCTTGCGGTGCGGCGCGGAACGGGCCGTCTTTTGCAAAGTCTGGGATTTGCCGTATTGCCGGAATTCACCTTGGCCAATGGCCGCAGGGCTGATCTCGTCGCGGTGAAAGGCGATGGCACATTATGGATCGTCGAAATCAAATCTTCGCTGGAAGATTTGCGGGTTGATCAGAAATGGCCGGAGTATCGAGACTATTGCGACATGTTGTTTTTCGCCATTCCCACCACGATGGATGAAGACCTGATGCCAAAGGACGCAGGCCTGATTGTTGCCGATGCCTATGGGGCTGAGATCTTGCGGGAAGTTGATGCGAGGCCACTGGCACCTGCCAGACGCAAATCCCTCACCCTTGCGATTGCCCGTGTTGCTGCCATGCGTCTGCACGGCCTCTGGGACCCCTAGGGACCCCTAGGGATTACTTTGGCGCCCGCTTGGCCAGAATGCGTTGCAGGGTGCGCCGGTGCATGTTGAGACGCCGCGCCGTTTCCGAGACGTTGCGGTTGCAGAGTTCAAACACCCGCTGGATATGTTCCCAGCGCACCCGGTCTGCTGACATGGGGTTTTCCGGCAAGGCATTGCGGGCCTCAGCGGATTCACTCATCAATGCGCCATAAACAGCATCAGCGTCGGCAGGCTTGGCAAGATAATCGATGGCACCAAGTTTCACCGCCGTGACAGCCGTTGCAATATTGCCATATCCCGTCAGCACGACAACACGGGCATCGGGACGTGCGGCATGCAAGGCCTCGATGACATCCAGACCATTGCCATCGGCAAGCCGTAAATCAACCACGGCATAACCCGGTGGTGCCCGGCGCACCTCTGAAATGCCTTCAGCCACCGTATCTGCCAAGCGCACAGAAAAACCCCGGGTTTCCATGGCCCGCCCAAGCCTCGTCAGAAACGGCTTGTCGTCATCAACAAGCAAAAGGGTTTTATCGTGAATTTGATTGGTCGGTTGGTTCATTGCGCGGTCTCAATTCTTCGTTCAATGCAGTAATGACTGATGGGTGTCTGGGCTTGATACGACAGTTGATGGGAATTTGGACTTTTCATTTAAAGAAACATCAATTGTTGGCCTTTGCCATTGCAAAGTAATGTGGGCACCATGTTCAGGCGGTTTACGGTTTGCAAGGTCAAAACTGGCGCCAGAGCGTTCAAGCAAGGTCTTGGCAATAAACAATCCAAGCCCCATGCCTTCATGAGCGTCAACAGCAACTTCAGCAGGAAGCGAAAGATCGGGGTTAAAGTCCAGCCCCTCGGTTTTGGGTTGTTCATAGCCAGGTCTTGTTGTCACGAATGGATCACCGAGGCGATCAAAAATTGCCTGGTCAAATCCGGGTCCATCATCTTCAACCGCCAGGTTGATGACATCGCTGGTCCAGGTCGCCCTGATCTGCACCCGGGTTTCTGCAAAATCAATCGCATTGGCCAGAATGTTGGAGAGGCCATAGGAGATCGCGGGATTGCGCCGCAAGATCGGTTCTTGTGTTGCACCCGGCAAAGCTTCGCAGTCGATGGAAATCAACACATCTGAACCACGCAAGGGGGCAACCAGATCCTCCAGCATGGCCGAGAGCTTCATTTGGCCATAAATATTGTCTGCAACCTGTTCACGGTTCGAGAGACGCGACAGGATTTCCCGGCAACGCGCCGCTTGGCTGATCAGCAAATCAATATCCTCGGCATAGGCCGAATTCTGGGGCATGTCGCGTTTCAATTCCCTCGCCACAAGAGCAATTGTTGCGAGCGGCGTGCCCAACTCATGGGCTGCCGCTGCTGCCAATCCATCCAGTGCAGAGAGTTGCTGTTCACGCGCCAGCACGAGTTCAGTTGCCCCCAGCGCCGTCGACATCAATCGCGCTTCCTCAGAAATGCGGCGCGCATAAACAGCCGAAAAGGCTGTGCCGCACAACACGGCAATCCACAGGCCCGCCACATAGGCCGGTGGCAAGGCAAAGGCTTCGCCGGCTTTCCAGGGCAAGGGTAGATGATAAACTGCCAATAGGGATGCAAACAGAAAGGCCATGGCACCCAGCGCCAAAGTCCAGCGGGCCGTGAGTGAAGTGGCAGAAACCGTGACCGGCACAAGGAAGAGAAAGGCAAACGGGTTTTCAAGTCCACCTGTCAAATACAGAAGAGCTGCAAGCTGCACCACATCATAGGCCAGCAAGGCCCCTGCAGCTTCGATGCTCAACATCTGGCTTGAGCGCCAGCGCACGGAAATGAAAATATTGACCCAAGCACTGAGTGCAATGACCAACAGGCAAAGTGAAAACGGCAACTGGTAACCCAGCAGGAACCACACGACAATAACAGCCAGCGCCTGGCCTATGACCGCAAGCCAGCGCAACCGCACCAGCGTCCGCAAGCGGATGGGATTGCGATACAGGACACGTCCGAAATCCTGAACAATACTGTTGGCTTTGACCATGAAAGTTTCTTAGCATTGAGTGGGGATTGAGTGTAATCTTGTTTTTGTCCCACTTGCTCCCGCGCACAGGCCCATGCAAAAAAAATTACTTTTCCCTTCGCTGCGCCACGTAGTCTTGGCGCTTATCTTGCTGCTTCTGGCAGCTGCCATTGGCTTTTACGCCTTGTCAATTGATGCCACCCGCCAAATCGTGACCGGAGAAGCACGTGTTGGAGGACCCTTTACCATGGTCAACCACCGCGGAGAGCCGGTGACAGAACAGACATTTATGGGTAAGCCCATGTTGCTGGTTTTTGGATTTACCTTTTGTCCGGACATCTGCCCCACCGAATTGCAGATAACCGCAGAAGCCTTGCAATTGCTGGGACCCAAGGGTGCCGTGATCCAGTCGCTTTTCGTGACCGTTGATCCTGAACGTGACACACCAGAAGTGCTTGCTGCCTATGTCGCCAATTTCAGCCCCAACCTGCTGGGCCTCACCGGCAGCCCCGCCCAGGTCAAGGCCATAGCCAACAGTTACCGGGTGTTTTATGAAAAGCGGCCAAACCAGGAAAACCCCGAAGCCTATACGATGGATCACACTTCGATCATCTATCTGATGGATGAGAAGGGCAAATTCCTTAAACATTTCAGTTACACGACTGATGCGAAGGCTTTGGCAGACGGTATCGCAGCGGCTCTGGCTTTGTGAGACATCCAGTCAATCGGGGTTAAGGGGTTGTTAATCCCCTCCTGCCAGCCTATCTTGCACTGCAACAAATGGGGCGACACGATGCTTTACCAGTTCTATGAAATGCAGCACGCCGCCATGGCGCCCTTCAGACTTGCCGCCAAGGCAGGGACAGAGTTCTGGCTGAACACACCCCATCCCGTGGCCCGGACAATGGGCCAGTCGCATTTTGGAAAACAGGCCAAAGCCTCGCTGGAGATGTTTGAACGCATGACCCGGCGCTTTGCCAAGCCGGGGTTCAATATTGACCACACAATCGTTAGTGGTGACGTCGTAGCCGTTGAAGAACACGTGGTCTGGAAGGATGCATTCTGTCGAATGGTGCATTTTCGCAAGGCCGATATGAGCCCTCGCAAACAAGTCCCCCTTCTCATTGTTGCACCCATGTCCGGTCATTTTGCAACACTGCTGCGTAATACCGTGGAAAGCATGCTTCCGGATCATGATGTCTACATCACCGACTGGATCGATGCGCGCCAGGTGCCGCTGTCATCCGGGAGTTTCGATCTCGATGACTATACCGATTATGTGATTGCCATGCTGCACCATCTCGGCAGGCCTGCCCATGTGATGGCAGTATGCCAACCCTCGGTCCCGGTGCTGGCTGCTGTGTCACTGATGAGTGAGCGGGACGACGAACTTGTTCCGCTTTCCATGGTTTTGATGGGTGGCCCCGTTGATACCCGCCAAAGCCCCACGGGCGTCAACAAGCTGGCGCAGAACAAGGGCGAGAAGTGGTTTCGCCACAACGTCATCCTCGAAGTGCCAAACCCCAATCCGGGTGCCGGGCGAAAGGTCTATCCGGGATTTTTGCAATTGGCGGGTTTTCTGTCGATGAATCCCAACCGTCACATCACCGCCCACCAGGAACTCTATTGGAACCTCGTGGATGGCGACACGCTTTCAGCCCAGAAGCAGCAGGATTTTTATGACGAGTACATGTCGGTCATGGATCTGACGGCGGAATTCTATCTGCAAACCGTCGACCGTGTATTCCTGCATCAATGCTTGCCCAACGGCACCTATCGTTATCGCGGCACCCTGATCAACCCTGCCAACATCACCAAAACAGCACTGCTGACAGTTGAAGGTGAGCGCGATGATATTTCCGGCATTGGCCAGACCAAGGCCGCCCATCAACTTTGTGCCGGATTGGCTGAAGATAAAAAAGCCCATCACCTGCAAATGGGTGTTGGCCACTATGGGGTGTTCTCAGGACGCCGCTTCCAGCAGGAAGTGGTCCCGGTCATCGCTGGTTTCTTTGCCCGAGCCGAAGTCTGACGGTGGGCGTCTTGCGCAGTCTGCTGTTTGGCCGACCGCTTGTCGCGTCGCCAAAGCCACTGCCAGATATTCTCCATGTCTTGGATGATATGGATGGCCGCAGCGTCCGAATCAGCCTGAAGCGCCATGCCGCTGCCAAGCGCATGGTCTTGCGCATGGCAAGGGACGGCGGAAGTTTCGTGTTGACCCTGCCGCCGCGCCAAAGCCTCACATCGGCAAATGCATTTGTTGTTACGTCTGCCGGCTGGATAAGCAAAGCACTGGCCCGTCAACCAGCTCCGCTTGCCATTGCCGAAGGTGCCACAATCAGCTTGCGTGGCGAAAACCTTGTCATCCGCACAACTGGAAAGGCCCGGGGTCTTGTCGTCTGTGATGCCGAAAACAAACTTCTGCATGTCCCCGGCACCGAAGCCCACCTGAAGCGCCGACTGGTGGACTGGATGAAGCAACAGGCCGAAGCCGATTTGCTGGAGGCCTCAAGGCGATATGCCACAGCCATGCAAACACAATTCAAGCGCCTGACCGTCCGCGACCAGAAAAGCCGCTGGGGTTCCTGTTCGTCAGACAAGTCCTTGTCATATTCCTGGCGTTTGATCATGGCACCGCCGATGGTGCTGGACTATGTCGCCGCCCATGAAGTGGCCCACCTCCTGGAAATGAACCACGGCCCGCGGTTTTGGCGCCTGGTGCTCACCCACTGCAAACATGCAAGGCTTGCCAAAACCTGGCTCAAGACCCATGGACAAAATCTGCATCGGTTTGTTTGAAACAAAGCCTACTATGAGTCCCCCACCTCCGTCGCTTCGCGCCACCTCCTCCCCGATGAAGGATCAGGGCGGAGGGCACTTCATGAATAGCGGTCTCCAACTTCACCCTCCAACCCGCGCCTTTCGCGGGGAGGAGGTGACCCGAAGGGGCGGAGGTGGGGGACGCATGTCACAAATGCCAACAGCCTTTGCTGCGATCAACCCATGCGGCCGTTGAGATGCTTTCAGTAAAGCTCTTCGCCCGTTTTGCGAGCATCACCGTTTCTCCCACGCCCAAACAACCGTTCAAAAAATCCGGGCTTTTTACGGCGGGGTTGCGGGACGATTTTTTCGACCACCTCAACATTCTGCTCAACCACGGGATCAGGCTCGCGCACTGTTTCTGCCTCGGCCAAGGCAATTTCCGGCACGTTGAAATCATCCACACCGGGCAATTGCCGCGTCTCCAAGTCTTTGTGACCGGCCTTCATCACGTCATTCCACACAAGGGCCGGCAATGAACCGCCTGTCACTTTTTTGGTTGGCGTGTTGTCATCATTGCCCATCCACACACCAGTGATCAGATAGGGCGTGTAACCAACGAACCAGGCATCCCGGTAATCCTGCGATGTTCCGGTCTTGCCACCCATATCCATGCCGTCAAAGCGGGCTTTCTGGCCTGTGCCCTGGAGCATCACCTGCCGCATCATGGCATTCATCTGGCCGAGTTCGCCATCACCGATGACCTGACCCAATCCCGACCCCAATCGTTCATACAAAACCTGCCCGTCGCGATTGAGTATGCGCTTGACGATGTAAGGTTCTACTGAAGATCCACCATTGGCAAACGGCGCAAACGCCGTTGTCATTTCCAAAAGTGTTACTTCGGAAGTGCCGAGTGCAATCGTCGCATCACCACCCAAGGGCGAGACAATGCCCAATCGCCGCGCCACCCGTGCCACGGTTTTGGGAGTGACAGCCTGCGTAAGCTTGGCTGCCACGGTGTTGAGCGAAAGCGCATAGGCTTGCGCCAGCGTCACATTGCCCAGATATTTCCGCTTGTAATTCTCCGGACTCCAATTGCCGATTTTGACAGGCTCATCAACTTCCACCGAATCCGCACGATAGCCATTTTCCAGGGCGGCGAGATAAACAAAAGCCTTGAAGGCCGAACCTGGCTGGCGCTTCGCCGCCGTCGCCCGGTTGAACTGGCTGCGCTTGTAGGAGCGTCCTCCCACCAGTGCCTTGATGGCACCCGTGCCATCCATGCTGACCAGCGCACCCTGCGCCACACCAAGTTTCTTGCCATTATCAGCCAATCGCTTGCGGAGCGCTCGCTCGGCATTGGCCTGCAATTTCGGATCAAGTGTTGTCTCGATGATCAGCGAAGCCTTGTTGTCTTTGACCAGCAGCGGCAGCTGGCCGATGATCCAGTCCACCGCATATTGTGTGGCAGGTGTATAGTCGGAACTTGCGGCTTTGCTGCTGCTTTCAAGGGCCGCGCGTGCATCATCCTCGTCGATGTAACCTTCACGCACCATGCTGTTGAGCACCAGCTTGGCCCGGGCTTTTGAATCTTCAGGATTGCGCGAGGGGTTATAGGTGGTCGGCGCTTTCAACAGTCCGGCCAGCGTTGCTGCTTCCATCAAGGAAAGCTCATAGGCCGATTTGCCGTAAAAAGTCCGCGCTGCCTTGTCGATGCCATTGGCACCACCACCGAAATACACCCGGTTGAGATAGAGCTGGAGGATTTCATCCTTGCTGAATTTGGTTTCCAGCCAGATGGCAAACACCATCTCCTGGGCTTTGCGGGTGATGGTGCGTTCGGGTGACAAAAACAGGTTCTTGGCCAATTGTTGTGTCAGGGTTGAGCCACCTTCCCGCATGCGACCTTGCATGACATTGCGTGTCATGGCCCGCGTCAGGCCAATGGGATCCACACCATAATGGCCATAGAATCGGCGGTCTTCGATGGAGATGATGGCTTTCGAAACATAGTCAGGCAATTCCGCCATGTTGACGGCATCGCCGAAGAATGTGCCTTGCTCGGCAATTTCACTGCCGTCACTGGCCAGCAACAGAATGCCGGGCTCCCTTTCAGGAATTTTGAACAGGCCGTTTTGTGAAAGCGTAAACCACACCAGTCCAAAGCCTGCCGCAGCCACAACGCCGCTCCAGAACAACAGCGCCCAAAACAGTGAGAACAGCCAGCGAAAAAACCCCCGGCGTTTGGGATTGGCCTTGCCAGCCTGTCTTGAATTATGCGGGCGTTCATCGTCAAACAGCACAGGTTCCCGGCGCGAGGCTCCACGCCCCCGGCCTTTGGTCTTCTTGCGCCCGCCGAACAATCCCATTTACAA
This sequence comes from Hyphomicrobiales bacterium, assembly GCA_031417515.1. Lineage (GTDB taxonomy): Bacteria > Pseudomonadota > Alphaproteobacteria > Rhizobiales > Aestuariivirgaceae > Aestuariivirga. The sequence continues at coordinate 21,879 of JANOVS010000217.1, forward strand.
CTCCGTCTAGCAGCCGTTCTAGGGAGCAATCCTTGACCATAGGTTTATGGCGGGATGAACAGCGGCAGGACGCCCCTGGAGCCCTTGTCGCGCCCAAAAATGGTGCAATCATGACTGGCTCAGCGCCCGTCGACGAGGATGACGCGGAAATCATTGACATTGGTCAGTGTGGGACCCGTGATGAGTTGATCGCCCAAACGCTGGAAAAAACTGTGGGCATCGTTGTTGGCCAGCATCGCAGCCGCATCAAGCCCAAGTCTGCGGGAGCGCTGCAAACTGTCTGGCCCGATCATGGCACCTGCAACTTCAGCACCGCCGTCAATGCCATCCGTATCAGCCGCAAGTGCATGTATGCCGGCGGTCCCCGAAAGTTTGCGGACAAGCGACAACAGGAACTCCACATTGCGCCCACCGATGCCATTTCCCCGGACCGTCACTGTTGCCTCGCCACCGGAGATCAGCGCACAAGGCCCAGCCAGGGGTTGGCCGAATCGCTGCACCTGCAAGGCCATGCCCGCCATCATGATGCCGAGTTCCCGCGCCTCACCTTCCAGACTATCGCCCAGGATCATCGGCGCATAACCGTGCTTGCGGGCAACATCAGCCGCTGCCAGCAACGACGATTGCGGCGAGCCAATCAAATGTGTTGTGGCATGGGCCAGTCGGGAATCGCCCGGTTTTGGTGTTTCATCTTGTGCGGCCTCAAGATGCGCCAACACACGCGGTGGCACAATTATTTCATAGGTTTTCAAAATCGCCAGCGCATCGGCAAAGCTGGTGGGATCAGCCACCGTCGGCCCGGAGGCTACAGCTGACAAATCATCTCCCGGCACATCCGAGATCACCAGACTCACCACCCCAGCAGGAAAGGCTGCGGCGGCAAGCCTTCCGCCTTTGATGCGAGAGAGATGCTTTCGCACGCAATTCATGTCCTGTATGGCGGCACCTGATGCCAACAGCGCCCGATTGACCGCCCGCTTGTCTTCCACCGTAATTCCATCAGCAGGCAAGCTGAGAAGCGCCGAACCACCACCAGAAATCAAAGCGACGACGAGATCATCTGCTGTCAATCCCTTGACCATCGACAGAATGTCCTTTGCCGCCTGCCAACCCTTGTCATCGGGCACGGGATGGGCGGCCTCGACGATTCTGATCCTCTCACAGTCAACGCCATGGCCGTAGCGCGTGACCACCAGCCCTTCGAGCGGATGAGGCCAATGATCCTCGAAAGTTTTTGCCATGGCCGCCGAAGCTTTGCCTGCACCAACCGCGATGGTGCGGCCTTTCGGTGGCTTTGGCATGAAACGTGGCACACTCACCGCAGGCAGTGCGGCCGCCACCGCTGCATCAAACATCGCCCGCATGATGTCGCGGTGTTTCATGCCTGCTCTCCGCCAAACATTTTTTGGCCGGCCACATAAGTCGCCGCAACAGCCCGCTCATCTCCCAGCATCATCAGGGCAAACAACATGTCTTCAAGGCTTTCGGACAAGTCATGCCGGGCCGATAACTCTGGTGTGGCCAGTGGATCAAGTACAATCAGGTCAGCAAATTTGCCAACCTCAAGACTGCCAATCTCATCGTGCATGTGAAGTCGTTTCGCATTGCCCAGTGTCGACATTCGGAACAATTCAACAGCACTGGGTTTATATCCCAAAAGCATCTGCACCTTGTAAGCTTCAGCCATGGTGCGCAGCAGGGAATAGCTCGTGCCACCGCCGATATCAGTGGCAAGACCGAGATTGATTGGTCGGGCGTTCTCACGCAGTTTCGCCATCGACATCAGCCCCGAACCGAGAAAAAGATTTGAGGTGGGGCAATGGATGATGGAGGAACCGGTTTCGGAAAGCCTGGCGCATTCCCTCTCGCTCAAATGTATACCGTGGGCAAACAGGCTCTGCGGCCCCAGTAGTCCGACCTGATCATAGACGTCCGTATAATCCCTCGCCTTCGGAAACAATTTCTTGACCATGGCAATTTCGCCGGGACTTTCCGAAAGATGGGTTTGCATCAGCGATCCCTTCAGTCCTTGCAAAAGCTCACCAGCCACTTTGAGCTGTGCGTCTGAAGAGGTGATGGCAAAGCGCGGCGAAACAACATGGCGAAGTCTGCCTTTGTTGTGCCACCTCTCGTAAAGCCACTTTGAATCCCTTGCCGCCGACTCTGGATCATCCTGCACGTCAGGAATGGCATTGCGGTCCATCAGTGTTTTGCCGGTGGCCAGCGCCATGCCGCGTTTTTCCGCCGCCGCAAACAAAACATCGGCACATGTTCTGTGTACGGAACAAAATGCCAGCGCCGACGTTGTGCCATGGCGCAGCAAACGATCCAGAAAAATCTCTGCTGCCTTTTCGGCATGGGCTGCATCGCCGTAGCGGCTTTCCTCAGGAAAGGTAAAGCGCCGGAGCCAATCCAGCAGATCAACGCCGGGAGCCGCCAGCATACGGTATTGCGGGAAATGAATATGCGGATCAATGAACCCTGGCAGCAAAAGCTTTTGACCATGGTTATGGCAAGGCAACAATTTGTCGGGAGCTGAAAGCTGGCTGGCATCTCCGGCGAATTGAATCTTTCCGGCAGCGTCGATCACCACGGCTCCAGTCTCATGATGGATCACCGTTTCATCCGTGAAACTGACGAGTTGTCCCCGGATCAACCTCTTGTTCAAGGCGATACCCTGTCTTCCAGCCGAAACCGGAGTATCTGCGCGACATGCTGCAAGGCTGTTGCAAATTCCTGCGCGCTGCTGTTGTCAACGCGTGATTCAAAGCTTGCGATGACCTGCTGTTTGGTCGCCCCGCGCACAGCAAAAATGAACGGAAATCCAAAACGGTTTTTGTATCTTGTGTTCAATACTGTGAAATGTGCGAACTCCTCCGGCGTCAGTCGATCAAGTCCCGCTCCAGCCTGTTCGTGCTTTGAATCATCGGTCAACTTGGCCTTGCCCGCAAGGTCAGGGTGCTCGCGCAGCAGCGCAAGTTGGGCGATTGAATCTGCAGACAGCATGGCCCGGACAAAGCCGCCAACCAACTCATCCCGCGTCGTGAACGGTCTCATTTCAGCGGCCCTTTCAGCCACCCATGGCGAGTGTTCTGCCACGTCACAAAATGCTGTCACAAATTCTGCAGGTGACAAGGCGTTGATCTGGTCCAGTGTCATCATGGCTTCAACAACCACGCCCCCAGCCTGGCGCGATCCTCCGCCGTCATGCCTGTTTTGTTGCCCATGGGCATGGCGCGACCAACAACGGCTTGCGTGATAATGCGTTGCTTGTGCTGTTTCATATCATCAAGGTTTTCCAACATCACATTCTTGGGGGCTGCCTTGAATTGCCGATTGGACGGTTTCAGGGCGTGGCAGGCCACACAGTGTTTTTGCGTGATAGCCAGCATGTCTGCATCGGTGACCTCGCCCTGATAAACCGGGATTTCACGTGGTGCGGCCAGGATCATGGCCACCACAAGCGCCCCGGCAATGACGGGCAACAGCCAAGCCAGTTCAGCCTGCTCATCACCCACTTCCGTGCGCAGGAGATAATGTCGGAGTGCAGCACCTGCCAGAATGATCAGTCCCATCAGCATCCAGCTCTGGGGGTGGCCCGTCAGGAAGGCATAGTGATTGGACACCATCATCAGCAGAACAGGCAATGTCAGATAGGTGTTATGGAGTGAGCGTTGTTTGCCAATGGCACCATAACGTGGATCAGGTGTCTCGCCGCGCAACAAGGCAGCCACAATTTTCCGCTGGTTCGGAATGATCACCGCAAACACATTGGCCGCCATCAAGGTGCCGATGAACACGCCGACATGGATGAAGGCACCACGGCCGGAAAACACATGGGTGAAACCGAAGGCTGCCAGCATGATCAATAACAACATGAGTACCATCAGGATCGTCGGGTGTTTGATCGCCAAGCTGCGGCACATCACATCATAGGCGAACCAACCCAACACGATGGCAGCCAGTGAAATCCCCACCGCTTGCCACGGCGTCAATACCATCACAGCGGGGTCGATCAGATAACTGTCGGCGGCCAGATAGTATTGCACCACTAAGAGGCAGAAGCCCGTGACCCAGGTGAGATAGGCTTCCCATTTGAACCATGTCAGATGGTCCGGCAGGGCGGGCGGTGCCGAGAGATATTTCTGCACATGGTAAAAACCGCCGCCATGCACTTCCCACGCCTCGCCACGTACCCCCTCCGGCAAGCCGTCGCGACTGCGCAATGAAAAATCCAGCGCCACAAAATAAAACGATGTGCCAATCCAGGCGATACCCGCGATCATGTGGCCCCAGCGGAACAGCAGGTTCAGCCAGTCGAGAATATAAGGGTCGGGGATCAGGGCCAAAATCAGGACTCCAGCACATCAATCATTCCAAAAAAATGCCGGGTATTGTGATACCCGGCATTCGCTTATGCGCAGGGCTTATTGTGGCCCAAACTTATTGCGGCAATGTATCGTCAACGCCTTTCACATACCAGTTCATGCCAAGGATCATGCCGGCATCGACCTTGTCGACAACTGTGCCATCCTGCTTGGTAACTGGACCTTTAAAGGGATCGAGCGTTCCCGCCTTGATGGCAGCGGCAGTTTCCATTGCCATCTTGGCCACGTCTTCTGGCATGTTGGTATAGGGGGCCATGGAGACTGTTCCTTCAGCCATGCCATCCCAGCTCTGCTGCGACTTCCAGGTTCCGTTCAACACATCACCAACCCGGCGGATGTAATAGGGAGCCCAGTTGTCAACAATCGCTGTCAGTTGTGCCTTGGGGGCAAACTTGATCTGGTCAGAAGCTTGGCCAAAACCAAAGGCACCGGCGGCTTCTGCGGTTTGCAACGGAGCGGCGGAGTCCGTGTGTTGCACCGTGATGTCGGCACCTTGTGAGAGCAACACTTTGGCTGCATCTGCTTCCTTGGCCGGATCAAACCAGGTATTGGCCCAGACGATCTTCACCTTGAAATCGGGATTGACCGACTGTGCACCAAGCATGAAGGCATTGATGCCGGCCACCACTTCCGGAATCGGGAAGGAAACAATGTAACCCGCAATGCCAGTCTTAGACATCTTGGCGGCGATCTGCCCGATCACATAACGTCCCTCATGGAACTTCGCATTATAGGTTGTCACATTGTCAGCAGTTTTGTAACCCGTGGCATGCTCAAACTTCACGTCGGGAAATTTGGCAGCAACCTTGAGGGTTGGTTCCATATAGCCAAACGACGTGGTGAAAATAATTTTACATCCCTCACGGGCAAAGCGCTCGATGGTTTTTTCGGAATCAGCCTCTGCCACACTTTCGGCATAGGCGGTTTCAACCTTGTCGCCGAATTCCTTTTTCACGGCTTCAAGGCCATTGTGGTGCTGATAGGACCAGCCAAAGTCTCCAATCGGCCCCACATAAACCCAGCAGGCTTTGAGGGCCTCTGCCGAAGCCGAAGCTGATACAGCCCCCAACATCAAGGCAGTGGCAGCTGCCGTCATCAAAAATTTCTTCATAAGTCGCTCCCTTTTATCTTAATAAATATCAACGGTCCGGCACGAATGCTTGTCCCAGGGAGGCTGGCGTGTTGCGCCGTGTCAAAGCCTTGTTTCCGGAGATCACCACCAGTGCGAGGATGGTGCCAAGATAGGGCAAACTCGACAGCAATTGCGAGGGGATTCCGAGGCCCATGGCCTGCAAAACAAAAGAAAGTATGGATATCGTGCCAAACAGATAGGCTCCTGCCAAAACCCTCAGCGGCAACCAGGAGGCAAACACCACAAGGGCGAGTGCAATCCACCCCCGGCCCGCTGTCATGTTCTCCACCCATTGCGGCGTATAGACCAGTGACAAATATCCTCCCGCCAATCCGGCACAGGCCCCGCCAAACAAAATGCAGAGATAGCGCACCAGTATTACTGAATAGCCAAGGGCATGGGCCGAAGCATGGTTGTTGCCGACAGCCCGGACAACCAATCCCGCCTTGGTGCGAAACAAAAACCAAGACACCAATCCCGTCAATAAAAATGAAAATGGAATGAGCGGATCAATGCCAAGGAACAACGGCAGCTTGATACCGGGTTGCCCCACCAGACGTTCCCCGATCAAAGCCGAAAGTCCAAGGCCCAGCAGCGTTAGAGCCAGTCCCGTCGCCACCTGATTTGCCAAAAGCGTCATGGTGAGAAACGCAAACAGCAGCGCCATCGCCATGCCAGCCAGAATGGCAAAGGGAATGCCAGCCCAAGGGTTGCCTGTGAGATATGCGCCGCCAAACCCGGCAACTGCCCCCATCACCATCATGCCCTCAACGCCCAGATTGAGAACACCCGCCCGTTCCGTGATGGTTTCACCAAGGGCCGCCAACAACAGGGGTGTGGCCGCTGTCATGATGATGGTGAGAAGGGTGAGCAGCAATTCCATTGTTTCAGACCCGCACTTGTGTGGCTGCTGACAGGCCAGAGATACGGTAATTGATCAGCGTGTCGCAGGCCAAAACATAAAACAGCAAAACGCCCTGGATGACCCGCGTGATTTTTTCCGGAACCTGCAAGGCTGTCTGCACTGCTTCGCCACCGATATAAGAAAGTGCCAAAAGCAGGCCGGCAAGGATGGCACCCACTGGATTCAGTCGCCCAAGAAACGCCACGATGATTGCGGCAAAGCCATATCCTGGCGAAATCTGCGGCTGCAATTGTCCGACCACGGAGGATATTTCAATGGCACCTGCAAGGCCCGCCAAACCGCCCGACAACAGGAAACAGAACATCACGGTTCGTTGTTGGGAAAATCCTGAAAAACGCGCAGCCCTTGGGCTCAGGCCTGAAACCGTGATTTCAAAACCTTTAAGTGTTCGCGTCATCACAAAGCCCAGCACCAGCGCCATGACAAGCGCAATGACAACGCCCAAGTGAATGCCTGAAGTGATGTAAGGCAGCAGTTGCCAGTCGGTGAAGGTGATTGATTTTGGAAAATTGAACCCCTTGGGATCACGCCACGGCCCGCGCACCAACCAGTCCAGCAGCAACTGCACCACATAAACCAACATGAGCGACGTCAGGATCTCGTTGGCATTGAAGCGGTTCTTGAGAAAAGCTGAAATCGATCCCCACGCCATGCCGCCGATTGCGCCAAACAACAACATCAACAACAATGTCAGGGGTGATTGCCAATTGGGCAGCATTACCGGAATCATGCCAGCCATGATGGCACCCGCCGTCAATTGTCCCTCAGCCCCGATGTTCCAGACATTGGCCCGGTAAGCCACGGCGAGCCCGGCGCCGATCAAGATCAAGGGCGATGCCTTCACCAGCAATTGCTCGACTGACCACAGCGCCGTGAGGGGTTCGATGAAATACACATAAAGTCCATTCAGCGGATTGATGCCGCGCAATGCAAAAATAATCGCTGCCGTAATCACCGTCAGGCCCAGTGCAATGAACGGCGAGGCCAGCGCCATGGTGGGTGAGCGTTCAGCGCGCTTTTCAAGCCGCATGACTACTCTCCCGGCTTTTCGCTTCATGGGCACCAGCCATTAATAGGCCGATTGCCTCTCTCGTCAATTCGCTGGCAGGCAGGGCTTCAGAAAGCTGGCCTCTTGAAATCACGGCAATGCGGTCGGTAATTTCAAAAATCTCGTCAAGGTCCTGGCTGATGACGATGACTGCCGAACCCAGCCGGGATAAATCCACGATGGCTTGCCGAATGGCAGCCGCCGCACCGGCATCCACGCCCCAAGTTGGCTGGTTGATGATCAGAATACCAGGATTGCGATCAAGTTCGCGACCCATGACAAATTTCTGCAAGTTCCCGCCCGACAGCGACCGGGCCTCCGGATCAATTTTGCCCTTGCGCACATCATGATTCTTGACAATGCGTTCTTTGGCGATTTCGGCCTGATCCATGTGAACCAGCATGCCACGGGCAATCGCCGCATCCGATGCATGACGCGTCAACACCATGTTCGATGAAAGATTGAGTTCGGGCACTGCACCATGTCCCAGCCGTTCCTCGGCAACAAACGCCATGCCCAGTTTGCGTCTGCCATTGATGCCGATTTTTCCGATAGCCCGCCCGTCGACCTGCAGCATGTGGTCACGAGTCAACCGGCGTTCACCTGAAAGGGCATCGAACAACTCGCCCTGACCGTTGCCCGCAACCCCTGCGATCGCGACAATTTCACCGCCTGCAACCGAAAGCGAGATGTTTTTGAGGGCCGTTGCAAATGCTCCATCGGCGGCAAGCGAAAGGTTCTTCAATACCAGCCGCTCTGCACCACGCGCTGCAAGGGCCGTCGATTTCACCTGTACAACCTCCGCTCCCACCATCAATCGTGCGAGGGAAGTTGCCGTCTCTTTTCGCGGATCAAGCCTTGCAACAACTTTGCCATGACGCAATATGGTGGCTGCCGAACAAAGGGTCATCACTTCTTCCAGCCGGTGCGAAATATAAAGTACCGCACAACCTTCCGCTGCCAATCGCCGTAACACAACAAACAGCTGGTCGGCTTCCTGGGGCGTCAGCACCGATGTCGGTTCATCCATGATCAGCAGTTTGGGATTTTGCAAAAGACACCGCAGAATTTCGATGCGCTGGCGCTCGCCCACCGAAAGATCACCCACCGCCGCATGGGGATCAACCGGCAATCCATAATCCTTTGAAACGGATTTGATACGTTTGGAGAGGCCAGAAATATCATAGGCATCAGGCAGGGCCAGGGCAATGTTTTCAGCCGCAGTCAATGCATCAAAAAGCGAGAAGTGCTGAAACACCATGCCAATGCCAAGGGCGCGTGCTTCAGCCGGATTTTGAATTTTGATAGGCTTGCCATGCCAGCGCATGTTGCCCGATGTGGGCTGCAACGCGCCATAGATCATCTTCACCAGTGTGGACTTGCCAGCGCCATTCTCACCCAGAAAAGCGTGGATTTCGCCAGGCATGATATCAAGTGAAACATTGTCGTTGGCCTTGAGGGTGCCAAAGATTTTCACAATGTCTTGCACTTCCAGCAGGGGTGCGGTCATGAGTTGGTCCGGACTTTCGCAATGGTTGATGATTGCGACAGTCGCAAGCGCTCGTCCAGTGCCAGAAACTGGGCAGCTGTGGATATGGCGATTGAATGGGGGTCTTTGGCAACGATCTCGCCGTTGCCAATCGGACAGATCAAATCCTTGATTCGCCCTTCACTTATTCCCGCCTGCCGCAAACGATTGAGAAAGCGGGCCCGCTTGCTGGCACTGCCGATCAAGCCGAGCTTGACGATGGATGGGTTTCGCAAGGCTTTGTCGACAATGGCAAAATCCAGTTCATGGGAATGGCTCATGACAAGGGCCAGGCTTTCGGGGCACAAAGTATCAAGTGCCAGCAGGGCATCACCCCGGTTGTCGATGGTTACATTTTCCGGTGAGGCCCCCGGAAAGGCTTGCGGTCTGGGATCAACCCAATGAATATCAAAATGGCTTTGGGCGAGAACCAAAACCAGCGCCCGCCCCACATGGCCCGCACCAAACAACAAGAGTTGCCGTCGCAATTCAGGTGGTTGAAGTGCTGCACAAAGTTCGTCGGTTTGTGACTGTTCGAACCGTTGCAACTCCAGCAACACAGTGCCGCCACAACACTGTCCCAAATCAGGCCCCAGAACAAAATCGCTGCACCTGAATTTTTCACCCCGTACCAACATGGCCTGCGCTTCTGCCATCGCCCGCCATTCCAGCGTACCCCCGCCAATGGAACCCAACATGCCCTCCGGCGTCACCAACATTTGTGTCCCCAATTCACGCGGCACTGAACCACGGGTTTCCTTGATCGTCACCAGAACAGCCGCACCCGCTTTCAACAAGGCATTCCCGGCTTTGGCGGAAAAATTCATGATGCCGCCATGCTCTTCACCGCCCGCATGATATTCTCCGGCGTGGCGGGCGCTTGCAGGTCCGGGACCTGTCGCGGTTTCAAACTCGCGATGGCATTCAGAATGGCGGTCCATACCGCAATGGCCAACATGAGTGGTGGTTCACCGACAGCCTTTGAACGATAGATCGTATCTTCCTTGTTGCCCCGCGATTCATAAAGCGCCACCCGGAAATCCTCCGGCACGTCTGAGGCACAAGGAATTTTGTAAGTTGAAGGCGCGTGGGTGCGCAATTTGCCTTCAGCATCGAAAACCAGTTCTTCATTGGTAAGCCATCCCATGCCCTGCACAAAGGCACCTTCAATCTGGCCCATATCGATGGCAGGGTTCAAGGACCTTCCCACATCATGCAAAAGGTCGGCGCGCAGCACGCGGGACTCTCCCGTCAAGGTGTCAATGACAACCTCGGCACAAGCCGCTCCATAGGCAAAATAAAAAAATGGCCTGCCCTCTGCCCTCGGGCGATCCCAATGCAACTTTGGCGTGGCATAATAGCCCGTAGATGAAAGCGAAATGCGGTTGCCATGGGCCTGCTTGGCCAGTGCCGCAAATGACATGGACTTTGCGCCGCATCGAATTTCACCGCCCTCAAAACGGATTTTTGCCGGTGCAACGTTCCAGGATTTTGCCAGATGGGCAAGCAGGCGCGACTTGATTTCAATCGCTGCATTTTTGGCGGCCATGCCATTGAGATCAGAGCCTGAAGACGCTGCTGTGGGTGAAGTGTTGGGAACCTTGTCGGTGGTTGTCGCGGTGATCCGAACACGGTCAAGCGGCAAACCGAATTCCTCCGCCACCACCTGCGCTACCTTGATGTAAAGTCCCTGGCCCATTTCGGTGCCACCATGGTTCACCTGCACGGAACCATCGGCGTAAACATGCACCAGCGCACCAGCCTGGTTCATCTGCGGCACGGTGAAGGAAACGCCAAACTTCACCGGCGTCAGCGACACGCCTTTTTTGAGAAAGCGATTGGCCTTGTTGAACTTGTCAACAGCCCGTCGACGCTTGCGATAGTCCGAGGTTTTTTCCAGCGTCGAGATCACCTCAAGGGCAATATTGTCCTCAACTTTTTGGCCATAGGGTGTGATATCCCGACCGCGACCATAGAGATTGCGCTTGCGCACATCCAGCGCATCAAGCCCCAGCGCGATGGCGATCTCTTCCATCATGCGCTCGGCGAACACCATCCCCTGCGGCCCACCAAAACCCCGGAACGCCGTGTTGGAAACCGTATTGGTAAACAGCCTGCGCGATGTGATGGAAAGTTCGGGATAGTAATAGGCATTGTCGGCATGGAACATGGTGCGGTCATTCACACCTTGGCTCAGATCAGCCGAGCAGCCGCAGCGGGCAAGGAACTCGACATCGACGGCAGAAAGTCGCCCCGTATCGTCAAAGCCATATTCACTCTTCACCCGAAAATCATGGCGCTTGCCGGTCATGATCATGTCATCATCACGATCAAGGCGGCACTTGGCGGGCCTGCCTGTCACGTGAACAGCCAGTGCCGCAAGACAGGCCCATTGCGCAGCCTGGCTTTCCTTGCCGCCAAATCCACCCCCCATGCGCCGACATTCACACGTCACCAAGGCATCGGCAATCGCCAGCATGCGGGCTACACAATGTTGCACTTCCGTGGGATGCTGCGTCGAGGAGTGAACCAGCAAGCCCCGCTGCTCCGTCGGAATGACAAGCGCAATCTGGCCCTCAAGATAAAAATGTTCCTGGCCACCGATCAGCAATTCTGATCTTGCCACATGCGAGGCTTTTTTCAGCGCCGTTGTCACCTCACCCCGCTTGAATGCGTAGGCTGGGACAACATCTTCAGTCTGCATCTCCACCGCATCATCAACACTGATGGCGGGTGTCGTTGTGGCAATTTCAATCCGCGCCAACCGCACAGCACGCCGCGCTGCATCCCGGCTTGTCGCCACAACCGCAAAAATCACCTGGCCATGAAATTTGATTTCACCATCAGCCAAAATGGGGTCACCGCCAATCGAGGCACTGCAATCATTGAGGCCCGGAATATCCCCGGCCGTCAGTACGGCAATCACACCCGGCGCTGCCCTGACTGCTTCGAGATCAAGCAGGGAAATTTTCCCGCAAGCGCCTTTCGCTGCAAACCCCGGCACCACGTGCAACGTTTCCTCAGGTTCGCGCAGGTCGTCGATGTAGGGTGCAGTGCCCTGCACATGCAGTTCAGCACTGTCATGTGAAATAGGTTTGCCAATTGTTGTAAGGCCAACCATATCAAGTCATCCCGGCATTCAGCACACGTGTTGCATGTTGTCCTTGGTCAGCGATTTCAAACAAGGCCTTGCGCAAAAGATTTTCTGCTGTTTCCAATCGATAGGCTGCGGATGCACGCATGTCGCTTAAAGGCGCAAAATCCATCCCAAGTGCTGCAACGGCATTTTGCCATGAATGTTCGTTGGCAACATCGACACCAACGAGCGCAGCCTCGCATGTCGCAGCCCGCTGGGGTGTTCCCGCCATGCCACCGAAGGCCACACGGGCCGACGTGATCTCGCCGCCAGCAATCTCAAAACAAAATGCCGCCATTACGGCGGAGATATCCTGGTCAAAACGTTTGGAAATCTTGTAGGCGCGAAACACCTGGGAAGGTCCAAGTTTCGGAACCTTGATCGACCACACCAACTCACCGGGCTGCCGATCCTGTTTTCCATAGGCAAGAAAATAGTCTTCCAGCGCCATGTGTCGTTCACCCCTAACCGAGCGCAACACCAATTCCGCATCAAGCGCAATCAACAGCGGCGGCATGTCGCCGATGGGCGACCCATTGGCAATATTGCCGCCAACCGTCCCTGAATTTCGCACCTGAACCGAACCAATGCGCCGCATCACCTCGCCAATATCAGGCGCTAGTGCAGCAAGGGCTGCATAGGCCTCAGCATAGGTTGCCGCAGCGCCGATACTCAGATGATCACCCTTATCAACAACAACATGCAATTCTTCAGCACCACCTGTCAGGATGATTTTTGGCAAGCCACGCATTTGCTTGGTAATCCACAAACCTACATCCGTGGCACCCCCTACAATAACAGCATCGGGATGATGCTGGACCAACGATAACAGGGACTCCGCTGATCGTGGCATGGCAACAAAACCATTTTCATCCCCGGCAAAAACATCGGCACCGTCATTGATGGTTGTTAGCAATGCCATTGTTTGCATTTGCCGCTCAGTCCAAGCGTCATCGGTCTTGTTGCCGCAAGCTTTGAGTGCGGCATCAATGATCGGTCGATAACCCGTGCAGCGGCAAAGATTGCCAGCGATCTGGTCAACAACACGTTGTCGCGTCACCACTCCCTGTTGATGGTAAAGCGCAAACAGCGACATGACAAACCCCGGTGTGCAAAATCCGCATTGAGAGCCATGCAGATCAACCATCGCCTGCTGCACCGGATGCAACACGCCTTTTTCCGCAAGGTCATCAACCGTCACCAATTCCTTGCCTTGCAGTTGTGCGACGAGCAGGATACAGGCATTGACGGGGGCATAGACAAGTTTCCCGTCTCGCAACTCACCCAGCACCACGGTGCAAGCGCCGCAATCACCCTCGTTGCAACCTTCCTTGGTTCCCTTGGATTTTTCTTTCAGTCTGAGATAGTCAAGCACTGTCTGCATGGGGTTTGGCAGATTGTGCGCGACGATTTTGCCGCGCCTGAGAAAACTGATGTGACCCCGGCTTGCCATGGTCAGCTGCCGCGATAGGTTGAATAGCCGAAGGGTTGCAACAACAGCGGCACATGAAAATGCTGGCTGGCATCGGCAATGCCGAAGCGGATGGGGATGACATCAAGAAACAACGGTTCGGTTGAACCCTTCAAACCGGCATGCTGTTGCCGCAGATAATCGCCCGCCCTGAAGCGCAATTCATAAGTGCCCGTTGTGAAGGCCCCACCCTCCAGCAATGGCTGGTCGGCCCGACCGTCAGAATTTGTCACAATGGATTTCAACTGTTGCGGTGCCTCGTCCAAGCGCCACAATTCGATTGTCAGACCCGCCGCCGGCCTGCCCAAGGCGGTGTCCAGAACATGCGTTGTCAATTTGCCCATACTGCTAAATCTAACATGCAAAAACCGCCTTCGCCATGGGGCAAGTTTTGGTTATGGACGGAGCCAGCGTTCGGGCAACTTGTCACGATGCAAGGTGTAGAATTCGCCCGCATCGAGTTTTTGCCAACCACCCGCCACCCCGTCGGGCCACAACACCCGCACCTCGGTTGTGGTTTGTCCACCCAGACCAAAATGCCACCAGTTGATTCCACCACTAGCATGGCCGCCTCCCGATGTGATTTCCCGACGCAATATCTTGTCGCCCCATCTGGTTTCGATCCAGGCCCCAATGCCATCCCGGTTTGTGCCTGCTTGCTGCAATTTGAGGCCAATCCATTTGCCAGGAGATGCTGTGGCATTGCGCCAAACCTCAGCCGGACCATTGCGATTGACCACCACCAGATCAACCAGGCCATCCATGTTGAAATCAGTCAGCGCAGCGCCGCGAGACTGCAAAACACTGGCCACCCCAGCCTTGTCCGCCATCTCGGTAAACTTGCCGTCAGCGCCTTGAACCAACAAATTATTGGGATCCTGCAGGGCAAAATCCGGCATTTCCCAGACATTGCCCTTGGCAATGAACAGGTCAACCCGCCCATCATTGTTCACATCTTCAAATTGCGTATGCCAACCTGTCGATGGCTTGAGATCGTCCCCGATGAATGGTCGGTGGGCTGTAACACCTTTGGCATAGGCCACATCCTTGTAGGTCGGTTGCAGTTTTGCACCAGCACCCGGCGCAGCAAGGGTTTGCAGTTTTTGATCTGCCATGCTGGTGAGAAAATATTCAGGATAGCCATCTAGGTCCACATCGTGTCCGGCAATGCCCATGCCCCAGATGCGCAAGTATTTCCAACCCTCTCTCTCGCTGTAAAGTTCTGGCGTCTGGCCCTGCGGAATTTTCCACATCTGCTCCTGTCCGCCTTCGTAATATTCCCGGTCATTGGAAACCCGAAGCGCAGGCGTGCCGGACCGGTTCCAGTCGGTAAACAACATGGAGAGCGGGCAAAAACTCGGAGTCAATGCGAAGGGCGCAGCGAAACTTTTTCCCTCCGCCGCGGGTCTGTGTAACCAGTTGTCGGTGCACGATCCCCAAGGTGAAACTTCTTCCGTGCGGTTGATGTAATTGCCGATGGCAAGACTGGGCCAGTTGGCAGATTTTTCGAAAGTTGCCGCAAAGGCTGTCGACCAGCCATCGCCGCCATCAAAATTCCATGCCTCATTGGCCCGCTCGAACTGGCAATTTCCTGTGCCGCGCATCAGGATGTTTTCACCAACCCGCAGCAGCATCACGTCGCCGATGCCATCACTGTCGATGTCAAGCCCATAGGCCCCTGTCACATTTTCAAATTCAAGCCCCGATGTTTCGGCGGTAAAGGCAAGGCGGTCACCCTGCTGGCTGGCATTTCGATAAAATGTCGAAGGGTTTTCACCACCCGCCAAAAGCATATCGGTGAAACCGTCTGAATTGCAGTCGAATGTGGCAACGCCACCCCCCACCATGAATTCCCATGCCCCAGCATAAACGCTTGTCACACCGGATGACTTTGTTTCATCGACAAAGCGCGGCACGGTAACAGCAACTTCGGCAAAGCCTTGCGACGTCAGCATGACCATACTCAAGAATAAAAATGTAATGCGCATGCCTACCTCCGGGTCTTCAGTTTCGCCGTAAAGGATCCAATGCAGCGACCTTGTTCGAGACCTTGCACCACTGCATCGCGAAAATGTATGCCACCATAGAGGCGTGATATCCCCGCCTCTTCGGCGGCGGCCCAAAAACTGGTGAATTTGCGCGGCGGCAATCCATCTTTCTTGTGGGTGGCATCTTCAAAGGCAAAATTTTCACCAAGCATTTCAGTAAGCACCACAGCGGCTGCGCCTGATTGCGTGCTGTGGCCCGAAGGAAATTCCGGAAATGGCGGCGTGATCAAAAGCGGTTCCCACGTCGGATCGATAAGCCGCTTGATATAGGTGACGGGACGCAAGAGATTGTGGGTGTATTTGCTGAGCCAGCAACCGATGAAGGCATCAGCTTCGGCAATGCCAAGCCGCGCCAGCACATCAACCTGCATTTCAATATCAACCCTATCACGTTTGAAAAGTTGTAAGGAAATGGAAATCCAATGGCCGGGTGGTGTAGGCGACAGCATTGGATCATCCGACCAGAACCGCGCAATCGCCCGGTGTTCAGCCGTCAGGTTTTTCTTCACCGCCACAACTTCAAGCGCTTCGGCGTAGAAAGCCGATTGCTTGTCTTCACTGAAAGCAACGGCCGGAGCGATGGCACAGCTTGTCCCCTGCGGCATGGCAAATGGCCGGTTTGCACCCCACTCCGGCAACAGCGGTGATTGTTGTTGGCGGATCAGACTGGTGGGTTGCCAATCACTTGGCCCGTTTCCAAGTTCATAGGTCAGGGGAAAACCCATATTGGCAATCACAGCACCCCCGTCACCCTGTGACCACAGCAACACATGCTCGGCCACAATTTTTCCATAAGCCTCACTGCGCTCAATCACATCTGCTGCAACGCCGCGATAGGTTTCGTCGCGCAGTTTGACCCCGACCGCCGCCATGGCCCGGCGACCCGTAGGGCCGGTGTTGTTGAAGTGCTGTTGAACCGCAAATTCAAGTGCACTGTGCAAGACAATTGCATCATCATGAAACAAGCCTTCTGTTCGACGCGGCAAGGCTTCCAATCCATTGAGCTGGCCTGCAAGGCTGTTCAGACCACTGGAACCACTGGCCATTGCTTCGAAACCTGTAATCCCCAGATAGGCAAACGAGCGGCTGGCAACCGGTGGGGAATAAGTTGGCGTATGGCGCACCAGTTCCAGCACCAGACCATACCAGCCCGCCAGGACAGCGTCACTGCGCCCGTCGGCGCGGCTCGGTCCGCTGGCCAACAGCAACATGATGATTGCCGCAAGCAGATATTTGGCGAAACATAAATTCTTCACACCGACGCTCCTGCTGAAGAGTGAGCCGTGACCTCGCCATCAACATCCCTGAGCAGGGCATCAATGGTGCCGCGCAAAATCATGTCTGTTTCAAAGGGCACAAACTCAATGGCAACGTTTCGGCGCAGTTCCTCGATCACTCCATCCGCAACGCCCGCCAAAATGGCAGGTTTTATGATATGGGATGCAGACAATCCTGGTCCTGCGATGACGATACGATGGGGATTGAGGATGGCGATCAGCCGCGCAATGCCAAAGCCCAAGGCTTCACCCGCTGTCTGGAAGGCCGCAACGACCTTTGGTTCACCCCCTTCTGCCGCAGCCAGCAGTTCGGCCATCCGCTGGCTATCGATGGCATCATGGGGCGCATCGTCATCAGGCCTTCCCCGTGCCAACCGCCATATGCCATAGTCTGCGGCGTAGGCTTCAATGCAGCCGCGCCTGCCACATCGGCAAGGTGCGCCATGGGGGATGTGGTTCATGTGTCCGAATTCCGAAGCACCACCTGTTGCACCATGATAGACTTTGTCATCCATGATCAGGCCCATGCCAACGCCATAGCCGGTGAATATCGTCGCTGTAATCCCTTGCCGCCCAGTAGCCGCATCAGGACTGCGCTCTGCCATGTCAAGCGACAAAAAACCTTCGGCAATCATGTTCGCGTCATTGGCAACCCAACAGGGAATTTTGAACCGGTCTTTCAGCGGTTCTGCCAAGGGGACATTGCGCGCGGCAAAAGCTGGTGACCAAAGCAGAATGCCGTTGTTCATGTCGGCAAGACCCTGAATGGCAATGCCAATCCGGTTTACTGAAGCCATGTCGCGATCACTTGCTGCCATGAATTGTGCAATTCTGTCGGCGACGATCCCGCCAAACTGCTCGGGTTTTGCATTGAAGGTTAGCACATGCGAGGCGCTGCACTCGACAATCAAGCCACTTAAATCTGCCAACGCCAGACTGATCTTGTCAATGGAGATATTGATTGCCAGAACATGGCCTGTGTTGGACCTGAAGCGCAACCGGGTCATGGGACGTCCGCGCCGACTCGAAATGGCCAAGGGCAAATTGCCAGCCACTTCCTCCAATATATTTTCAGCGATGAGTTGCGCTGCAATTGTTGTGATCGAAGCGGGAGAAAGTCCCGTCATCCGGCCCAGTTCCACCCGGGCCAAAGGGCCTTTTTCACGTAAAGCCCGCAACACAATGCGGCGGTTCTGACGTCGCACCAACTCACTGTCGGCTTTTTCCTGCATGTCCACCCTGTTGGGCAGCTTTGCCGCCTCTGTTTTATGAGGGGATACTGGCCCGGTCAGCGGCAGGTTTCAACGTTTAATTTCGAGTTCCGAAATAATGAAGTGAGCGGGTTTTGAATTAGCCAAATCTTAACCTAAAACCGAAACCAGTCCCCAAATACAGCTGATTGTCCAATCGACCAATCATCCTTAACCGCGACTTTACTGACCTGCCGTATTCCTGCGGGCATTGGAACATTCGGGCCATGGAGGTCTGACCTTGGGATTGCCATGAGCCTGACTACACTCAATCTGCCAGCAACATGGGCAACATCTGCCTTCGGTTCATACTTGCGTGAAACCCTGTCAGCCACAATTGCAGGATTTCGCAGCCACCGCATTTTGTATGGAATTGCCTTTGCCACTTATGCGCTGGGAATTTTCGAGTGCCTGTGGCTGGGCCTGCCGGTCAGCTTCAATCTCGTCGCTGTCGTTTCCGGCACCACGGGCCTGTTTCTCTCCCTCACCATCGCCATCTGGTTGATTTGCCGTTTTGTCCAGCTCTGGTGGAGTGGCTACCAAGGCAGTCCGGGCCTCGCCCTTGCCCAAACCTTGGCCAACGACATCATGCCACCGGGGCGGGTTTCCAACACCGTGCACGCCATTTTGGTCAATAGCATATTCTTCATCGGCTTCCTCGCCATCAAGAAATGCATTCCTGTGGTCAACGGCAGTTTCGCCTGGGACAAAACCTTCATGGAAATGGACCGTGCCCTGCACTTTGGTTTCCTGCCCCATGATTGGCTGCAACCCTTCCTAGGCTCACAACTCGGCCTCTTCCTCATCAATGTGAATTATAATCTGTGGTTTGTGGTATTGCTGGGGTGTTACTTCTGGTTCGGTTTTTCCAAACAGGACAACTACCTCCGCCAGCGCTATCTCACCGCCTACCTCATGGCCTGGTTCCTTGGCACCTGTGTGCTGGGTACATTGCTCTCGTCTGCAGGTCCCTGTTTCTATGGTTTCGTTGTCAACGGCAGCAATCCCTATGGCGAGCTGATGACAAGCCTGCGCGCCGCCAATGAAGTCTATCCCATCTGGGCCGTACTCACCCAGGACACCCTCTGGCAAACCCATCTGGCAGGCCATGGCAATGTCGAAGGCGTGTCCGCCATGCCTTCCCTGCATGTGGGAACCAGCGTGTTGTTCGTTTGCCTCGCCTTGGGCTGGGGCAAACGCTGGTTCATTTATTTTACCATTCCTTTTGCAGCTGCCATTCTTGCTGGCTCCATCATTCTGGGCTGGCACTATGCCGTGGACGGTTATCTGGGTGGATTGGTCGCTTGGTTCTCATGGTGGCTGGCAGGCCTGATGCATAAAAACCTGTTGGCGAAATCGGAACCAGCGACATGACATCGGTAAGTCTGGAAGTTTCGGCTTCTGCCAAACAAAATTACCTGCGTACCCTGATTGACGGTTTTCACCAGAATCGCCTGCTCTACGGCTTTGCCCTGATTGTCTGCGCCACCGCAATCATTGAAGCACTGGTTTTGAAACTGCCCCTCGACTTCGCCATGGTTCTGATATTTTCCGGACCCGTGCTCATTGTTCTGGCCGTCATGATCCTGCTGGGACTGCTCATGGAAATGCTCCGCCTTGCCCGGGCCAAACATCAGGGCAGCGTGGCGGTGGCCCTTTTCCACAAGCTGCGCGACGATTATTTTTCTGCCCCCCGCGTCTCCAATGCGCTGCATGCCTTCCTGTTCATGACGCTCTATATGGTGGGCTACACATTCATCAAGAAAGCCATTCCCACGGCCAATCCCTTCGCCTGGGATGCAGCCTTCCTGCAGATGGACCTCGCCTTGCATGGCGGCGTGCACCCCTATCAATGGCTGGCACCCCTGCTCAACAGCCCGTGGATCACTTTCATTCTCAACCTCAACTACAACATCTGGTTTTTCGTGATGTTCATCCTGTGGTTCTGGCAAGGCTTTGCCCGCACCGACCACAAGCTGCGGCAACATTTTCTGCTGGGCTTCACCCTCACGTGGTTTATCGGCACCTGTGGCCTTGGCACGCTGTTCTCATCGGTTGGTCCTTGCTTCTATGGCAGGCTCTATCCGGGTCAGGATGTCTATGCGCCGCTCATGGCCTGGCTCACCCATGTCAACACCTTGCAGCCCATCTGGGCGCTGGATGTCATGGACGAGCTTTGGAAAAACTATGAAACCGGCAAAGGCCTGGTGAACGGCATTTCGGCCATGCCCTCTATGCATGTGGGAACCTCAATCCTGTTTGCCATTCTGGGCTTTGCTTCCGGCAAGCGCTGGTTGGGCTGGCTCCTCACCTTGTTTGCAACCTTGATCATGCTGGGTTCAGTGCACCTGGGTTGGCACTATGCCATTGATGGCTATGTCGGCGCCGGGGTTGCGGCACTGGGCTGGTGGCTGGCTGGCAAGTTGGTGGATTGGGACAGGCGTGCAAGGGGCGTTCAGGCTAACTGATTACGCCTGATTTGGTTAGGCATTGCATCCGGGCAGAATAATTCCACGATCAGGCAACGCATCAGATCGATACGCGCAAGCCGCGACATTGTCGCTTGCGACGAGGCGGGAATGAAATAAGCTGCCCTTGCCACCGTTCTCAATCAGTCAACGATTCGGAAACAAAACAATGTTCAATGTCTCCATTGGTTTTTTGCTCATCCTCGTGGGTTTGAGAGCTTTTCTGCCACGCAAATCTACCAGCCTCACAACATCGCCACCGTCAAATTTTGAATGGGGCACGGCACTCCTCAAGGGTCCGGTGGCTGGCATGGTGATGATCATGATTGGCCTGCTGATGCTGGCCTCGACATCATTCGTGCTCGTTAGTGCTGATAAAGTCGGTCATTTGAAGCGCATCTATCTTGCATCGGATTTACCACCCGGTCGTATCATTGCATTGGCGGGGCAGAAGGGGCCACAAGCTGAAATCCTCGGACCAGGTTTCCATTTTCGACCCTTGCTCAATGTGCTTTATGATGTGGAACATTATGACCTCATTCAGGTTCCCGAAGGTTACTACGGGCAAGTGACGACCTTGGATGGACAGCCGATGCCGGAGGGCATGTTCATGGCACCCGTCATTTCCGACGACAAGCTGGCCACCATGTTCAATGCAACGGCCTTCTTGACCGAAGGTGGTTATCGTGGCCCCCAGGAAACTGTGTTGAAACCCGGAGCCTATCGTCTCAACAGCTATCTCTTTGATGTGAAGATCGACAAGGACACCTCTGCCACCATTATCCCCACGGGGCAGGTGGGCGTGGTGAAGTCCAACGTCTCAACGCCCGGTCTGAATTGCAAGGAGGAAACCGTCAGGGTCAGTGCTGCACAACATGACGCTGATGCACTTTCGGTTCCCCTGGTGCCCAAGGGTTGTATTGGTCTGTGGAAGGAGCCACTATTGCCGGGGGCCTATTACCTCAACCGCAAAGCCTATGATGTGACCTTGGTGGATACCCGCGTCCAAACCTGGGAGTACAAGGGTGGCTATCGACGGCGCATCATCGATCTTTCCATCGACCAGCAGGGCAATCTCAAGCAAACCGAAAGGACGGTTGAAGAACCCGTTCCGACAACGGCAGTTGACCGCGCGGTTTTTGTCAAGGTCGAGGGCTGGGATATTCCGCAGGAGTTAAGGGTTGTCGCCCAAATCTCGCCTGAGAACGCACCCATCGTCGCAGGCTCTGTCGGTGGCATTTCAGAAATTGAACATCGCATCCTCACGCCGCTCATTCGTTCCATCGTGCGCAATGTCGCAGGCTCCACCATCCGTATTCCAAAGAAGCCAGGTGACTTGTCGGCGGGTTATGACGTGCGCCCGACGCGGGTGCTCGACCTTATCGAAAACCGTGGGGCCATCGAAGACACCATCGAAGATCAGATCAAGCTTGAAGCCCGCAAAGCCGGCGTTGAAATCAAGGAAATCCGGCTTGGCGAACCTGCCATCCCGCCGGAAATCCTGATTGCCAGGTTGCGCCAGCAATTGGCTGACCAATTGGGTGAAGCCTACAAGCGTGAAACCGAAGCGCAAAAGCAACGCATCGAAACTGAACAGGCCCGCTCCACCGCCAATGAACAGCCGCGCCTGGTTGAGTCGCAAATTGCCGTGCAGGTGGCCAATCAGAAAGAACAGGAACGCGCCGCCCTGGGCCGTGCCGAACGGCAATATCTTGAAGAAATAGCCAAGGGACAACTGGCACAGGCCGGCGTGCTGGGCCAGGATCGTGTCGCAATGTTGCAAGCTTTGGAAAAAATCCTCGCAACCATGGAACGCCAGCCGCAACTGGTAACGATGATCGGAAAGCTTGTTCCCAATACGGTGGTCAATGGCTCAAGCCTGGAAGGTGCCGCCGCGATTTTTGGCCAGGCCATGGGTAAATCGCCGCCATAAACTTGAGGCACACTCTATCGCAATGAATAACTGCTGCCGAGTTCGAGTTTGAACCGCAGGCTTAACAGATGTTGTTTTTGTTTTTCCTCATTCACCCCGTATGTGTAGGCACCGGTGATGGACCAGTCGGACGATGGCAAACCAAAGCCTGTTTCGGCATCATAGGCAATCGCAAGTTCAGCCAGTCGCTCTGAACGCGGGAGACCCGCCCCCGTAATGGATTGCCGGGACAGGGCAGCGGAATAGGTCCAAGCGTCCACGATATAAGCGGCAATTCCCGTCAAGATCAATGCATCGACGGGATTGCTCTCGAAGTTTTGGATATAGGCTGCCTCTGTCATCAGGCGCAGCTTGTTCCCGCCCAAATCGAAATTGCTTTGTAACGCACCAAGCAAGGCCAACTCATTGCGCGGGATGATATCTTCATCCAGTTGGTCACCGGTCTGCACGCCGTGACGCTGATAGCGGGCACCCAGCCTGTAGCCAAACTGGCCATCATCATGGCAATCAACAATGTCTGCCCCGAAACACCCGTCAAGCACCAGTGACAGGGATGAAATTCCGTTGGTGTTGCCGGCACCATCATCGACAAGTTTCGACACCGGGCGTCGGTTGAAATAAGACTTCGCCAGGAAACTCCGGTCCATGCTGAATGCTGTTCCAGTAAGTGAATGGGAATAGCCGCCCACTTCAAAATCCACCGCCGCAGCCCCGCCAAGACTCTCGTCCATGTCTGCATTGTCGGCCAACTCGGAGGCATTGACGCCGTCACCAACGTCGGAGGCCAAGCTGAACACGGGTGCAATTTTTCCAACCTTCAGGGTCACGGGGTCGAATGTATATTCGGCATAAAGTTCGCTTTGATAAAGGCCAAGTCCTGAGAAAATCGCGTTGCTGCCGGGGGCAGGATCAATCACCTGTTCAAGTTTCGAGACACTGACAAGCTTGAAATTCTCAAACGGCAACAGATAAGTTTCACTTTCGATCTCGGGAAGCAGGGAGTTGGTTTTGAGGGTGTTGGGCCGTGCAGAAAAAATACTGTCGCCATTCAGCCCAAAACTGATTGTGCTTCCAATGCAGGGGGCAGTGCAGTCTTCGGCCAAGGCTGGTGTCATACCGCCAAACAGAACCAGTGTAGCAACCACGATACGACGCATGAAAACCTCCCGAACCAAGGATAAAACAACCTATTCCAATCCATACGCATGCCGCCATGTTCTTCTTTCAAAGGACCTGCCGCCTTTTCAGGCCCTTTGAGTATTGAACCTCAGTCGCTGGCAACCTTGACCAGTTCGACGCGGTTATTTTCCACAAGATGCACCGACAGGGCCTGACCGCCGGCACCCGGACAGTAATATTTGTCCTCTTTCGAATCCGCATCAAGCGGAGTCCATTCATAGACTTTGACGCAATTTTCGAAGGTTCCTGCAG
Source organism: Hyphomicrobiales bacterium (assembly GCA_031417515.1). GTDB lineage: Bacteria > Pseudomonadota > Alphaproteobacteria > Rhizobiales > Aestuariivirgaceae > Aestuariivirga. The sequence continues at coordinate 45,914 of JANOVS010000217.1, forward strand.
CCACCTTGACCGTCAGGCCGGTTTCCTTGACTTCGGCCATGTCTTCCGCCTGGCCCTTGTAATATTCCATGCGGTAACTGTCGCCGACAACCTGTTTGCCCTTGATCCACACGCCGGGAAGCGCGCCATTTTCTCCAGCGATCCAACCTCCCTTGTGGTCAAGGAACTTTCCATCCTTGTAGTTGTCGACAACTTCGCCAAAATACCAGACACTGCCATCCTTGTGCTGTGCCAGATAATCATTGGTTTCCTCAACCAGCTGGTTGTCGACAAACACCCGGTCATTATAGACCACCGTTTCAACACCCATGATTTTGCGTGTTTCCTGACGGATGCGGATTTCAACGCGCTCCAGACCTTCGTCGGTCTTCGCTTCATATACCATCAGTTTGCCAACTGGCAGATTGAACAACGGATTGTTGATGGTCGTTGAGAATTCCGCCGGAATGATGATGGGTTTGTAGTCGGCGGCCATTGCGCCTGTTGTGACAAGTCCACAAGCGACTGTGAACGCCAATGCTGCGTGTTTCATAATGCTCTCCTGGCTTTACTGCAAAACCCTGCATGGGGTTTCATGGAGTCTACGGTGCCCGAAGAGATTTTCTTTCAATGGTTCAGTCAAATTCCAAAATCATCCGTGCACGGAATGTATTGGGACCGGTCTGCTCGCCTTCAAGCGCCACATCGCCTTCTTCGGCAATTGGACTGTCGATTCTGCTTTCGGCAGTGGCGATATCAACCAGCCATGCCTTCTGCTTGAAGTCGATCAGCCTGATGGTTCCATTTCCCATGTCTTTCAAGACTGTGCCACCGAGCTTGCCCTGTTCCGGCCTGCTCCATTCGTCAAAGGGAACATAGGTTGAGGCACGGTAAGACTCGAAGCGCTCCAACAAATAATTGTGGAGAGACTGTCCGGCATTGCTGGCATGCAGAAGTATTCCTAACAGCAGGCTTGCGCCAATGACTCCAACAGCCAGGTGGCTGGGTTTGAAGCGATAGCCGCGCCGGGTATGACGCAGGCCGAATATGGCGCTCGCCACCAGCAGACCAGCCAGCACCAGCCAAATTAACGGCAGCGCCAGAAGCGCTTCATTGTAGTGAATGTTGTCGAGAATGCGCCATCCCGTTGAATAATAATCGTCAATCACAAACAGGCCGACGGCAAAGTTGATCCCGCCCAAAACCACCGCAACAAGCGCCAGGACCCAAAACACCGAGCGTTTGGCCAAAAATTGATAGGCAGGTTTCGGTACCAGACGGCGAGATTGAATGGTCTCAAGGATTTTCCGTTCAAGTTCAGTCATGGCTTGCCCCCGGTTGTTTCGAAAATCGCACGCAACCGCGTGAGACCGCGCCTGATCAATGTGGCAACAGTACCGGGTGGAAGTCGTAGGATTTCCGAAATGTCATCGTAACTCTGGTTTTCGAGGTAGCGCAGCACCAGCACGTCGCGGTATTTCTCATCCAATGCCGCCAATGATTTTTGCAGCTGGCCAAAGCTGCGGTTTTTCCAATAAAGACTTGCCGGATCATCCGGGTCGGCGATCTGGTCGAGAAAGAATTGTGCATCATCACCCGAAATCATCGGAATACCGGAGGACAATTTGCGCAGCGAACTGATCGCTTCGTTATGGGCAATCCGGTAAAGCCAGGGGGCAAAGGCCCGCGCTTGGTCAAAGTCATTGAGGTTGAGATAGGCCTTGATAAAAACCTCCTGCAACACATCATCGGTGGCGGAAGCTTGCCCCGCCAAAATACGCCTGACATAACGCCGCAACTTCGCTTCATGCCGCCCGATCAGCCTCCCATAGGCCTTGGCATCGGCAAGTGCCGCTTGCACCAGTTCTGCATCGGAGAGTTCGACCATCTGGGATAACATACGCGCCCCAGCGTATTATTCTTTCAAGTTTTTCCGCCTTGTCAATTTGAGGCCAGACCAATCCGCATCGACAGTGCAGACCTTGATGTCAACGAGGCCGCCGAAGTGTGTCTTAACACCTTGCGGCTTGCTCAGCCTTGTCCAGCATCGCCAACAAGTCCCGCCGCCGTGATGCCAGCCATGGCGGCGGCTTCATCGTTGTCTGACGTATCACCTGACACACCAACCGCACCCAGAATGCTGCCATCCCCGGATTTGATCAATACACCACCCGGCACCGGCACAATCCCGCCGACAATGGCAGAAACCGCACCTGCAAAAAAATGCGGCCGCTCCTTGGCCAGCTTCTCCAGCCCCCGCGTCCCCATGTTGAAAGCCAGCGCCCCCTGCGCCTTGGCCTTCGCAATATCAAAGCGCGCAAGGGAAGAGCCGTCGGCGATGCTGGCAGCCTTCACGGTTCCGCGTGAATCAAGCACGACAATGCCAAGGGGTTTGAACGAAGCTGATTTTGCATGGGCGAGGGCGGCGGAGATAATCGTTTCGGCGGCGGTGAGAGTGAGGGACATGGAATTTACTCTGCGAGGTTAAGTGTGTTGATTGGCTATCCAGCCATTAGACTCCAATCGGTCAAAAGCAATTCCGATTTGTCGAGTTGAGAAGCGCTTTTTGTGATCGTTCCAGCCATGAACCCGAACAGACGCTTCATCGGCAGTAGTTGCTCCCTCGTGTGTCACCACCCAATGCACAGTCGACAGCAATTCGAGACCGAACGGTGTTTCAAAACCTTCAACAAGTTTACCTACCCGATCAAAACGCGATACCGTATCCTGTTTGTCAGATAAATAAGATTGAGCTTCCTTGACCGCTCCTGGCACGAGTTCCAGTTCCTTATCTGGGTTGTCCCCACCGTCGGCGTAGCCTGATACAAGGTGTCCTTCGATTGCTTTGAGTACATGGCTCAAGTTATTTGCATAGGGACCGTAATGTGCTTTCTCATACTTTAGCCGCAGCGGTTCACCCGCTACCTGCATGAAGTACATAAGTTTGTGGATCTCAAGCAGACTCACGAACGGGTCCATCAGACCACCAAGGTATCGGTACATCAAGGCCACAAGTGCTGCACGACCTGCTGTCATGTCGGGCACTTCACGCGCTTTGAAATTGGCAGGTGTGCCATTTGGTTCAAAGATCACGACGCGCAGATCATTGAAGTCACGCAGTGCGGCCACAATGCGTGGCCGCACGTCAGACCAAACAAGACCACCAAGGCCGCTTCCAAGCGGGGGGATGGCAATCGACTTTATGCCGCGATTGCGAATTTGAACTGTCAGAGCAAGAAGACCAGAGTCGATGTCCTCCATCCGGCTCTTGCCGCGCCAATGGCGTTTAGTCGGAAAGTTGATGATGAACTTGGGGTTCGTTAGGGTGCCCGTTTCATAAACAAACATCTGGCCCGGTTGGACCTCTTCCCGTCGACAGGCGGCCTCGTAGGCTTTGAAGTTGGCTGGGAATCTCTCTTTGAATTGCAACGCAACGCCACGACCCATGATTCCGACACAATTCACCGTGTTGATCAAGGCTTCAACGTCCGCTGTCAATAAATCTCCCTTTGTGAATTCTATCATTGTCATCCTCCCCTAGTAGTACCAGTCGTTACACTTTTCGACCACTGGTCGATGTGCCGCGCCCTTGAGGGCGTCTGTTATAGAAGCCAGTACGCCAGATGGTGGCAACAATGGCCTGTCAAGATATCCAATGCGCTCAATCAAACCCCATGGGAATTTATTTTTCAAAAGAAATTCAGCTTGCTTTGCTTCCTTAATGTCCGGGTTTCGAAAGTCCCTGGCAGCAACTGCTTGCCAGTTTATTTCGGACAGTTCATTTACGCTTGATCTAAAGCTGGCGTAGGCCGCTCTCGCGTTTCCCAGACAAAACGCCCAGGGCTGGTTGTTTTCTTCCGCCCATTCGATAGCTTTGAACAAATCTGCCTCGAGATGGATGATTGGTCCTTGCCCTCCGCGATACACCAAGTTTGGGTGATTGGCATACCAGATGATGTTTAGCATAACTGATCGCGGGCAGAAATTTAATGGTACATACTGACCAACGAATGTATGTGGGTGACAACCAACTTGCATTTCTAGACGAGCGGATTTTATGCTGGGCATACCAATGTTCGCAGGTGGCCCACCTCGCTTGTTCATCTCCGAATCGGACCAGAGATAGCCATCGCCCACAATCGACGCAAGATTGTTCACATGAACGATATGGTAGATTTTTGGTCGGTCTGGAACAGCCATCATGAAATCAAGAATCGGCGTTTTTGCACAGGAAATCAACTACCCTTGAAATCAACTACCCTTGCGTCTTTCCCACCCGTCGCATCGTCAAATTGATCCGGCCACCCTCTTTCAGCAGTGTCGAAGTCCCCGGCAAAATCCTGTCGATGCCGTGGAAACACAGACGTGACTCGCCGCCCATGACCAGCACATCGCCTGAGGCCAATTTCACACTTTGGGTTTTTCCGCCCCGTGTTGTGCCGCCCCAGCGGAACAGGCCGGTGTCACCCAAAGATACGCTGACCACGGGGGCTGCGAAATCCTGTTCGTCGCGGTCTTGGTGCAGACCCATTTTGGCGTCGGTGTTGTAGAAATTGACGAGGCAGGCTTCTGGTGGATGGGGGTAGCCTGCGATGTCGGTCCAGAGTTTGGTCAAGATGTCTGGCATGGCGGGCCAAGCCTTGTATGTCACGGGATGCGTGGGCTGGTAGCGATAACCTGATTTGTCGGACACCCAACCCAACGGCCCCAGATTGGTCATCCGCACACTGAAAGGTTTTCCACTGCGCGGCATGACGGGAGTGAAAAGAGGAGCGTCGGCCACGGCTTGCCGAAGCACGGTCAACAATTGTTCTTGTTGGGTGAGGTCAAAATATTCCGGGAAATGGCGAAGTCCGTTGGTCATGGGGTGACTATACGACGAAAGCCACCCTCTCCGCATCGTCATTCCAGACGCGCGTGTAGCGCAGCGAAACAAGCGATCTGGAAACCCGCTTTCGCCACCGCGTGTGCTGAGCCAAAGCTGGGTTCCCTGTCGCGCCTGCGCCGCGCTTCGGCTTGCACGGAATGACGGGAACTGGGAAAACCGAGATCTTCACCAAGAATCCTTGATAGCTCTAAGCCGCCCCCCTATATAGCGGCAGAACGCCGAAGCACCGGGATTTTCCTGATTTGTTTCGGGAGGATTGAAATCGGAGACAGCAACCCCATTTAGGGGCTTGTTCGACGCCTGAAGGGGTCGAGGTACGCTGTCTGCCACTGGAGGATAGTTATGGGAAAAGTTATTGGAATTGATCTGGGCACCACCAACTCATGTGTGGCGGTCATGGAAGGCAAAACCCCGAAGGTGATTGAAAACGCCGAAGGGGCGCGCACCACACCCTCCATCGTGGCTTTCACCGCCGACGGCGAAACACTGGTCGGCCAGCCCGCCAAGCGCCAGGGTGTGACCAATCCGGAAAACACCTTCTTTGCCATCAAGCGCCTGATCGGTCGCCGCATGGAAGACCCGATGGTTGCCAAGGACAAGAAGCTGGTTCCCTATTCCATCGTCAAGGCGGATAATGGCGATGCCTGGGTGGACAGCCGTGGCACCAAATATGCGCCTTCGCAAATTTCAGCTTATACTCTTACCAAGATGAAGGAAACCGCTGAGCGCTATCTCGGCGAACCAGTCACGCAAGCCGTCATCACGGTTCCGGCTTACTTCAACGACTCACAGCGCCAGGCCACCAAGGATGCGGGCCGCATCGCAGGTCTTGAAGTGTTGCGCATCATCAACGAGCCAACGGCTGCTGCACTGGCCTATGGCCTCGACAAGCGCGAAGCCGGCACCATTGCGGTTTATGACTTGGGCGGCGGCACCTTCGACGTCTCGGTTCTGGAAATCGGCGACGGTGTGTTTGAAGTCAAATCCACCAACGGCGATACGTTCTTGGGTGGTGAAGACTTCGACATGCGTATTGTCGATTATCTTGCCGACGAGTTCAAAAAAGAACAGGCCATTGATCTTCGCAAAGACAAGCTGGCTTTGCAGCGTTTGCGTGAAGCGGCTGAAAAGGCCAAGGTTGAGCTCTCGTCTTCAATGCAGACCGAAATCAACTTGCCCTTCATCACCGCTGATGCCTCAGGCCCCAAGCATTTGGCCTTGAAGCTCACCCGTGCAAAGCTTGAAGCCTTGGTGGATGACTTGATCCAAAAGACGGTTGAGCCCTGCCGTCAAGCGTTGAAAGACGCTGGCGTGACGGCTGGCCAGATCGACGAAGTGGTTCTGGTCGGCGGTATGACCCGCATGCCCAAGGTCATCGAAGTGGTGAAGCAGTTCTTTGGCAAGGAACCCCACAAGGGTGTGAACCCTGATGAAGTCGTCGCCATCGGTGCGGCCATTCAGGGCGGTGTATTGAAGGGCGAAGTCAAGGACGTGTTGTTGCTTGATGTGACGCCACTGTCACTCGGCATTGAAACCCTGGGCGGTGTGTTCACACGTTTGATTGACCGCAACACCACGATCCCGACGAAGAAGTCACAAGTGTTCTCCACCGCTGATGCCTCAGGCCCCAAGCATTTGGCCTTGAAGCTCACCCGTGCAAAGCTTGAAGCCTTGGTGGATGACTTGATCCAAAAGACGGTTGAGCCCTGCCGTCAAGCGTTGAAAG
>JANOVS010000218.1:0-5670 GCA_031417515.1 Hyphomicrobiales bacterium
AACCTTGTGTAAAGCCAACCCACACCAATCAGGCATGCGCCAAGGCCTATGATGCTGGCGATCCGCCATAGTCCACCCAGGTTGAACAGGTCGAAACCGAATACTTTCAATATCGTCAGCACCAGAATGGCAAGGCCGGCATAGCGGATGGTCTGGCGGTCGAGTTTCAAACCCACGATGAAGATGGCGATGGCGGAAACCAGCCAAGCCAAAGATGTGGAATAGGACTCACCTTGGCTGGCAAATTCCAACTCGAGGATTGGTCCCTGGAATTGGCGTTTGACCAGCAAGGTGATGAAAGTCATCAACAAGGCCAAGGCGAAGATGCCAACGGCATTGCGGAATTTCTCAAAGTCGAGGGCGACGAGTTTGCGGGCCATCAGGGCAAGCAGCGGCACGGGTGCCAGATAAGCCAGCCACAGGGAATTGATGAATTGCCCGCCTTGCAACACTTCGCCATCAACAACGGGATTGCGCAATGTCAGGCCGACAAAGAGCGCCGCGCAGGACGCCACGAACAAGACGCGAGCGCCCCAAAGTGAAATAAAGCTGGCGTAGAGTTGTTGCCGATGGGCCAAGCCATAGGCTGCTCCCATCCAGGCCAGGGCATGGGCTGAAAGTTCCAGCAATTGCATGTCGTCCGACGTGATGCCGCCACCGATGAGGACTCGCAGTTCAAGTGAGACAAGCGAAATGGCGAGGCCAAGGGCAATGCCTTCGAAGGCGATGCGCCAGCGTTCGAAGCCCGGAGCCAGCAGCCAGCGTGATGCGACCCATGCCAGAATTGCCGGAACGCCATAGCCGTAAAGCACCCAATGGGGGCCCCACAGCAGATTGGTTAGCTCGCCCCAGAATTCCCGCCCCACAAACAATCTGACGGCGGCGAAACTGGCCAAGGCTGCAGCGATGGCACCGATACGGGTAACCACGAAAATCCGCGTGACATAGGCATAGGCTGCGGCAAGAGCAGATATGGCGATGGTCATCCAGACACCGTCCAGCAGGCGATCAAGTGCAAACAGGATCAGCAAGGCCGCACCGCCCAACAACATCACCAGTGAGTCAGCTTTAGGGTCAGTTTCTTGCAGGCTGCGCTTCTGATAGGCAAGCCCGACAAGGCAGGCAGCCAATGCCGCTGCGATGGCAGCCCAGGTGTTTTGGCTCAGGGTAAAGTCCGCCCTGCCCCAGGCTGCAAACAGGAACAGGAATGACGACGCTGCTGCCAATCCTGCCCAGGGTCGCGTTTCGGCTTTTCGTAACACGCCCAAGGCACCCACGGCAGCGAATCCGGCAAGAGCAAACAGCATGGCATTGCGAAAACGCGGTGGTTCAATCAGGCCCGGTACCGTTGACCAAATGCCCCGTTCATCCATGGCCCACGCATAAAACCCGACATTGCGCCATGCCATCAAAACAACAAGTGTCAATGCAGCTGTCAACAGAGGCGCAGCGACCAAACCTTGGCGGAACCAACCAAATGCCACGATGGCTGCCATGCCGATGGCGAACAGCATAAGTGACAAGGTGTCGTGGTTTGCGGCATTCACAAGGAATGATAAAACTGCGGCACCCGCCACACAGCCTGCGATGGCGATCATCATGGGGGGAGACAGGTTTTTACTGTCGAACAGCGACCCCATGCTCTCGTCCAAAATGGCTTTGCCGCGCGGTATGAACACTGCAACGGCTCCCAGCAGCAAAGCGAAAGGCCCGACTGCTGTATGCCCAAAACCACTGTTCAGCCACATGATGCTCCAGGCGAAAGCCCCTGCGATGGCCGCATAGCCCAGCCACCACCAGGGGCGGTTGCGCAGTTCATAAAGGCTGGCAATAACAATAACAGCGAGATAGGCAAAGAAGCCCCATTGACTGGGGTGTTCTGAGGGAACCAGTGCCGGAGCCCCAAAGGAACCGATCAGGCCCAGGGCTGCAATCAGTGGTCCTTGCAGACGCGACAACCACAGCGCACCCAATCCAATGGCCACCAAGGCCGGGAAACAGATTGCGGGAGACAGCAAACCATAGAGGGCATAGGCAGCGTAAACAACGCCAAAGGCAATCACCAACCCGGCAGCGGACAAGGCGGCGGGTACATAATCTGTCACCGCTTCACCACGCTTGCGCCGCAGCCACTCGCCGGCCGCAACCAATGCGCCAGCGAACGCCAGTCCGAAAATCACCCGCAGGATTGGCGGAATCAAGCCATTGTCGTGAGCATATTTGACCAGCAACAACCCACCCAAGGCGATGGCAATGCCACCGATCCACACCAGCCAACGGGAAGCCAAGGCTTTTTCCACCGATTGGCGTTCCGGTTTTGGCGTTGTTTCAGGCAGATTTTCTGCAGCAACATCTGGCGAGTCGATCACCTGGGGTTCGACAGCCCGAGCAGCAGTTGGCGTTTCGGCAATAGTTACTTCAGGTGGCGTGACAGAAACTTCTCTTAATGTCATGTTCTGCGCCGATAAATTCTTGATCTCGCGTTTGAGTTCCTGGACACGTCGTTCCAAACCCGCAGCTTTCACGATGGCAATTATTGCCAGCACGGGGCCAGCAATCAGTATAAGTATCGCGAAGAGGACCAACACTTCCATTAATAGACAATAGAACACTTGCCTACATTTGTCGAAGGGTGGAATGTCCAATTCTTCAGCACAAGTTGCGAAGTTGCCGAAATACAGCTAAAAACTGAAATTCTGATCAGCTTCAGAAAATAGGACAAGCTGGCACGGCCTCGACGCTGAAAAATTGATTAAAATTTAAAGTGAGTTATTCAAAGCTGACTGACACAATTTGGCAAAAGAGTTGTCACCATGAGTCAAAAGATATTTATCAGTTATCGGCGTGACGACTCCTCTGATATTTCGGGAAGAATTCACGATAGGCTACGGACACAATTTCCGCAGAGCAAAATTTTTATCGATGTGAATACTATCCCACCTGGAGTCGACTACATAGATGCGCTGGAATCTGAAGTGTCCACATGCGATATGTTGTTGGCAATAATTGGACCGAAGTGGCTTTCGGCAGAAGGCCTAGAAAAAGGTAGCCGTCGACTTGACGATCCTACTGATTTGGTCCGAATTGAAATCATTGCTGCATTGTCTCGCGCCATTAGAGTTATTCCGGTACTCGTCGGAAGTGCTCAAATTCCGACGTCGGCCCAACTCCCTGAAGCGTTGAAATCACTTGCACGACGGAATGCAATAACTGTTAGCCACTCCACTTTTGACAGTGATATGGCACGGCTTACGGCAAGTTTCGGAGCAATTCAAACCAAACGCAAACACGCATACAAATCCTATCTAACAATTTTTGGCGCTCTTGCTATCGCTGGAAGCTTGAATCTCACCTACCCAAGCGAGATTGGAAGAAGATTTTCCGCAGCATGGGATTTTGTTTCATTGGGATTTGGGCATCCAAAACCTCCAGTCAGACAACTGCTTCCAGGCTTGGCGCAAATTGCAACCCACAGCGGTCCAACACTGATAATGTATGCCGCCTCGAGTGGAAAGCTCGCAGCTGCAGGCGACGAGAATGGGTCTACTTTTTCACGGTCTGTGTCACAGCACTTGGCTGATGATGCCCTTGATGTGGAGCAATTGGCCAAGCGCGTTATTGCCGACGTAAAACTTCAAACGGAAGTTACTCAATTGCCGATTTATGAGAGTACGCTCGACCAACCTATTAACTTAAAGAGCTTCCCTGGACCAAAATTCGCACTAGTTATTGGTAATGGTGACTATGAAAATGTAACTGTGCTTTCTGCTCCCGCAAAAGATGCGGAGCTCGTTTCGCGCCGGCTGGGGAAGTTAGGCTTCCAAGTTTCAATTGCTTTGGACGCTGATTATCTGCAAATGAAAAATACGATAACAAACTTCTTGGATCGCCTAAGGCGAGAAGGAAAAGGCGGAATTGCCGTTTTCTACTATTCTGGACATGGCGTTCAGGTAGATGGTGTGAACTACGCCATTCCTGTAGATGTTAAATTGGAGACAGTAGACGATTTGACGATTGAAGGTGTTGGAGTTCAAGAAATCGTAGACGGACTTCAAACATCTGGCATTGCTGCGACAATTGTTTTCTTGGATACCTGTAGGGACAATCCATTCAAAAATGATGAACCGCGCTAGTTCCGCTGTTGCAACAAACGAGGCCGCTTACTCCTTACCTTCCAGTGGCCGAAATCTAGATATTGCATTCTTGAAAATGGTCTTACGTAGCAGCATTTCCGCATTACTTTCGGCAGAACTTCCGCTTCGGTTCGAGGCGTCTGGGGGATTCACACCCTATGCTTCTGCCGTCGAGCGCATGGAAACTGAGGTAGCATCCATCGCTGCGGGAGACGCCACGGAACTGGTTTGGCTGGTTGAGCACCCTGCCCTTTATACTGCTGGAACTTCTGCGAAATCCCAAGACCTGGTGCAACCGGATCGTTTTCCGGTTTTTGAAACGGGTCGTGGGGGCCAGTACACTTACCACGGTCCGGGGCAGCGGGTGGTTTATGTGATGCTTGATCTGCGCCAGCGCGGCAATGATGTGCGGGCCTTTGTGGCGGCTTTGGAAAAGGTCATAATTGGCACACTGCTGAAATTTGGCATCGTTGGTGAAACGCGCGAAGACCGGGTGGGGGTTTGGGTGCGGCGCGGCGATGAACGCGAAGACAAAATTGCTGCCATCGGCATTCGGGTGCGGCGCGGGGTGTCGTTTCATGGCCTTGCCATTAACCTGAACCCTGATCTCACGCATTTTGACGGTATTGTGCCCTGTGGCGTTCGACAACACGGTGTTACCAGTTTCGCCGAACTTGGTTTGTCGACTTCGATGGCGGCGTTGGATGAAGCATTGATCGATGAATTCCGGTTGATTTTTGGATCACCAACTCAATAGCAACTTGACTTGTTTCATTTACTTGGCACTGTCTTGCAATCTTAATGGAGGCTGCAAATGAAATTGTATTATGCTCCGGGTGCCTGTTCCCTCGCCCCTCATATCATTCTACGCGAACTCGGCAAGAAATTTGATCTCGAAAAAGTTGACCTTGGTGCCCACAAGACTGAATCGGGCAGTGATTTTTACAAGGTGAATGGCAAGGGATATGTGCCGACGCTGGAAATAAAAAAAGGTGAAATGCTGACCGAGGTGGCGACTATTGTTCAATATTTAGCTGACAAGGCCAAGGCCACCAAGCTGTTGCCGAAAGCCGGCACCATGGCCCGCTACCGCGCCATGGAATCCTTGAACTTTGTGGCTTCTGAACTGCACAAGGGCATCGGCGGTTTGTTCAATCCGGCCATGCCTGCCGACGGCAAAGTTGCCATCATTGCACGCGTTGCAAAGCGCTTGGACTGGCTCGATGGACTGCTGAAGAAGCAAAACTTCCTGACCGGCAAATCCTTTGGCGTGGCTGATGCCTATGCCTTTACGGTTCTCAGCTGGGGTGCCCACACGGGCATTGACATCAGCAAGTGGAAAAACATTTCTGCCTTCATGGGCCGCGTTGGCGCACGTCCGGCTGTGCAAGCGGCGATGAAGGCTGAAGGGTTGATCAAGTAGAGCGGCCAAACACCCTGCGTCCCCCACCTCCGCCCTTCGGGCACCTCCTCCCCGCGAAAGGCGCGGGTTGGAGGGCATTGATTGGATGGCGGTTTACAATCAATGCCCTCCAAC